>BNUW01000104.1 GCA_025997655.1 Spirochaetia bacterium
GCCATCGGCGCCGCCGAGTACCTTGTAAAACAAAAGGTTTTTGAAGGATGCGGTTCTTGATGAAGAGAATGGACAGATCGTCCTTGTCGGAACCATGAACGCTAAAAACAGCAGCGGGGAAGGGGGAACACCCTTTATCCAGGCCCTCAACACTAACAGTATCGATTCCGGCGTCAGGATATGGCGGCAGGAATATAGAGCCCCTGAATTCCGGGAGACCGTGTCTGTCAGTGGAATTATCAGAGATGCTGAGTTCAGGGAAACCTCGCTGGTCAGCGGAATTATAAAGGCTCCCGATTATGGGTATGTGCTGGCACTTTGCGAAATGAGCGGGGGTATTCCTGCAAAACCATTCAAGATTGTCCGCGTGAATGAACGCGGGCTTTTAATAAAATGAACTATGTGAGAAAAGGAGTGTGAAATGAAAAAGAATCTTGTCTTAACCGGTGTTTTTGTATTGTTGTGCGCCGCAGCGCTTTCCGCTCAGAGTATTGATGCAAAGGTAAAGGAGGCGGTTGATGATTTGGTTTCACGGCGAAACGTGGTCATAGAGGTGAGCATTAGACCCGTGACCATCGCGGGCACCGATACGCCTACCGATTTGTCACAGCGGCTGTATACCAAAATAAACCTGTTTGCAGGCAATAATAGCAGAAAATACCGGGTAGTTAATACCCGCGGGGCCGGTCGTCCCCCGGTAGCGGTGGATGGAACGGAAAAAGGAGAAATCACCGGGACGTACACGACGGAGGGGGATTCTGTCGTGGTGACTCTTACCTTAATTTCTATTAAGTATAATTCGACAATTAGATCATCGGTTTTTAAAATCCCAATCAAAGAATTGGAAGATTTAGGTATAGCCATAAAACCAGAGAATGCAAAAAATGAAAATGAAGTCAGGGAAAAAGAAAAGATTTTTGAGCCCCTAGCCCCACGTACTCAAATCATATCTCCACTTACTTCTTTACCTAACGCTGCTCCTATCCCTACACCTGCAAGTGCAAAGTCAATTTCCATTGAAGCCTGGCCTAATCATGATGACCAGATTTATTATAAGGGTGATATGTTAAGCATAAAACTGAAAGCGGACCAGGACTGCTATTTCTCGGTTTTTCACATAGACGTAAATAATATCCGTCAAAGGATTTTTCCAAATCGATATGAAAAAGATAATTTTTTACCGGCAAAGACCGAAATCACCATACCCAAAGGAGGATCGGAATTTGAAATAGGTGAACCGTACGGGCAGGAGACCATTTATGTCGTGGTTTCAACTATGCCCATCGACCTTCCTGATTCAGAGCTGGCAGAGGTAAAAGCCACTAAGGACGTGATAGCTAATTCTGTGGCTGACCGTACTGTAAAAGTGCAAAGCCCACAGCAGGGTCTATTTGAAAGCATAACAGGGACTACTCGTTTTACCTTTACTACGGTAGCGCCCAGTACTGGCACCGAGACGTTTACCTACCGGAAACCGGAAAACATGGCGGAAGCGGTACAAACCCTCAAAATGGAAATTGTGGGACAGGGCGGGCAATTTACCGGGAATGAACGGGAAGGGTCTTTTAGTGGGAACGGTTTTAAGGGAAATTACCGGGTTGACGGCAACAATGTGATCGTATCTATAAATCAACAGCGAGATAAAAATACCGCCTCTGCCACAAGGGGTGTTAATAACAATCGCGGGTACAGTTTCTCTTTCGATAAACCGGGTAATCTAACCCAAGCCGTAAACATGGTTAAAACCGGCATTGCGGCAAAGGGCGGCAGTTTTAGGGGAGACGAACGGGAAGGTAATTTCCAGGCAAGCGGCATTGTTGGTCAGTACCAGATAGCTAATAGGGTCGATGTAACGATACTGGACAAACCGGGTATTATTCCTGCGTCACTGATTGAGAAGGAAGTGAAGAAGTTCTTTGGGGTTCGGTGATGTTTTGAGGGGGAATGGTTTGTGAGTTAATGAGAAATGCTGCAGAGGGGTTGGTTTATGAAACGGATTTGTACCATATTTTTGACGGCACTGTTGTACACCGGGGTGGGTTCTTCTGCGGCGGCTCAGGATGTGGCGGTGTTTCCGCAGTTGGGACATACGAGTGGCGTAAACTCGATGGTATTTAGCCCCGATGGAAAGACGCTTGCTTCCGGCTCTGGGGATAAAACCATCAAACTATGGGATGCCGCAACGGGTCGGGAAATCAGAACCTTATTTGGTCATTCAGACAGCGTAAGATCGGTGGCATTTAGCCCCGATGGAAAGACACTTGCTTCCGGCTCTGCGGATGAAACCATCAAGCTATGGGATGCCGTAACGGGGCGGGAAATCAGAACCTTATCCGGTCATTCAGATAGAGTAGAATCAGTAGCATTTAGCCCTGATGGAAAGACGCTTGCGTCCGGCTCTGGGGATAAAACCATCAAGTTATGGGAAGCCGCAACGGGGTGGGAAATCAGAACCTTATCCGCTCATTCAAGAATCATAATCTCGATGACATTTAACCCCGATGGTAAGACACTTGCTTCCGGCTCTAGTGATGAAACCATCAAACTATGGGATGCCGCAACGGGACGGGAACTCAGAACTTTATCCGGTCATTCATCTGGCGTAACCTCGGTAGTATTTAGCCCTGATGGAAAGACGCTTGCGTTCGGCTCTTATGATAACACGATTAAACTATGGAATGCCGCAACGGGTCGGGAACTCAGAACCTTATCCGGTCATTCATCTGGCGTAACCTCGGTAGTATTTAGCCCCGATGGAAAGACGCTTGTTTCCAGCTCTTATGATAACACGATTAAACTATGGAATGCCGCAACGGGACGGGAAATCAGAACCTTATCCGGTCATTCAGATAACATATACTCGGTAGCATTTAACCCTGATGGAAAGACGCTTGCGTCCGGCTCTATTGATGATACCATCAAGCTATGGGATGCCGCAACGGGGCGGGAAATCAGAACCTTATCCGGCCATTCATCTGGCGTAACCTCGGTAGCATTTAGCCCCGATGGAAAGACGCTTGCTTCCGGCTCTATTGATGATCCCATCAAGCTATGGGATGCCGCAACGGGGCGGGAAATCAGAACCTTATCCGGCCATTCATGGGTTGTAAGGTCGGTGGCATTTAGCCCCGATGGAAAGACGCTTGTTTCCAGCTCTTATGATAACACGATTACACTATGGGATGCCGCAGCGGGGCGGGAAATCAGAACCTTATCCGGTCATTCATATACCGTAAGCTCGGTGGCATATAGCCCCGATGGAAAGACGCTTGCTTCCGGCTCTGGGGATAAAACCATCAAACTATGGGATGCCGCAACGGGGCGGGAAATCAGAACCTTATCCGGTCATTCAAGTTACGTATCCTCGGTAGTATTTAGCCCCGATGGAAAGACGCTTGCTTCCGGCTCTGGGGATAACACTACCCGTCTTTGGGATGCAAGAACAGGCAGGGAACTCGCCCAGTTTATCAGCTTTGATGATGGCGAGTGGCTTTGTTTCGCCCCTGACGGCTACTATAACGCTTCCCCCAAGGGCGATGACCATCTCAATGTCCGCATCGGCAACAATGTTTACGGCATAGACCAGTACCGCGCTACCTTCTACAAACCCGCCATAGTGGAAGCCCGGCTTTCCGGCAACACCGGTACCCGTATCGCCGCTGCCGCTACGACCATCCAAAACGCCGCCTCCTTTGAACCCCCGGTGGTGGTGATCCGCAGCCCCGATAACGGCGGCAGCGTTACTGCGGGACAGGTGGAACTTTCGGTTTCCGTAGCTGATCAACGGCAGCCCATCAAAACTATAAAGGTTCTGGTAAACGGCCGCATGGTGGGGAGTGACGAGACCAGTAAACTGACCGGGAGCCGGGGCATCTCGGTGGTGGCCACGGGGTTGAATGTTACGGGAAACGAAAATCGGGTGGACTTCCGCTTTCCCATCAACCTGAATCCGGGGCAGAACCATATTGAGGTGCTGGCCTCCAACCCCTATTCCGAAGGCCGGGATACGGTGGATGTGATCTGGCGGCAAGCCGTTTCAGCACAGCAGGACATCCTCCCCAATTTGTGGATACTGAGTATCGGCATCAACCGCTATGATGCTGTCCAAGCGCCTAACCTGAGTTATGCGGTGAACGATGCAAAGGAGATCATTGATGCTTTCAAGGCACAGGAGGGGAAGCTCTACCGGAAGGTAAACAGCCGCCTGGTAGCCGATGGTTCGGCAATTGCGCCCACCAGGGAAAACATCATTGATAACTTTGAATTTCTCAAACAGGCCGGGCAGCGGGATGTGGTGGCGCTGTTTATCGCGGGCCACGGGATGAACGATGACGGGGGGAACTTCTACTTCCTGCCGTCCGACGCATCCTTTACTGATGAAGGAGCCATTCGCCCCTCCCGCAGCATCAGTTACCGGGAAATAAATGCGGTACTGGATGTGCCGGGGCAGAAACTGGTGTTTATCGACGCCTGCCATTCCGAGGGGACCAGCGGCAGAAAAACCCGTGCGGTGGAGAACAACCAACTGGTGCGCTCCCTCCAGGACAACAGCACGGTGATCTTCACGTCCAGCCGGGGGAGCGAACTGTCCCAGGAGGACCCTAAGCTTAGACACGGCTTTTTTACCTACGCCATTATTCAGGGGATGAAAGGCGCGGCGGATCTTATCAAAGACGGGAAGGTAACGATGAAGGAACTGGACACGTATGTGTCGGAGACGGTGCCTAAGCTTACTAATGGATTGCAGCATCCTACTACGAATACGCCGGATGGATATGTGAACTTTACCGTGGCGGATGTAAAGTGACAGGCTGCCGCCTTGCTAATCTTTATTTTTCTCAAATATCTCATTAAACCTATCCGACATGGCAGTAAAGACATCCAGCAAGTCGGGATCAAAATGAACGCCCCGGCCGTCTTTTATGGTTTGTGTCGTTTTTTGATGATCAAAGGGGGCTTTATAGCCCCGCTTCATTCGCAGGGCATCGTAGACATCCGCTATGGCCACAATCCGGGCGGAGAGGGGGATCATTTCCCCCTCCAGTTGAAACGGATAACCGGCGCCGTTCCACTTCTCATGGTGGCTCAGGGCTATCTCATTTGCCATGGGATTGGGATAGGTTGCCATGATAAAGGCGCCGTTCTTGGTGTGTTCCTTCATCACCTGCCATTCCCAATCCAGGAGGGGGCCTTGCTTATTAAGGATATCATCGGGGGTTCCAATCTTTCCCACATCGTGCATGGACGCCAGGAGCCCGATATCTTCAACAAAATCAGCATCCACCTGTTCATAGCCGGGGCGCCGGTAGAGCGTTTCTGCGAGGGCGCGGGAATAAATGTTCACCCGGGTTGCGTGCTGCCCCGTATCGTTATCCTTGAGTTTTGACGCCTTAAGGAGGCTTGAGAAGACACTGAGCAGGAGTTCGCGGTTCTCTGCGGTTACATCGTCAAACATCACGATAAATTCCGTCGGCTCCCTGACCGTCAGATCCGCAGGGAACAGGTACACCTTTGCCTGGACGGTGATAACCTCCCGGTTTTTTATCTGGGCTTCTCCCTTCCAGAAATATCCGGGTTTTCTTCCGGACACGGTATCCTGGATATTCCGGATATCCTCCCGGTCAAAAAACTGCCCAAAGGTTTGAAGGAAATTTTTCCGCCGGAGTTGTTGTACCATGGAAAAGAGCTTTTGGGAGCCCGGGTTGGCGTAACGGATGTGGAAGTCCCGGTTAATGCGTAATACGGGGAATATACTATTTTCAAATAAGTCAATGGAAGAATGTTCCGGCGTATCGTTCTCGTTTTCTTCAAGAGGGGAATCTCCGGTTGAGTATGACAGCTCTTCGGAGGGGTCCAGTTCCTCAAGAGTTTCCAATTCTTCGAGTTCCTTACTATCCGCCGTTCCGTTTTCCAACGCCATACAAACCTGCTCTTGCCTATTTAGTTTCAAAGGTCAATTCCGCATCACTCTTTCGCACATAGAGGGGGCCGGCCTCCGCATTCTGTGCCAGTATACCCCTTTTGGTGATAATGTCCAATAGTTCCCGGGCCTTTCCCCGTTTCCCTGAGGGGTCAATAAAAAACCGGCGCCGGTCACCGGTAAGGGCATTGATGCTGTCCCGCAGCTGCTCCGCCGCCGGACCGCTTAGCAGCACCGGATCCTCTGTTCCCGAAATCATCCCGGCAATTTCCGCCGGTGATGCGTCCAGATAATCGCTTTCCCGCACACCATTCGAATACAGGGCGGTAAAAAAGCGGTCCTTCTTTGCGTCCATCGCCGGCAGGACGGGGCCGGGCCAGGCCGCCGGCGGCAGGGCCATGCAATCCAGGGTGGGGACTGAAACCAGGGGAATCCCCAGGGCAAGGGCCAGCCCTTTCGCCGCCGCAAAGCCTATCCGCAGCCCCGTAAAGGAGCCGGGTCCCTGCATACAGGCTACACATTCAAGGTCGGCAGGTTCCATGCCGGCGCCGGTCAGCAGCCGGTCCACCCCATCCATGAGCAGTTCCCCATGGCGTAATCCGCCATCCATCTCAAAATACCAAACCTCCGTTCCCGAAGAAAGGGCAAGGGACAGGACGGCGCCGGCCGTATCCAGGGCAAGTATGTTCATCGCAAACCTTCAATGTCAATCCGGCGCCGATCCCCTGCAAGCAGGCTTATTTCGATAAGGATTGCCGCCTCCGGAATTGAGCGCGTAAGCCGCTCGCTCCATTCAATGACCGCAATCCCCTCGCCGTAGAGATACTCCTCCCCCCCCAGGGCTTCGAAATCATCGTCACCCGCCAGACGGTAGGCGTCAATATGGTAGAAGGGAAGTTTTCCGGCGCCGCAGTACTCGGAAATAATGGTGTAGCTGGGGCTGGTTACTTCTTCCTGTATGCCAAGAAAACGGGCGATACCCTTGGTAAGGCAGGTTTTCCCCGTGCCTAAGCCGCCCCGGAGCGCGACAACGCTGCCCCGCTTAAGGTTTTGGGCTACCCATTCCCCAATGGCCATGGTTCGTTCCGGGGAATCGGAAATAAGGCTAACCAGGAAGGCCCCCGGTTTCGTCCAGGACGGCGATAAACTGTTTCAATTCCCGCATCAGGGGAACCAGGGGATAATCAATGGGGTCGGCAATGGTAACCGACACTTGGTTCATGCCGGTGGGCAGGGTTTCAATCGTAAAATCAATGGTCCGTTCCAGGTTCTTCCCCATAAGATCAATTTCAAGGCTGCCGGTAAACAAACGCCGGTAATAAATGGGTACATCCTTCCGCACAATATTTTTAATCCCTATGATTTTCATTCCGCCCTCACTTTTTTTACTTGTTAAGCCCTGCCGTACTCGAACACCAGTGCGTTAATAACATTCAGGGCGCCGGTGGGTATGGTAATAAATTTCATATGAAAGGTCCCGTATGCCCCCGTCCGGTTCACCCGGAGAACCTGTCCCAGGGCGGCCCGGGGAGAACCAGCGGATGAAAACTCTATTTTTGCCCTGGCCCCGGGCTCTATTGCCGCGGCGCTTTGGACAGAACAGCCGCCTATGGAAATATCAACGATGTCACCATTGAAGCGGCGGCCGTCCAGGGACATTTTCCGCACCCGTTTATGGTTTTCCTTTACTTCCCGCACCGTAACCATGGCGAGGCTGCAGGAGAGGGAGATTTGCCGACGCCTGAACCGGCGATGTATCTGATTGGCCCGCTCTGCAGTCCCGGTGGTATTTTGGACGGCGTCAATGGCATTTCTGGCGGAAAAAAGCAGACTTATCTGCCGCTGGGCCGCCGCCTCATCCACCGCGGAATCCCCGATGCGCTGGTAGGCCCGCCTAAACTGGTCGTCCAGTAGTGCGGGGTCCTTTATCACCTCAAGGGGATCTTCCTCTGACGCCCTGTCCGCATCTTCCCGGAAAACATCCGCCAATGCCTTGCTCTGGGACCTATCCAGCCCATAGGTTTTGGCAATTTTATACAGGGCGAGGCCGCTGAGCCGGGACGCTCCGGGAGCGCTTTTTCGGTTTTTTAAGATGGAGCGGATCAGTAAAAAAAGGAATCCGCCCCCAAAGACTATCCCGAAAACCACCCCAATCCAGGGCTTATCCTCGCCGGAGGATTTGAAAAACACATCAAGAAGATATAAGCCCCCGGTCAACCGGTTCCCCCTATACTACGATAGAAAGCCCGCAGCCGGGGCGCCAGTTCATATTCCGCCAAATCCCCTACCAGGACCGCATCCTTTACTTCGTATGCCGCCAGTAATTCCTTCAAGGCGGCGCTGAAATCATCGATAAACGCATTGCAGGGTACGGTATCTATCAGGAGTGCACCGGGAATAAGCCCTTCCAGTTTGAGCAGCGAGAAGATCCGGAAGAGTTTTTCCGCAATATTGGAAAAGAGCTGTACCGTTTCCGCCGCCCGGCCATCCTTTCCGGTCTGGATATCCAGGGGCAGGTCTTCAAGCCGCTTCGCCGTGCCCTCCACCAGGCCCTCCATGCCGCCCAGTTCCGCCGGGGGGTCCCGCAGTTCCCGCAGCCGTTCCTCAACCAGGGCCGCCAGGGCTTGCGCCGCCAGCCCCTCGCCACGGAAGCTGCGGGTAACGCAGTCAAATAGGTCCGGCATCCGCTCCGCAAGGAAACTCGCCGAAGGGCTTTCTTCCCAGGCTTGCCCGATACTGCGCTGTGTTTCAAAGGAAGCGCTGCCGTAGGCAGTAATTGTAAGCCGGGTATCCACCAGGGCTTCAATCATAAGCAGGGGGAGGCTTGAGGTTTCGATATCCAGGGTATTTATTTCATCCAAGGTCCGGCTAAAGGCATCCTGCAGGGAAACGGCCCCAAGGGGGGGCGCGCCGTTTATCCGCAGCGCGCTGACGGAGTATCCCACCCCGGCAAGCCAATC
>BNUW01000105.1 GCA_025997655.1 Spirochaetia bacterium
GACCCCCAAAGAATAAGCCTTTTTGAGGGGGAAATAGAAAAATTTCTGGGCATTGAGATCAATTTTTCCGTTGTGTTGGAGTTGGAGAACCTGGGAAAGGTGGTGGATTTAATCGAAGGGGTGGAACTGTTTATCCCCGCCCGGGTGGAAATATACGATAAGGACAACAGGATACTCTTCCCCTCAGGGGTAACCCGGCTGGATGGGGATAAAGCCCGAAGCTACATCACCTATGAGCTTCCCGAGGAGGACCGGGAACTGGCCCATTTCCGGCGGCAGCGGTTTTTTCTTGGCCTTATCAGGCGGCTGGGGGAAAAAAACGGCTACCTCAAGCAGGCAAGTGTGAGCCAGATATACCAACCCCTGCTGAAAACGCACCTGGATCACCGGACCCGGGTCCGGCTTTTTGACGAGTTGGCCAAGCTTGATACGGAGCGGGTGAATATCCAGTCCGTTCAGGGTATCGCCCGGGAAGTTTCGGCACAGGTACTCCTCTTTCCCCTCTACGACGGCAGCCTAATCAAGGACATCGTCCGCCAGTCCCTCGCAGCCCTTACCAGGCCGGTGGAGGGGTCGGCTTCCGAGCGGGTCTTTACCGTAGAGGTCCTGAACGGAACCACCACGGCGGGGCTTGCGGGAAGGACCGCAGATCTGCTCCGGGGTTTCGGGTATGATGTTATTTCCATCGGTAACGCGGACCACAGCGATTACGAACGTACGGAAATTGTGGATCACTCCGGGTATGATGATATGGCCAAAATTTTTGGAGAGGTCATCCGCTGCCGAAACATCCGGTCTGACATAGACGTGGATATACAAATCCCGAACCTGGAATATCGTTCGGATTTTACCCTTATTATTGGAAAGGACTTTAATGGAAGATTTACCTCGGGCGGATGACGCCGCCCTCGAATTAGCCGCCCTTATCAGGGAACACCGCGGGGAAGAGGTCATCGTGATGGATCTTCGGGAAATCAACTACTGGACCGACTTTTTTGTGATCGCCACGGTTTCCAGTAACACCCATCTTCAGGGCCTGCAGCGGCACATCAAGGACTATGCCCGGGAAAAGGGCATGACAATACTCCGGGGACACCGCAAAACCGGCGCCGATGACGAATGGAACCTTACCGACCTGGGGAACATCGTGATCCACCTTATGTCCGCGAATTCCCGTTCATTCTATGAACTGGAACGCCTCTGGAGCGCCGCCTTAATAATAGACCCCTAAGCGGCCGCGGTCTCCGCCCTCTTAATCGTCAAGGTCGTCGTCGAAATCCGGGTCCTCCTCAAAGTCATCGAAATCATCGTCGTCGTCATCATCGTCATCGAATTCGTCGTCGTCATCATCGTCATCAAATTCGTCTTCAAATTCATCTTCAAAATCGTCTTCCATGTCATCAAAATTGTCTTCTTCATCCAGATCATCATCGTCATCGTCATCCATGGCCTGGAAGGATGGAAAAACGTCATTGTACTCTCTGAACAGAACCATAGCTTTCTCCATTGTAAGTGATTTCCCTTGAAACATAAGGGGAAGTTTCAGTATCTGTCAACTGGTTTGTGTAGAATATAGTGTTTTTTTAAAAACCATGGTAGAATCGCGGTATTAATCCCGGAGGTAAATTATGATAGTTCTTGAAGCGGATAAACTGTCCTCAACCAAACGCCCTGATGGGGTGGTCATGACGGATTTCTTCAAGGGTGGAATGGCCGCAGACGGCTCCCCTGCCGGGCAGGGGGTTCAAATGGGCCTGGGGGTCTTTCCCCCGGGCATGATCGCTCCCCCGGCGATTCACCAGGAGGACGAGTATGGTTTCGTCATTGCCGGGACCATAAAGGCCAAAATCGGCGGGAAGGTCTTTGAAGCCGGGGCTGGCTCGGCTACCTTTATCCCCGCCGGGGAGGAACACATCAGCTTCAACGATAGTTCCGAGGAATGCCGGGTGGTCTGGGCCCTGGTAAAATGTACTTGACAAGGGGAGATTCCTGTAGTACACTGTGTATTACAGGAGAAAAACGCCATGACCAGTGCCAGATTGCCCGAAGATTTAGAGTATCGTCTTGATGTAAGCGCTAAAGCAAGGGGTATGACCAAGACCGAATGTGTAAAAGAGGCGGTGGCAACCTACCTGGCCCAGAAGGAGGAAGAAAAAAGCTCCTGGGAGCTTGGAGAAGCCTATTTTGGGAAGTACGGCAGCGGGGATGGCGGCCTGTCTCTGGACTATAAAAACCGTATAAAGGAAAAACTCCATGCTAAACACCATTCTCATTGATGCGGGCCCCCTGATAGCCCTCTTTGACCGGGATGATAATTATCATGAACGGATAAAAGACTTTCTCCGGGGGAAAAGCTACCGGTTTGTAAGCACCCTGGCGGTACTTACCGAGGTTTGCTATATGCTGGACTTCAGCATCAAGGCCCAGATGGATTTTTTTGAGTGGGTGAACCGCCGGGGACTCATCCTCCAGGATATTTCCCAGAGCGACCTTTTGCGGGTATCTGCGTTGATAAACCAATACCACGATTTGCCTATGGACTTTGCCGATGCGACCCTGGTACTGGCAGCGGAAAAACGGGGCATCATGTCCATCATCAGTATTGACTCGGATTTTGACATTTACCGTCTGCCGGGAAAGCGGCTGATCAAAAACGTGTTTCGTACTGCTTGACTTTTTTTTACCCATTTATTAAGCTATTAGAACTCATGGGGGCGTAGTGAAGCTGGTTTATCACGCTGGCCTGTCAAGCCGGAGATCGCGGGTTCAAGCCCCGTCGCTCCCGTTGGATTCAAGGACTTTGGTCCCAGGGGTCCACTGCCTGTCTTGAGAGACGGGTTTTTCGGGTAATAGCGCAGTTGGTAGCGCGCCTGGTTCGGGACTAGGAGGTCGGCGGTTCGAATCCGCCTTGCCCGATTGCTTACTTCCCCCAAATGTGAATAAATTCTTATGGTTACTTCTAATATTCTGACCCCTGGGGTTTGATCTAAAGTCTATTTAGTTTAGAAGGAGGAGAAAAATGAAAGGTACAAGAGCTCTTTTCATTACCGCAGTGTTGTTTCTGGGTTTAACCCTTGGCGCTTATGCCAAGGGGAGCAGCCAGCAGCTCCGCATGGCTACCGGGGGAAATACCGGTACGTATTATGCCTTTGGGTCGGCGGTGGGCCAGGTTCTGACCGAAAAAACCAAGGTTCCCATCACCATCCAGTCCACCGGGGCGAGTAAGGCAAATATTCAGCTTATTGCCGCAGGGGAAGTGGAAATTGCCATCGTACAGAACGACGTGATGGATTACGCCTACCGGGGGGTGGATCTCTTTACCGGGGAGCAAACCCAGGATTTTGCCGCCATGGCGGCGCTCTACGCGGAAGTCTGTCAGGTGGTGGTCAATCCCGCAACGGGTATCCGGACCATCGCGGACCTCAAGGGGAAGAATGTCTCCGTGGGGGATGCGGGGAGCGGTGTCGAATTCAACGCCAAGCAGATCCTTCAAGCATATGGGATTACCTTTAACGACATCAATAAGCAAAACCTCAGCTTCGGCGCATCTGCGGATGCACTCCGGGACAACAAGATCGACGCGTTCTTCTGCGTTGCCGGGGCGCCCACCACCGCCATTGTGGATTTGGCCATTGGAAAAGAGATCGCGGTTCTTGAAATTGACGATGCCCACGCACAGACGCTTATGCGGGATTATCCCTTCTATACCCAGTTTCCCGTACCGGCGAATACCTACAAGGGACTGACCGCACCGGTAAATACCCTGGCGGTAAAGGCTACCTTTATCGTCAGTAAAAAAGTTCCGGCGGATACGGTCTATAACCTTACCAAGGCCCTGCTCGAAAACAAGGCTCAGATCCAAACGGCCCATGCCAAGGGGGCGGAATTGTCGGTGGAGTATGCCGTAAGCGGTATCTCCGTACCCTTCCATCCCGGGGCTGAACGGTACTTCCGGGAAATCGGCGCGATTAAGTAGGAAAGAGGTCCACGGATGGACACGGATAAGACGGATGAACACGGATAGAATACAAAATTCTTTATCTTATCCGTGTTCATCCGTGTAATCCGTGGACTCTTAAATTTATAATGATGTCAAATAGGGCGCCCCGACTGCAGCCCTGCGTCATTGCAGGCGTTGTTCTGGCCGCCCTTGTAGTTTCAGGGGCGGTATTTTATGGGGCGGGCGGCAAGCACCTTGTCATCGCCGATGCGAATTCCGGCAGGGTCTATGGCAGATGGCCGGTAAAGACGGGGACGGAATTTTCCCTGGAATTCATCCATTCAGTTAATCAGACGCCGGTGCGGGACACCTTCCGGGTGGAGGGGGATACGATTGTGCCCACGGCTACCCGGTTCTCAAGCTTTGGGGCGGGTATGCAGAGTGATCTTGATGAGGGGCAAACCCTTACGCGGGACGGGGATGCAATGGTTATCACCGGGTTTACCCAATCCTTTAAAAAGCTTAATCTAATCGTCGGTACCGTTTCGGATCATCTGCTAATCATTGGAAAAGAACAGGTGAGCCTGCGGGAGCGGTGCGGACAAAATGCCCATATAAGTATTAGGGTGCGATAAAAACAGCAAAGGAGGTATGGGTATGACCCACGATAAGTCTATTCACATCTTGAGTGAAGAGGAAACTGAAAAACTCATTGCCCAGTTTGACCGGGAGTCGAATGTGCGGCGGTTTTCCGGCGTTCCAAACATTATTATCAAGGGCCTCCTGATCCTTTTTACCATCTATGTGTTTGTGGTCACCCTGGTGATATCCCTGCCGGAACAGGTCAGGCGGAGCGCCTTCCTGGGGATACTGGTGTTCATCGGGTACCTCCTCTACCCTATCCGGCGGGGCATGACCAAGCATGAAAACCGCATAGCCTGGTACGACATCCTCCTGGGGACCCTGGGGGCCATTGCATTCTTCTATTATGTGGTGAATTTCCAGGTCATCGTAGGCCGGGCAGTTTTATTACAGCCCCTGGATATGGTTATGGGGGTCATAGGGATAGTCATCCTGGCGGAGCTCTGCCGCCGGGTGGTGGGGATTCCCATCCTGGTGGTGGCGGCGGGGTTTATTACCTACGCCTTTGCGGCGGGGTTTTCCCTGCGCCGGGTGGTGCATCAGCTTTTCTATACCACCGACGGTATTATCGGAACCCCCATCGGGGTCTGCTCCACCTTTATCGTGCTCTTCATTTTCCTGGCGTCCTTTCTGGAAAAGTCCGGGATTGCCACCTTCTTTATCGACCTGGCCAATTCCATAGCAGGGTTCGCCTCCGGGGGGCCCGCCAAGGTGGCGGTCATCGCCAGCGCCCTTGAGGGGATGTACTCCGGCAGTTCCGTGGCCAACACGGTGGGTTCCGGCAGCGTCACCATTCCGGTGATGAAGAAGACCGGGTATAAGCCGGAATTCGCCGCAGCGGTGGAAGCCGCCGCCTCCACCGGGGGCCAGATCATGCCCCCCATCATGGGGGCCGCCGCGTTCCTCATGGCGGAACTGACCAATATCCCCTACGCGGTGATCGCCGTTTCGGCCATCCTGCCGGCGATGCTCTACTTTACGGGGATCTTCCTGATGATCCACTTTGAGGCGAAAAAACTGGGCTTGAAGGGGCTTCCCAAGGAGGAAATCCCCCATTTCTGGAAGCTCTTCATCGCCAAGGGCTACCTCTTTCTCCCGGTGGTCATCCTGGTGGCCCTGATGAGCTGGGGAAAGACCCCGGCCTATGCGGCCTGTTTCGCCATCCTGGCAGCGGTGGTGGTGAGCTTCTTTCGGAAGGAAACCCGGTTTACCCCGGCTTCTTTTGTGGACGCCCTCTGCGGCGGGTCCCGGAATACCATTGGGGTGGCCATGGCCTGCGCCATCGCGGGGATCGTGGTGGGGATCGTCTCCCTCACCGGTCTGGGGCAGGTGCTTATCTCGGTGCTCCTCTCGGTGGCCAATAACAGCCTCTTCCTGGCCCTGGTCCTGACCATGGTTGCCTGCCTTATCCTGGGGATGGGGATTCCCACCACGGCCAACTACGTGATCATGGCCACCATCACCGCCCCCATCGTGGTACGCATGGGGGTGCCGGTCCTGGCGGCCCATATGTTCGTGTTCTACTTCGGGATTGTGGCGGACATTACCCCCCCGGTGGCCCTGGCAGCCTATGCGGGGGCGGCGATTGCCAAGGCAAACCCCATTAAGACCGGGGTCACCGCCACACGCCTCGCGATCACCGCCTTTATCATCCCCTATATTTTTGTCTTCAGCCCCTCAATGCTCTTTATCGACACCACGGTTCCGGAGGTTATCCGTATCATAATCACCTCCGTTATTGGCATGTTCGGCCTTTCGGCAGGACTGGAAGGGTATATGCGCCGCCACATTGCTCTCCCCCTGCGGCTCCTCCTCATTGCCGGGGGCTTGCTCCTGATACACCCGGGCCTCTTGACCGATGTCGTCGGCTTAGTGCTGATCGCCATTGTTACGGTGACCCAGTACATGGGTAAAAAACGATGACCAGGGGCATCCTTATCGCCGGTAATGAATCTACCCTTTCCGCAGCAATTGCGGCGGAGGCGGGTAAACGGGCGGAACATTTTTGCGCCGCCCTTATTCCCTACCCTTTGGAACGCCGGCAGCCTGCTCCCCCGGCAGGACCGGGGCTTGTTCCCCTTGCCTGGAACCCCGGCAGCCCCGTTTCCGCCCGTACCCTGACGCTGGCTGCGGAAAACCAATTGGGGCAGATCACCGAAGCTATTCTGGTGTGTACGCCCCCGACGGTACGGAAGAACGCGGCGGATTTGAATCCCGCCAATATCGAGATTATTGTAAACAATTGCATCAAGGGCTGGTTTTTTCTGGTAAAGGAACTGGCCGCGGTTTTTAAGGCCCGTAAAACGGGAACCCTGGCGCTGGTGCTTTCCGATACCTCAGGCGGGGGCGGACGGGACGACCCGGACCTTATCGGCCCCTCGGTGTCCGCCTCCTTCCATGCCTTTGCCCAGGGGCTTATGGCGTCATCCCAAAACGAACCCTACGATGTGTACGGGGTTGCCGTTCCTACGGGGGATGATACTAACGCGGGGGCCTTTGTGTTTAAGATTATCGAAGAGGGGGGCAGCGGAGCTTTGGTCCGACGAAACGCCGGGAAGTGGCATAAGTTCGGGAGCCGGCTGCCTTTTTTAGGGCGGTAAGAAGAAGGCCGCCCTCGCCGGATTATCCGGTAACGGCGATTTTTTCCCGCACCAGTTCACCAATGATCTCTACAGGGGTTTTGTGTTCGGCTTCACAGGCGGAACGAATGTAGGCGGCGGAAAGGTCATCCACCGGCATCAAGCGCCGGGTTCGATTTGCGAAAAAACCGCCTTCATTGGGTCCCACTTTGGGGATATGGGTGGTGTAGTATTCGTCCAAAGCGGCGGCTTCTGCATCGGTTAAGTCTTTCATCATGTTCTCCTATCGGTTTAGCAATGCCATAAGTGGCTTGCGCGCCGGCATGGCGTGAAATACGTTAATGCGGTTCTCGTTGATGATGTTATACATTATTTCAAGCAGGTTACGCTTCCCGGAGGGGAAGAAAAGAAATGGTAATCCCTTCCTCCCCTCTGCGCTTACGCCATTTGCACTCTCATGGCGTTACTTTAACGTATGCAGTATTTGATCGCCATGGGCGCCGACCACCTCTTCCAGACGGGGGTTGACCATTAAGTCCATGGCCTCAAGGGGGATTGCGCCCAGCAATACTTCGTCGGCGCCGGGTACCACGAGGGCGTCACAGGTTGCGCTGCGGTTCTTCCAGATAACTTCCACCGGGCCCGCAAGGTTATAAACCGCCACGGTGCCATCGGCAAGGGTACCTGTCTCGGTTTTGATTATCCGGAGCCCCAGTTTTTCACGGGTGGCAGGGTCGATGACCAGGGTCCACGCGCCGGTGTTGACCAGCGCTCGAATAGTGGTTTGACGGATTTCCTGTTCCTTGATGTGTCCGTCCTGTGATCTGATCATGTCAGCCGTGTTTTTCAAGGTGATTTCGGTTCGTACTAATGACATAAAAGACTCCTCATTCATAGTATACCGTGTTTAACGAAGTGAACACCAGTTACCATGTCCAGCCCCCCCGCACAAAAAAAGCCCGGTCTATTACTAAACCGGGCCGGACAAACTTACGGTCTGATACTTTTGTTGCCGCTTATTCCGGCGATCCCGCCTGTATTATACCCCTGTGCTAGCGGGTATGTTTAATCTGGTATGCAAGGACAAATCCGGCAATCCAGAGAGGAAGCATCACCAGCACAATTCCAACAAAATACACCATAGTTTACTCCTTCGTAATGGCTAGAAGTATAATACCCAGCACAATAAGCAATAGGCTGGTAGCAAAACCGCCTATCAGCAACGCTAGTGGCTTGATATCCCCGCGAAGAACACCACCCAAGGCTATGCTACCCAATACCAGTTTACCGATATCAATCGACACTTTTCCAATGTCGATGATAATCTCACGTTTTTTACGCCTTTTTGCGGTCCTTATTTCCATCTCATCCATACGCCGGAGAAGAAAAGGCTTGGGGGCAAAGGTCTCCAAGCCTTTTTTCAAGGTGGCGATGTTTTGTCGTTTGTTTGACTTTACCTCGGTTGTGTGGTATGATAGACGTA
>BNUW01000106.1 GCA_025997655.1 Spirochaetia bacterium
TTCATCAAACCATGCTTGGAGGTAATTTACACAGAAATTAACTACACTTTGAGCAAAAACGGGATCGGTATCGGTAAAACTGATGCTAAACACACCGCTCTTTTCATCCGAAGAAGCAGCAAGTTTCTTTTTAAGTACATTCCTGCTATCGGCACGGAGAGATGTTGCTTTCCCAATTTTATATCGGGTAATTAGGTCAAATTCATCTATAACGGAATCAAGCATGCTGTTAGTACGAACAAGGTAGATGGCAAGATCACTGAAAGTCGAACCGGTACTAACACCGGCAAGACCTGCGAGACCGCCAAGACCGCTTCCACTAAGCATAGATGCCATGCCGCCGCCAGATGATGTGGAATCATTAATGAGCATGAGGGCGGTGGAGGTATACTCATTGGGGAGCGGGGATGTTTCTGCGGGTAATTTGATAGAAACAACCGCAAATATAAGAACCCCAATTATGGCGATAATAGTGATGGCGATGATCATGATCTTTCGATGCCAGAGGATGGCAATGAGATCGATGAGGCCGATTTCGTCGTCTTTGTTTTTTTCTTCACTCATATATTCCTTCTACTTATATAAACCGTTCAAAAAATGATTCCCAAGTTCCGCCGTTCTTCATTACTATTCGAAAGATCGGATAGTTTTTATCAATCCTTCTCTAGCCGATACCGGGAGATAATCTATACCCAGAGCTTTCTTTAGTTTTTCATTTGATACGATATAGTTCTCAGTTAGTTTATTTAACCGATCCTGGTTTAAAGGAAGATGAAGGATATTTCCTAATACCGCCACTCCCTTTATCAATTCTTTATTTACCCTCCAAATATTGCACTTACGGGACCGCGTCTCACCTATTATTTTTATTATTTCGTTCGTTGATAATGCTTCGTCATCCGCTATATTATAAATACCGGAAGCGATATCTTGCTCAAGTAACTCATGTATCAGATAGGTCAAATTATCAATGGAAGTAAATGAGCGCTTATTATCAAAAGCGCCAAGCGGCCAAGGAATACCTTTTCTTGCTACGTTATACAATAAATTTAGATTACCTTTATTACCCGGGCCATGAATCATACAAGGCCGAAGAATATATATCTGCTTATTTGAAATAGACATATTTGCGGAAGTGGTCTTGATATATTCCTCCGCCGCAAGTTTACTCTCACCGTAAGGGCCTCTTGGTGAAGGGATTACATTTTCTGTCAATATAGTATCTATCGTATCAGCCGCTACTTTTACTGAACTGAAAAAGATAAATTTTTTCGCAGTTGATTGCAAAAACCAATCAAATATTTTTTTTTGTTAATCCGGTATTTATATCAAAATATACTTTTGATTCAGTTTTATTCTTCGTATCATGGGCTTTTCCTGCCAAATGAATAATGGCATCAATTTGAGTCAAGCTATTTAAATCGTCAAAAGAATAAGAATGATTACTTAATTCATAAATAGTATAATTATGCAACGATTTTACAAGGTTAGTCCCAACAAAACCATGTATACCGGTAATAAGTATATTCACTACTAATCCGCAATCTTAATTATTTTTGCTCTATCCCAATCTATTTGTTTATCAGCTTCCTGGATATTGACGAATTCAAAATCGCTTAAATATTTTTGTAGTTTTCCAAATGAATCTTTTAATCCAACATAGGATTTAAATTTACGGATCATCGGCAATGATTTTATTACCAGTTGATTGACATCAAAATCACGGGGACGAAAATATGTCATTAAATATGGAGCTTTTTTAGTCCATTTCTTAATTAACCAATACGGAAATAAACGAAAAAAACCACCTCCGGAAAACACAAGGTTTTTCCCCATAAATGAACGGATATTAATTGGAAATTCTTTTATTTTTTTTCCATTGGAAAGTTGAATGATCGCAGGTTCTGATTCCCCATAGTTTTTAAAACCACCGTAATCATGGGCCGCCGGAAAAACAGAACAATCGTATTGGAAACCTAAATCAGATAAAATATCAAATGCCCACGAATTATTCTCTGTAATTGAGAATCCCGGTGCCCTGTATGCGTTAATTTCTTCCCCGATTATATCCTCAATCAGGTATTTTGCCTTTTCAGTATCCGATTTAAAACCCTTCCTATCAAAACGAAAACTTAATTCATGTTGATAAGAATGACACCCAATATGATGCCCCTGTTTATGAATGTTTTTAATTACTTCCCGATGTTTTTCTGCGATCCAGCCTAAGCAGAAAAAAGTGGCCTTCTGTTAGCGTCCATCTAACTCAGCAAGGATACGATCAACACCTTCATAAATACGAACTTCGTATTTATCCCAATTAAAGTCTTGAGTGATAAAATCACAGTTATACCATTCTTCTATGTCAAAGGTGAG
This sequence comes from Spirochaetia bacterium, assembly GCA_025997655.1. GTDB lineage: Bacteria > Spirochaetota > Spirochaetia > Treponematales > Breznakiellaceae > Termitinema. The sequence continues at coordinate 2,374 of BNUW01000106.1, forward strand.
GATATTCATATTATTCTTTAGTGTCCTGCATTAATTATCAAATCGTATTTTTTCTCTAGATCTAATATCTTTTTAAGTGATTCCTCTGCATCTTTCTTATTGCTTTTAGGAAAATTAGCTATAATCCTTATTCCCGGTATATACGAATCTCCGGTAAACAAATAATTATCAATTTTATAAGTCAAACAACTATTATCATGTCCAGGTGTCTCAAAAACTTCCATATTGATATTTTGCCCCAATTCAACCACATCAGATTCCCTTAATTGATATACATTTTCATACTCAAAGACAAATGTTCCAACAGTATCATGATACAAAGCACTAAAATAAAAAGACATATTCAACTTAGGGTTATAGAGACCTTTAATACCTTCCATTGATGTATATACTTTACATTCGGGGAAGGCTTTTTTAAGCCCGTTCAACCCATAAATATGATCAAAATGAGTATGGGTCAAAAACACACCGGAAATTATTTTTTTGTTCTTTTCAGCCCAGGTAATAACGGTATCCACATCCCCGCAATCAATAAGCCAAGCAGAATCGGAATCTGAAATAAATAAAATATACGTAATCGATGTTGCGATCGAATTGGTATGCTTATAGATATCCATTTAGATTATATCAAATCGTAATTTGATAAATTCACATCCCAATTGTTGATATTACAGATATCATTCTCATCTATTGCCTCTTTCTTTATTATTTTATAGGTAAAATAAAAGTTTTTTCTGGATAACTTCTGTGGTAATTGTATCAGTCCATAGCATTTTAAAAGTAAATATCCAATATATAACAGGATATCAAACTCTTTATGATGCCTATCAATAATATACTTAACAGCCCTACAAAAATTACTAGATGATTTTTCAAAGGCGCTACTGCGCCGACTGGAGTTTTTCGTAGGTCAAGCCGCTACTGCGGCGCAGTTGTATAGCGTGTGTTAAGCGCAGTGCCGTCTTTGCCAATTATTTTTTTAGAATATTCCTTAATTTTTTTTGTATTGGTTTATCAATAAATTTATATAAATATATACTTATTATTATAATTATTATAATAGTAAATGTTAATTTTAATAATTCTATTATAAAACTATTATTATTTCCAATTCTTGGGAATATAATACGGGAAATGAATGCAATGATATGGTAATGAAAGAGATACATTGCATAACTTGCCTCTCCTAATAATAATCCAAATTTGATTATTGTGTTTTTCTTATTTATTTGTTTTTCCAACAGTAAAAATGATAACACTAATATAAAAGCCGGTATTCCATAATATATACTCCTATTATCAAAAAAACGTATCCAAATAACATCGCTTAATATTAAATACATTATACTCATTATTGAAATGATAGCAAAAAATATTGAAAACACAATTTTATATTTGATAATTTTATTTATTTTAGCATCAAGATAATAGTAAATATAATATAACGCTAATCCATAAATAAATTCAAGGAATACGCCCTGAGTATGATAATAACTTAAAATGAATATATTCGGGTTAAATATATTTAAGATCACGATAAATAGAACCAAAATGGAACTACACACTATTGATATGTATTTTTTATTTTTCATAATAACAATACTTAACGCCATAGCAATATAAAAAACCATTTCAAATCTTAATGTCCAACCCTGTCCCAAAATAGGGTAATTTAGTTTAAGTTTGTCCTCATATGGAATAAAAAACAATGATTTTATTGCTTTTGAAAATGTTAACACAGTACTATGTACTAATTGAGGAAAAATTATAGCGACAAATATTACTAAAAATGTTGCTATGAAATATAATGGTACAATTCTGAATAATCTTTTTACGAAAAAATGGTCTGTATTTCCTAAAACAATATATGCCATTATAAAACCGCTAATGATAAAAAATATATCTACACCCCATCCACCAGTGTTTTTAATATTTAAACCACCTTCAGAAACACAATGAGTATAAACAACACCCAGTGCTGCTATAGCTCTTAATAATTGAATACTATTAAGCTGAGTGCTGAGTGCTGAGTGCTGAGTGCTGAGTGCTTTCATTATACACAAAAATCTCCTTTTGTCAAGTGGGTATTACCCCATAATTTAATTTATTATATACTTCTAAATATTTTTTTATCAATATATTTTTGCCAACAACGCGGCATTGCGCATAACAGATCATTTACCATTACTTGCGTTTTTTTACTACAAATTCCATATTTATTTAATCAGAGGGGATACTTTCCCTGACTCATTCCTTTCTATTTTATCAACCTTTGCAATCTCTATACACTGGTGAAACAGCTTCGTTTTTCTGGTAATAAAATCTACTATTTCCTGCTGTTGTGAATCATCGGTTATCAAAATTTTTAATAACTCATCATTGCCGGTACAATAACAATCGGTACTAAAATTTGATTTTATCAAATATTCAATCTCATCCAGGCTTATCCTAAATCCATATATTTTTAAAAATCGTTTCATTCTGCCCACTATAAAATAACATCCATCAGCATCCCGGTACACAATATCACCGGTATAAAGTACACCCTTATTTTCGTCACCTTTTATCATATCTCCTGCGGTTAAGGCATAGCCCAAGGTAACATTGTCCCCTTTAAAAATCATCTGCCCTGTCACATTATTATCCGTAACAATCTTATCATTTTCATCTACAATTAATAGTTCGCCGTTCGGAATGGCCTTTCCAATACTACCATTCTTCTGCAAAGCCATTTCCGGCGGCAGAAACGCCATCCGTGCAGTTCCTTCAGTTTGGCCATAGGTTGCGATAAATTTTTTACCGGTTGATGCGGCATATTCCGCACATTCCTGAAATAATGTACTGCTTAACTTCCCGCCGCCTTGGGTAATAATTTTTAAATCAGGCAAATTCATTTTAAAAAATCGTAATTTTTGTAAAATTTCATAACTGAATGGAACTCCGGTAAAACTGGTCCCTTTTTCCTGTTTGATAAAATCCCAGAACTTTTTATCGGTTAAATTAGATGTAATCAATAAAACGGTTGCCCCGGTATAGATATGGCTGGCAATGACCGATAACCCCATGGTATAGTGCATGGGAAGTATCGCTATTGCCCGCTCATCTTTGGTTAATTCAAATAATAAGGATACATTTCTTGCATTAGCTTCAATGTTTTTATAACTATGCCTGACTAATTTAGGGCTTCCGGTTGAACCCGATGTAGGCAACAGCAATGACAGATCACTATATAATTCATAACCTGGAAATCCTGTTTTTACTAATGAATAATCGTATTTGGTAAAAACAACAGGATATTTAAACTTACTTGACATCCTTGTGGGAATCCATAAATATTCAGGTTTATATATATCGAATAAATTAGTAAATAATTCCTTTTCAGTATTGCAGCTTAAAATAAGCGGTACAATTCTATCGGATAAAGCCGCAATATAACCCGCAAAAGAACCGATAGTATTCTCGGATAAAATAAAAATAAGTGTCCGCTTCCCGATGAACGAATAATATTCCGCGCAAAAATCACAGAGTTCTCCATAGGTTATGGATCTACCCTCATCATCTTTGGCGGCTAATACAGTTTTACTTTTTGTATCAATTTCAAGAAACATACTATCCCTCATTATAGAACAGCACAACCATCAACCCCTAAGATCTGCCCGGAAATATAACCGGCGCTATCAGACGCTAAAAACACACAGGCATTAGCAACATCAATGGGAGTTCCCAACCGGCCAAGACCAATCTTTTCAATCCGTGTATCTATAGCAGCACCATTTCTTTTATACAATTCTTTAAACCGTTCAGTTTCAATAATCCCGGGTGCTACTGCGTTTACCCGAATATTCATAGGGGCCAATTCCTTTGCGGCGGATTTTGTCATAGCAATTACCGCCCCCTTTGATGCGGAATACGCTGTCTGTCCAGGTGATCCGTTAACACCAACTATGGATGCAATATTAATAATTGAACCGCTTTTGTTTCTTGACATTATCCTTGAAGCAGTTTGAATCAGATCAATAACCGCAAAAACATTTACCCTGAATATCTTTTCCATATCATCTTTGGTAATCATTCCAATTCTATTATTGGAAATAACACCGGCATTATTTACTAAACAGTCTAGTTTCCCTTCCTCTTTATATATATCCATTATTATTTGCTTTATCTTAGAGCTGTCCGTAACATCGAAATATACAGGAATAACTTTTGTTTCATTTGCATCTGAACAATTTCGCGCCCATTCATTCAAAGAACCTTCCCGGTAATCACCGGCATATACAATAGCCCCGCCCTCCGCAAATTTTTCAGCTATTGCCTGTCCTATCCCGTGAATAGTCCCGGTTATAACACAAACTTTTCCGTATAATATTCTATTGTCCATACATCAAATTCCTTATTTGATATCTATATTGTATTTTAACAATAGTTCTTTACCTGTTTTATAGGATTTAAATTCCAGAATATCTTCCGGATCAAACATTATATTAAACTTATCTTCCATAGCAGCAACTAATGCCAACTGTCTGATAGAATCCCATTCCTCAGCGGTTTCAACACTAAATTCATCGGAAAATGAATCAGCCGACATACTAAATATTGATTCAAAAATAGCATTATATACATCCAGGTTTGTCATACTGTTCCACCCTTTAAAAAGCATATGTGATTAATAATATCAGTAGACAAAGATAAGTCACATACAGCCCATGATAAACCAGCGCCAAATCCACTTGCCAGTATTTTCATTATCTGCCCCTGTTTATTGCTAAAATGGTCACAAAGTACAAGAGGAATCGAATTGCTGCTGGTATTCCCGTATTTATCTATAGAAATTGGAATTTTTTCCATAGGTATTTTTAATTTCCTGGCTATTTGTTTAATGATATACCTATTCGCTTGGTGCAAAATCACCTGGTCGTATGACGATATGTCTTTCCCCTGAAAATCCACAAATTCCTTTATTAACTTGGGTACATCGGTGATAGAAAATGCGAATACTTCCATCCCTTTCATGTGGGTATCATAGTCTGACCGTTCTATACCATCATTCCAGATTCTATCTTCTCTGGGAGCACCCATATTCCGGTATGCTCCTGCCGGAGTTACAATGGCATTAAATCTTTTCCCATCGGTACGCAAAGCAAAGGAAATTTTTTCCTGTTCTGCCATGGTTTTTTGTAATAATGTAGCGGTACCCGCATCACCGAATAACATTATCATAGTTTTATCTTTTGGTGAAATAGATTTTACGGTAGTATCACCGGTTAACAGCAAGGCATACGGCTTATCCGAATATTGCAGCATCGATATAATAGTCTGTAATCCATAGACAAACCCGGAACATGCCAAATTAATATCAAAACAACTGCAATCACTATTTAAGTTTAACCGACTATGTAAATAAAAAGCAGTAGATGGCATTCTATAATCGGGTTTTTGAGTAACAAATATCAGAAAACCTATATCATCCCTGTTTATACCGGATCTTTCTATTACGTCCCTGGCGGCAAGACAGGCAAAATCAGACGCGGTTTGATCCGGTGATGCGCGGCAGGTCTGTTTAATTCCGGTCACCTGCATAAAATCATCTATTACTTTTTCTCCAAATAGTTCCTTATAATTATCTGTTTGTATAAAATTATCAGGTACTGCAGTTGATATTCCCGCAATCTTTATATTCGTAAATTCACTATAAATCATAGATTAAAGATCCATCTTCAAAAAAATTGTCGGTTTTGACAACTGGAAAGATATTATGTCTATTTATAAAAAAATCAGCAAATCCCATTGAAAGGCCTTCACCATAGGAGCATGATAAAAATCTGATTTCTTCATCTGATCTATTATAATCCCTATCAATTATAGATAAGGGAATGGAACTTCCTGATGTATTATCATAATTTTTAAATGATGTTAGAATTTTCATCTCATCTACATTAATGCATTTTTTTATTCCGGATAAAAAGGATTTATTTTCTTCATGAAAAACATAGTATTCGTAATCTTCAAGTATGGCATTACATTTTTTTATAAAAGAAACCATTTGCAAGGGGATTTCAGAAATAATATATTCATAAAATGCGCCGACATCAAATAACGTCCTTCCTTTTTCTATCTCTTTTGCCGATCCATAACCACCGTCCGTACGGAATCCGCCGGTCATTTTAAACAAGTCTTTTCCGGCGCTATATGTTGTTATATCTACACAAACAACCGACGCATTTTTATTCTTCATTAATAAAATC
>BNUW01000107.1 GCA_025997655.1 Spirochaetia bacterium
AATTGCCGTATAGTCGCCAAATATATCTTTTGGAAACCAATTAATACCTGAACTTAATTTGTGATTATTTGTGTTTAAGACAATAACCGGAGTTCCACTAATAATAGAAAATATTGTCCCGTGATATTGAAACGAGAAGATATAAAGATAGTAACGAATATATTTCTTTACTAGGCTTTGGAGGTTTGCGATTACCCTTAGAAGATAACAAACAAGAAATTGATAAAATTAAACTTCAAGAAATGGTCGATTACGCTATGTATCATGGGGTTAATTATTTTGATACCGCATATTATTATCACGGAGGAAAATCGGAAATTTATATCGGTGACGCTTTATCAAAGTATCCCAGGGATAGTTTTAATTTAGCAACAAAAATGCCATTAGGAAAAGAAAAGGGGGGAATAGAGTCTGAAGATGATGTTGAACGTATCTTTCAAACACAGCTAAAAAAATGCAAAGTAGACTATTTTGATTTTTATCTGATTCATAATATTAATAAGGATTCCTGGAAATTAGCCCGTAAATATAGTGTATATGATTTGCTTAAAGAAAAGCAAAGACAGGGATTAATTCGGCATCTTGGTTTTTCTTTCCATGATAGACCGGAATTATTGGATGAAGTAGTTACCACCTATAATTGGGATTTTGTACAAATACAACTTAATTATTTGGATTGGGAATTTCAGAACGCGAAAGGTCAATATCAGATTCTTAAGGATAAGTGCATACCAATTACGGTTATGGAACCTGTTCGTGGCGGCATGCTGGCGGCATTATGTGAAAAATCAATAAAACTATTAAAAGATGCAAACCATGACGCAAGTGCCGCATCATGGGCCATCAGGTATGCTGCGTCACTCCCCGAAGTGTTGACCGTTTTAAGCGGTATGACAAATATAATACAGGTAAAAGACAATGTACAAACAATGGAAAATTTTAGTCCCCTCAATACGGATGAATATGCGGTTATTGAACGGGCTTTAACAGTTTATAAAAAATCCGTTATAATTCCATGTACCGCCTGCCGGTATTGCATTGATTGCCCTGTGAGAATTGATATTCCGGCAGTACTTTCTATTTATAATGATTATTACCATCTAAGAAAACATAAGCGGGAAGCAATAAATAATTTTTTATTTAGATATTCGGTCCTTGGATTAGATAAACAGATATGTCATTGCATAAGATGTAATCAATGTGCCGAACGCTGCCCACAGCATATTAATATACCGCATTGGATTGAGGTTGTTAATAAACTTTATAAAATAACAAATCAGAAAAATAAAATTTATTATCGACTTAGGAAAATGAAAATATTTGTTAGAATTTATAAATTTATAAAAAATATGGTAAAACAATAAAAATCAGAGGTTATGAAAAATCATGTATACAACTTCAAAAAGCGTGCAAATAATAGTATCTTTACTTAAGCAACACGGTATAAATCAGGTCGTTATAAGTCCTGGAGGTACTAATGTCCCTATAGTACAAGGGATACAGGATGACCCGTTTTTTACTTGCTATTCTGTAGTAGATGAACGAAGTGCCATGTATTTTGCTATAGGATTATATTTTGAGACAGGAAAACCAGTCGCAACAAGTTGTACCAGTGCGCAGGCAACACGTAATTACTTACCGGGGCTTACAGAGGCATTTTATAAGCATGTTCCCATTCTTGCTATTACCGCTTCTAAACATCCAAAATACTGGGGACAGGAATATATGCAAGCGCCGGTTCAAACATCCTTATCGGTAGATTCTGTGAAGCAGACATTTTCTTTACCATATGTGGATAGCAAAATAGATGAATTGCATTGTGTTAGAATGGTAAACGAAGCTATTTTGGAAATTACTCATCGTGTACCGGGACCCGTACAATTAAATGTACCGATATTAGATTCTGTAATTGAGGTGTTCGATGTGCCGGAATTGCCTTCTGTTCGTTCGATTAAACGCTATATGGTTTGGGATGAATGGAATGATGCGGATCTTACCGGTAAAAAAATAATGATAGTTGCGGGAGAACATAGACCTTACTCTGATAATCAAATAGCTGCTATAGATGGGTTTGTAGAATCTTATAATACGTTTGTTTATGTAAACCATTTGTCAAATTATCATGGGAAATATGCGGTTTCGGCAAACTTAGCAATGTCATGTTTGTCTCAAAATGATTTTGAAAAAAGCTATAAACCGGATATTCTAATTACGATAGGAGGACAAATCGGGGATTATTATATTTTTGGAAAGTTACAATCCGGTAATCATACCGATTTTGAACATTGGCGTGTTGCCGAAGACGGGAATATTGTAGATACATACGATAAACTTACTAAAGTGTTCGAATGTCCGTTTGAGTTGTTTTTTACCCGCCTTACCGGGAATAGGCAGGTAGAACATGCATATTATGAATCTTGGGAAAAATTACAAGGTTCAATGGCAATCCCGGAAGAATTGCCATTTTCCAACCCATATTTGGCTCAGCAATTACACGCTTCTATACCAAAGAATAGTTGTTTAAATCTTGCCATAAAGAATAGTTTGCGGACGTGGTGTTATTTCCCTTTGGATTCATCCATCATTTGCAATTCTAATGTTGCCGCATTTGGTATAGACGGGTGTATGTCAGTTTTTCTTGGACAGAGTGTAGCTACAGATAAACTGTGTTTTCTTGTGATAGGGGATTTGGCATTCTTTTATGATATGAATTCGCTTGGAATACGCCATCGAAAAAAAAATATACGAATTCTTGTGGTAAACAATGACGGGGGTGCGGAGTTCAAATTAAATTCACATCCATATGTTGCCGATACTTTTATTGCTGCTGCCGGACATAATGGTACTGTTAAAGGTTGGGCAGAATCTACCGGATTCAAGTACATTTCAGCGGTCAACAAAGAGGAATTTTTACAGCACAAAGGTGAATTTGTTTTTGAATCAGAGCAATCCATAGTGTTTGAAGTATTTACTACACCTGAGAGCGAAGCGGCTGCTTTAAAGACTATTCATGAAAAAAGCAGCAGGTCGATAAAAGATGTTTTAAAAAACAAAGTGCGCTCTGTAATAGGTGATGAAGGAGTTAAAGTATTGAAAGATATATTCTTGGGAAAGTGAAGAATGTTATACATATTATTAATAATTTCTGCTTCAATAGGGCTGATTGTTTCAATTAGTGCCAGGGATAAATATGGTTTTTTATTAAATCATTACACCATAATGAATATATGGTGGCATATGATATTGTTTTTATCATATTTCTATTCTTTTTATGAAGTGAGGATAAGGGTTTATTTAATATTTCTTTTTGGTTTATTAATTTTTAATCTTACTATTATTTTCATCCCAAGCTATAATAAAAAGATGTTAAAAACGATTAGTTTTAATTATCTTGATCTGAAAAAAAGACGGATGATAGAGGGTAGTATATTTTTATTATTAATACCATATCTTAAATCGTTTTATGATATGATTACATCAGGAATGGAACTTTGGTTTATAAGAGGTTATTTGGGTTCGGAAGAAGGCAGGCTAAGTTACGTAAGCGGATCGATATTGATAAGATTTATTGATCCAATTGTAATATCTCTAATTATTACTGCGTATTATAAATTCAATTTAAAAGGTAAACGATATTCAGATAAAGCAAGCCTGTTATTTACGTTGCTGGCAGTAGTTGCACTAGGATTAATAAGTGGTGGTGGCAGGACTGTAGTACTAAACTGGTTGATAATTTATATGCTTTTTGTTTGTTTCTATTTTAATAAGAAAACCAGGATTTTCTTGAATAAAAATGCAAAAATTAATTTATTTATACTTGGGGTTCCGATCCTTGCCGGCATTGTTATGACAATATTAAGAGGTATTGTTGAGTATTATAATGAAAACTCTATTATTAAATTATTGGCACGTTCATACACTTTTTTCCCGGCATTATTTGATTACTATTTAAAAAATCCGGATAAATCCGGATTTTTTTCTTCTAATACATTTGGTCTCTCAACATTTGAAAATATATTTTTGTTAATGCAATATCCTTTTCGATTAATTTCCGGTGCATCGGCATCTGGAGAATCATCATATCTTTTTAACTATCAACTAGTTACGTCAATAACACAAGTAAATAGATTGATAGGTCCACATTTCCTGACAAATGCTCAAGTTTCAATGTATTTCTTTTTTTTCAGAGATTGGGGATATCTTGGGATCTTTATTGGCCCCTGGATGCTGGCATTTTTTCTTAATAAAATGTATGAATTTGCATTAAAAGACAGAATAAATTTTCTTTTTTATGTTTATACACTATCCCAGTTAATACGTACTACTAATGTCTCACCTTTCAGTAAAACCGATTATCTTACGGCATTCATTTTCTTTTTGTTATTTAAAAAATTTGTTTTAACAAAGCGTAAACTTGCCATTGAAATTGAGGGAAAAGCATGAAAACATTTATTGGAACAAATCTGGTAGAACGGCTTCTTAGGGAGCAGAACGAAGTTATCTGTATTGATGATTTTACTCTTGGGAAGCAGTTCAAGCTACGTTGGACGCAATACTTTTATAATGAGGAGAACAAATAAAATGACAAATTACCCCCCCCCCCCGTACATTACGATGATAAATATTTTGATTGGCAAAAATCAGTGGGCGAATTTGGCGGATGGGCAAATAAAACAAAATTTTCTGCCTTCATTTCATCAGATGATGAAGTTCTTGACTTTGGTTGCGGAGGTGGATATTTATTAAAAAATATTGACTGTAAAAAGAAAATAGGTGTTGAAATTAATCCAGCGGCGGGGGAAGAAGCCCGCAAAAATGGTATAGAAGTATATCAACAAATAAATAATGTACCTGATGACTATGTTGATATAATTATATCACTCAATGCTCTTGAGCATACTCATTATCCATTGGATGAATTGAAACAGTTATACAAAAAATTAAGAAAAAACGGGAAAATTGTTTTTGTTGTTCCCTGTGAAAACATAAGCTTTAAATATAAACCAAATGATATTAACCAGCATTTGTATTCATGGAGTCCAATGTGTATTGGGAATTTATTTACATTGGCGGGTTTTTCTGTTATAGAATCAAGAGCCTATATACATAAATGGCCACCACTTTATAAAAAAATAACAAAAATTGGCGGAAGGAAAATATTCGATTTATTTTGTCGTATTTGTGGTAAACCCGATGTATGCCCCTTAGGGGAAACAGCGGGCAGAGGATGGTATAGGAAGCGAATGGCGGCCTGTAATGGGATGTATAGCCCTTCAAACTTTGGGGTATTCCGAAAGGGAGCAGACTTATACCGGGTCTCAGTTTGCACAGAGAGCGGAAAACGTATGAACAAGGAAGAAGTGTATACCGGTAAATAACCGGACTACGACCTTGGTACAGGAATGCACAATACGGAAGAAACTCGAAACGCAAAGGGGAAGGTCTATGAAGACCTGAACCGGCAAGAGCTCAGAAGGCGATTGCTTACATGAGGCTTGAGCCGTATGAAGGGAAACTTTCAAGTACGGTTCTTAGGCGGGGGAGAGCGGAGCAATCCGCTCTTCTCTAGCCGACCAGTAGCGTCGTAAACTTTTTACGCTATATGATAATATCCCGTACTCCATTTAGAATTTCCATGGTGTTTTCTATCAATGAAAGGTATTGTCTATGAAGTTAAGTATTATTGTTCCGGTATATAACATTGAAAAATATATAATTCGGTGTCTGGAGAGCTTATATAGACAGGATATTCCCCTAAATGAATATGAAGTAATAATTGTAGATGACGGTAGTACAGATAATAGCCCTGCGCTCATTAATGATTTTATGAAAGACAAAATAAACGCCTTGATTTTGACTCAGGAAAATAGAGGTTTAGGAGTAACTAGAAATACTGGATTCTGGCGGGCAAAAGCCGAATATATCTGGTTTGTTGACGGTGATGACTATATTGAAAAAAATTGTTTCCAGGAAATTTATAATATAATAAAAAGAGGCGATTTAGATATAATGCAGTTTAATATAAAAAATATAGAAAACTGCGGAATAAAAGAGAGCAATTTTATTAACAGTAAAAGAAATCAAGATATTGTATCAGGAAAACTGATATTAAGAGAAAAAAAGATATATCATGCTGTATGGAGCGCTGTATTTAAACGTGTTTTTTTGGAAAAGAACAACTTGCTTTTTAAGGAAAAATTGTATTATGAAGATAATGAATGGAGCATTCGGGCATATTATTTTGCGTCAAGAGTTCTTCTGAATAATAAATATTACTATTATTATAATAATATCAGATTGTCCTCAATTACAAAAACAGTATCTGCAAGGCATGTTTTTGATGCTTTGCAAATATCTATTTTTATGATTGATTTTTGTGAATCGATCCATAGAAATGATATAGCCCGGCCTGCGTGCAGATATTATGCGGCTGTTATGTTTAATATTTCCCTTGAAAATCTTTCAAAGATGAACGACACAAATATAGAAAAACTATTCATATCGAAATTAACAATGCAAAGAAAAAGAATTATTAAAACAATGCTTTTGTCACGAAGTTTAAAATACATTATTGAGTCTTTTCTGATTTTTGTGTCTATTCCTCTATTGATTAAAATTTATAAGAGAATAAAAATATAGAATTCTAAGGAGACATAAATGAATTTTTATACGATGCTGTATATCAAGGATAAAGATGTTAAATCAACTGTATCTGAAAATGGACTGGCGAATATATTGAATTATATTAAATGCTGTAAAACACTGGATGATTCGTTGAAGAAATACGGATTTAGAATTACCATACTGACAAACGAACCGGAAATTATTTCATTCTATGAAAATCAAATTGAAATTGAGAAAATAGAGTTCAAATTAAAAGTACCTGATGATATAAAATTTTACGCCGCGCATTATAAGATTGATGTATATAATTATTTTTCTAAATTGGATACTTATTCGATACTATTAGATAATGACATTATATGTATAAATGATATGCCGGAAAATGTTGTTACCAGTGTAGCGGAAAATATTCCAATGTATTATGATATTACCGATCAAGTATATCCGGCCTATAGCCGTAAAAGAATAATAGATGATAAATCTCTAATTATGGAAAAATATTCCTTGGGAATTTGGGCCGGAGGGGAATTTATAGGCGGCGATAATAAATTTTTTTCTGAGATATATAAAATTTGTATGAATTACTGGAATAATTATTTGATGAATTATAAAAGCATTCATCATCAGAGTGATGAAACGGTAACTTCATGTGCAATTGAAGAATATCTTACCAGTGGAAAATTTATATTTAATGTTGGAACAGTTGGCGGGATTGCCCGCTATTGGAGCGTAAAGACTCTGCATAAAGCCAGACCACTTAACACATTATATGATAATTTTTTATTACATATTCCCGCCGATAAAGAATATCTATGTAACCCAGGGCATAACATAGATAATTATATGAAAAGTTATCAGAAATATTTAAGAATATCGGTATGGATTAATAAAATAAAAAGGAAAATGAAAAACTGGATCAGGTAATTGTGATCGCAGAAAATCTCGATTCATAGGAGTGCCTTGATGAAAAAAATAAAAAGCGCCATATTACGAAACACCCATAAAATTATTAATAGTATTCTTTTAAAAAAACAAAAAATCGTTTGTAATATAATTAAAAAGATTGACAGGGAACGAGATGGTTTTATATATGATAACTGTGATTATGTGCGGCTTTCATCGCTGGAACTTGTTGCACATGAAATTGCTGCTGGGGGGGGGGGGGGGTTGTTCCCGAACTTGGCGTGAACAGGGGCGATTTTGCCCAATACATTAATATGTCTTTTCCGAATAGAAAAATGTATCTGTTTGATACATTTGAAGGTTTTGATGAAAAAGATGTAATGGTAGATGTAAAAAATGAATATTCGAGATCAAGGGATGATTTTTCTAATACAAGTCTTTCCCTGGTTTTAAGTAAAATGAAATATCCTGAAAATTGTATCATTAAAAAAGGCTATTTTCCGGAGACTGCCGAGGGTATTGACGAGCAATATGTTTTTGTAAGTATTGATGTTGATTTATTTCAGCCAATTTATAATGGGCTTTGCTATTTTTATCCACGATTAAAACATGGCGGGTATATTTTTGTGTATGATTATAATTATGTGCCTTATAGCGGGACTAAGGAAGCGGTAAAGAAATTTTCAAAGGAATATGGTGTATCTTATTTCCCATTAAGTGATGATAGTGGCAGTGTAGTTTTCATAAAATAAAATCGAAATAGTGATAAGCAGTAAAATAGGAGAAAAAGCATTACGATTTCCGCCACCCTCCCCCCCCCTGTACCCCCCCCCCCCCCACTCACCATTCTAATTCCCCCACAACCTCTCCAACTCTAACTAACAACCAACAACAAAAAAATCACTATTAACTAACTCATTATCATAATAAAACTTATAA
>BNUW01000108.1 GCA_025997655.1 Spirochaetia bacterium
GCATCGGCAAAACACTCCGTCAGAACCCGCCCCTCCCCGGCAGCCTTGCCGGCCTCGTCCAATAACCCCGCCCCCCGGAGCAGCGCCTGGGCCTTACGGAGGGCGGCATCCTCTTCCAGGGCCTTCAGCTTCCGTTCCAGTTGGGCAGCCTTTTCCACCAAGGCCAGTACCCCCGCGCCGATTTCCGCCACCGGAACACTGAGGGCATGGGAAACGGTTTCGGCGTTTCTTCGCAGCACCCTGCTATCCCGCAGTACCCGCCGCCCGGCGATAAAGCTGACCCTGGTCATGCCTTTGTACTTTTCCGCCCCCAGAACACGCAGCATCCCAATTTCACCGGTGGCGGCCAAATGGGTTCCGCAGCAGGGGGAGAAATCATTCCCCTGAATCTCCACCACCCGGATCACCTCCTCCCCCTTGGGGGGTATCTTCCGCAGGGGAAAATCCTCGACCCGTTCCGGCGGGCAGCGGTGGATGATCACCGGCTGATTTTCTTCAATGGCGTCCGCCACCGCCTCTTCCACCGCGAGGAGGGTTTCTCCGGTAATTTCCTTGGTATTCACGTCGATGGTACACGGATGGGATCCATCCGCAACATCCTCCCCCAGATGCATGGAAACCGTGGGCGCCCCGGTCATCCGGAGTATGGTCCCCGAAAGAAGGTGCTGGGCGGTGTGGAGTACCGTAAAATCCCGCCGCCGCACCCGGTCAAGGACCAGTTCCGTCGGTCCGGGCTTCAACTTTTCCCCGTCCCCGCTGCTTATTATATGGAAGATTTCGCCGTTTTTTTCCTGTACATCCAGCACCGGGATCCCGTTGATGCTCCCCCGGTCGCCGCTCTGGCCGCCCCCCTCGGGGTAGAAAACCGTGGCGTCCAGGATCAGGGCAAGCCCATCGTTATAAGGGCGGATTTCCAGAATGTTCGCGGTGTAAGATTCGGCGGTAGGGGTCTCGTAATAGGCTTTGCGGGTTTCCATGGGGCGGCTCCTGTTGTTTGTTACTTCGGATTCCCTCTTGTTGTCAAGGTCCTTCAAATGCCCTAAACTATAGGTATGTCGGATCCATTGTTCAGCGAAGCGGAAAAACCACATTATACCTACGCCGATTACCTTGCATGGGAAACGGACAAACGGTATGAACTCATGGACGGGACGGCCTATATGATGGCTTCCCCCTCGGTAATCCATCAACAGATAAGCGGGGAACTTAGCCGCCAATTCAGCAACTTCCTCTTGGGAAAACCCTGTGAAGTATTTTCCGCGCCCCTGGATGTGCGCCTTTTCCCCCGGAAAGACCACACCGACGATACGGTGGTACAGCCGGATCTGCTCGTGGTGTGCGATAAAACCAAACTATCCGGAGGGGGTTCCTGTGACGGCGTCCCTGATCTGATGATCGAAATCATTTCTCCATCCAATACTGTGCAGGAGCTGTTAAAAAAGTTTAATTACTATCTGGATGCCGGCGTCCGGGAATATTGGGTTGTTAATCCTGATACGCAAACGGTACAGGTCCATGTTCTGGAAAACGGCCATTTTGTATCCACCATATACAAAAAAGACAGCGCCATCCCTGTTTCGATCCTGCCGGGCTTGGGGATTGACCTTAAATCCATCTGGGGATAACCGGTTACCGGATACCCGGGAGATGAACCTCCAACGGACCATCCCGGGAGGATGTGTCCCCCATGAACAATGTTAATGCGCTCCGCCGTAGTGGTTTGGGTGGGCGCCTTGTATCCCTCCCCAAATAAAAAGCCGTTCCGGTTTCCCGGAATCGGCTAACGAAGCTATACAACTCGCTACTGCAACGTAGTGTATAGCGTATGGTATGTGCTGTAAAAGTCGGCTACATTAGCACCCAATAACCACACTATCTGGCAAGTGTAAATCTGATTACATAAGATTTTTCTTCACCTGCGCTAAGTGTTATATCTTGATAAGAAAATGCTAACGCACTATCTATACCAGTGACATCATCGCGTTTATCAGTATAAACATTGGATGATTCCCGCCCATAATGCCCTAGCCAAAGACTATCAACATCTGTTACGCCCTCTACACCTTGGCAGATAAGTCTTAATTTGATTGTAGGCGCATAACCATAATAGGTATCAGTCATTAATACACCATACGGTAAATAGGTAAGCGGTGCATAATCGTTTGAACTCATCATGACATCTGCTGCTGCGCCAAACTTTTGATCGGTTACCGTTACACCGCTTGTATTTTTTAACTTATGGGTAATTTCCAGATAAGGAACACCATTGTCATAAATGAAGGAAGGTTCCAAGGTTAAGGTAACCCCATTAGATGATGTCTGAACACCATTTGTCATCTGTCCATCAACACCATTCAGGTTATATTGCCAACCCCCGGAACGATATGTTGTTCCTCCCCATCTATCAACACCTGTTGAATTTGTGTCTACCTTACCTATTATGTCGATACCACAGTTCGTACCGCTTGCTCCATAACTAGTTGTAGGATTTCTCCACATCCAGGCAAGGCGATTTGTAGGTTCAGTAGTAAAATTACCTAATTCATAGATTGTTCCAGTATATGCAGAGCTATTGTAATAGAAACCTGCGCTGACCAGACGATGATAACTAATGGGAACATGGTAAAAAGGTGTAGGTGGCACTATGTAGATATTCACATATACAGTTTGACCATTGTATGTCACAGATATTCTGACATTTCCCCATAAAAGAGCATGAACAATGCCAGTTGAACTGACAGTTGCAATATCAGGATTTAACGACGTGTACGTGAATGAATAAGCCGATCCTGCAGACCTGACGCTGCTTGAGGGCTCAGCTAACTCAAACAACGCAAGTGCGTCAATTTGAACATCGCCCCCTTCTTTTACGGTTAGCATAGAAGGATTCGGCGCAAGTGCCGGCTCTAAATCAGCATATTGGTCCACTGAAACCGGGTCTATTTCCGGTGTTTCCGGTGGCACCAGTGTTCCGCCATTACTACCAGTTGGTTGGTTACACCCAACAACCACAAATCCGTATGCCAGTACAATACTGAGCATTACCATAAACAAAACATTCTTCTTCATTTTTAGCCTCCACTAAAAAGTACCTAATTGTGGTTATATTATACCCCCTAAAATTATATTTTGTCAACACAAAAAGGTGGTAATAATCAACATTAAATGGTGGAGCCAACAGATTATAATGAAGATATGGGGGAGATAGAGGCCCAAATACGGCAATTGGCGGTTCGTTTGCGGGAAGAGCGGGAAAAAGCCCGTATTTCACAGATGGACCTGTCTTTTCTGGCGGGATTATCCCAACATCAGGTCCATTACATCGAAACGGGTAAGCGAATACCGAACTTGTACACGATTTTGAAGATCTGCGGCGCTTTGCAGATAAATCCCGCCGTCCTTTTCAGCCCTGCGGATGAACAACGCCTAAAAGCGCGGGAAACAGTCATCAACCTGGTATCAAAGTACCTTTAGCGTACCCCCTGCGTATTGTTAAGGTTCTTCAAAAGCCCTAAACTATAGGCATGCCGGATCCATTATTCAGCGAAGCGGACAAACGGTATGAACTCATGGACGGGGCGACCTATATGATGGCCTCCCCCTCGGTAATTCATCAGCAGATAAGCGGGGAACTTAGCCGCCAATTCAGCAACTTCCTCTTGGGGAAACCCTGTAGAGTTTTCTCTGCCCCCCTGGATATCCGCCTTTTCCCCCGTGAAGACCGTACCGACGATACGGTGGTACAGCCGGATCTGCTCGTGGTGTGCGATAAAACCAAGTTGTCCGAAGGTTCCTGTGACGGCGCCCCTGATCTGGTGATTGAAATTGTTTCTCCATCCAATACTGTGCAGGAATTGTTGAAAAAATTTAATTACTATCTGGACGCCGGTGTCCGGGAATATTGGGTTGTTAATCCTGATACGCAAACGGTACAGGCCCATGTTCTGGAAAACGGCCATTTTGTATCCACCATATACAAAAAAGACAGCGCCATCCCCGTTTCGATCCTGCCGGGCTTGGGGATTGACCTCAAATCCATCTGGGAGGGAAGTTCTGTTTAAGGGTTTGCTTTAGCTATAACACTCCTCACTGTGTCCTTTCCGCTACAAAAACCCAATAGGGAGAACCCGATATCCAAGCTGTATAATCACCGGAATCTGTTAAATACGGCCTTATATATTCAACAACATCACTTTCGGGCAGCCCTTTTTCTCTTGCAAAGGATATGACGGCATCTATACTCGGCAGCGTTCTTGTTTCAGCGATACTTTCGTAAGTATAAATGTGATCCTTCCGCATATTGTAACTGGCAGACGGGTGGCTTTCAATCCAGTTTACCAAGGCATAGCTTTGAACATACAGGGCAAAATATTTTTCGCTCAGGGTTGTCGTGGACTTTGCTATCGAATGTCCGCTTTCTCCGGCGGCGTTCAGTGCCGTAACCTTGTACCAATACGCGGTGTTTGGCTGCAACCCGGTATCAAAAAAACCATTAATGGCGGGGTCATCAACTACCTCATAGGCTCCTGTTTGAGAGACAGACCGGTACACCCTGTAGCTTGCGGCGCCGGTAACGGCAGTCCATGTTACTATGATGTTGGTAGAAGAATCCGCCGTCACCTGTAACCCCGCCGGCGTTGACGGCGGGGTTACAGGTGACGGCGGGGTCTCTTCTTTGCCTCCATCCGTAGGCTTGTCACACCCCGCCAGCGCCAATGCCGTAACAAAAACGGCTGCAATCAGCCAACGTGCTCTTTTCATAAAACAATCCTTTGTATGCCCACCGCGCAATTCCGCGTGACGGGCTTTGTTTCAGAACTTTTTTTAGTCCCCAGGATTGATCACGGGGGCGCTGGTTTTCGTTGCTGTGTATGTTCCCGGGTAACCGGAGTAGTTATTCAGTATCCCGGTCAATACGGTGCCGTTAATATAGACCGTCCCCAATGTTGGTGACCCAGGATACTCATACAAGGTCGCGGTTCTTTGGTCGGCGGAAAGGGTGTATGTTCCGCTATCATTAATGGTGTGTCCACTCATTGACCAAGTGCCGGGCCCAACCCAAATGTCATGGCCAGTTGCATTAGAAGGGCTGGTGACACTGTATGTACCATACAGATCGCTGGTAATGGGGTCACCGCCACCGCCCCCTCCGCCGCCGCCGGTTGAACCGTTGTCGCACCCAACAAGCGCCATTCCCAATGCCAGCACGGTTGCTAAAGCAATTTTGCCGAGCATTACCGTCATAACAAACCTCTTTTTCATAAACAACTCCCTTTTATAGTCCCATGGACTTATAATCCAGCAGGCAACGCCCGCATGTTATACGACTTATTATCTAATACTCATGTTTTGCAAAATATAATACATGAGTATTGCACGATAGTCAAGTATGATTTTTGCCTAATAGATAGTATTTATGGGTTTAAAGCAGCTTTTTATGGTGAATATGAGGCGATTCAGAAAAGAGGAGGGCTTATCTCAGGAGGCGCTGGCCGAACGCTGTAGCGCGAGTACCAATCATATTGCTCAGATTGAGCTGGGCCGCCACTTCGCCTCGATAGAGATGATTGAACGGATTGCCGCTGCCCTCAAGGTAGAACCCTACCATCTTTTCAAAGATGAATCCGGCGCGGAAGAGGATGAAGACCGGGAAACGAGGGATTACCTGGCCGGTTTGCCCGATAGAATTAGGCGGAAACTTAAAAAGCAACTTTTGGAAGCAATCAGCGCCGATATTGACCGGACACTACAACCATGATTGCAGCGTTGTCAGGGTCCTTCAAATGCCCTAAACTATAGGCATGTCGGATCCATCATTCAGCGAACCTGAAAAAACACATTATACCTACGCCGATTACCTTGCATGGGAAACGGACAAACGGTATGAACTCATGGACGGGGTAGCCTATATGATGGCCTCCCCCTCGGTAATCCATCAGCGGCTCAGTATGGAGCTTTCTCTCCAGTTTGGCAACTTCCTGCGGGGAAAACCCTGCGAAGTATTTGCCGCGCCCCTGGATGTGCGCCTATTCCCCCGGAAAGACCACACCGACGATACGGTGTTACAGCCGGATCTGCTCGTGGTGTGCGATAAAACCAGGTTGTCCAAAGGTTCCTGTGACGGCGTCCCTGATCTGGTGATTGAAATTGTTTCTCCATCCAATACTGTGCAAGAGCTGTTAAGGAAATTTAATTACTATCTGGACGCCGGTGTCCGGGAATATTGGGTTGTTAATCCTGATACGCAAACGGTACAGGTCCATGTTCTGGAAAACGGCCATTTTGTATCCACCATATACAAAAAAGACAGCGCCATCCCCGTTTCAATCCTGCCGGGCTTGGAGATTGACCTTAAATCCATCTGGGCGCCTTCACCGTAAACTCCAGGACCCGCCCGTCATGGGGGTGATGAAACACGATACGTTCCGCATGGAGGCATAGCCGGGAATGGGGGTCCGTCTTTGCGCCGTACCTCTTGTCCCCCGCCACGGGATGGCCCACATGGGCAAGGTGAGCCCGTATCTGGTTACGCCGGCCCGTTTCAAGTTCCAGGGAGAGCAGGGAAAACCGGGGGCCTGGGCTGCGGTCCACCCGTAGGAGCTTCCAGTGGGTCACTGCGTTCAGGGAGAACGGTGCCCGTTGGCCGCCGGATACGACAATCACCCTTCCCCGGCGGTCCTCCCCAAGGGGCGCGTCGATGGTCCCGCAGGGTTCGGCCAATTCCCCCTCCGCCAGGGCCAGGTAGCGCCGCTCCGGTACCGCCTCATCCCAGTGTGCCATGAGTTTGCGCTTGACCACGTCGGATTTGGCGAAGAGCATGACCCCCGAGGTTTCCCGGTCCAGGCGATGCACCACCGCAGGGCGGCGCTTCTCACCCTTTTTGCGGAGGTATTCCGCGAGGATCCAGTAGGCGGTTTTGTCCCGCTCAGGCCCGGCGGCAATGGAGAGGAGCCCCGGAGGTTTGTCCACAACCAGGATGTCCCGATCTTCGTAGAGGAGAACCAGGCCCTGGGGCAGACGGCGGGGATAGGCGGAACTCATGCGGCTATTTTATACCTTACGCGGCGATTTGACAGCCCATCCGTTAAAAATCAAAAAAATTGTGCGTTTACGCACTTGTCTAACCTATGGAGTTTATGATATAATTAGTAAAATATGAAAAGCACTATCGAAACAACCGTTAATCTTCGCATTAAAAAGATTCGTGAGGCTCTGGGTCTCTCCCAGATGAAATTCTCCAAGGTCATATCCCTTTCCAGCGGGTACCTTGCGGGGGTGGAAGTAGAGAAGCGGAAGGTCAATGACCGGATTATCAAGCTGATCTGCGCTTCGTTCTCGGTCAATGAGAAATGGCTCAGGAATGGCGAAGGTGAAATGTTCAGCCAGGACCCCGATCAGGAGTTTACCAAGCTGGTAGCCCTGTATAAGGAACTCAATCCCCAATACCAGGAATATGTCCTTAAGCAGATCGATCTTCTCCTGGATATGCAGGATAAAAAAGCCGCCATTTCATCGTAGAAAATACTTTTTCAAGAAGCCCGTCACTTCATTGAAGTCGATGGGCTTTCCTATGTGGCCGTCCATGCCCGCGGCAAGGCATTTTTCAATGTCCTCCTTAAAGGCATTGGCGGTCATGGCGATAATGGGAACCGTCTTGGCTCGGGGATGATCCAGCGCCCGTATAAGGCGGGCGGCTTCATAGCCGTCCATGCCGGGCATGTGTATGTCCATAAAAATCAGGTCCCAGGCTTCGGGGTTGGCGCTGAATGTATCAACGGCAATTTGCCCGTCCGCCGCCTCTTCTATCTCCAGGCCCAGGGGCGAAAGGATGGCGATCACGATTTCCCGGTTAATAGCAACATCCTCCGCCAGTAGTATCCGGCGGCCGGTAAAATCATCCGCCGGGACATGTTCCGAAGACCGCTCTGCCTTTACCGCCCGTACCGCCGGAAGCTCCACGGGTACATCCACCGGTATGGTGAAAATAAAAACCGCGCCCTTGCCGGTGTCGGACTCAATACGGATAGTTCCGTTCATCATCTCCAGGATCCGCTTGGAGATGGCAAGCCCCAGTCCGGTGCCGCCGAATTTGCGGGATATGCTGCCGTCAACCTGTTGGAAGGACCGGAAAAGACCGGCCTGCTGCGCCGGAGCAATACCGATGCCCGTATCGGTAACCCGGACTTCCAGAGTGCAGGGGCTTTCCGTCAGTTTTCGGACGGCGATGGCGATACTTCCCCCATCGGGGGTAAACTTTACCGCATTGCCAAGGAGGTTGGTGATAACCTGGGAAAGGCGCTGTTCATCGGAAATGATCCGCAGGGGAATGTCCGGTTCCATCCTGACCGTAAGGGTTTGCTTTTTTTCGGCCACCCGGAATTCAAACACATTGACCGTCCGGCGCAGCATCCTCTCAAACTCAAACTCCGTAAGGGACAACTCAAGCTTGTCCGCCTCGAT
>BNUW01000109.1 GCA_025997655.1 Spirochaetia bacterium
CACACTATGTGAGAGATTTCTGGCGGTTTGATTCCCGGGCATAACCTTGCGGGAACTGACCGCTGGGCTTATTCGGGACTGGCAGACATGGGCGGCCGCCCAGAGCTTATCCGGGCGGCGTATCAATTTCGTTTTAAGTACCATGCGGGTATAAGTTTTGGTATAAGTAAAAAAGCCCCTGGACCGGGCAACCCGCTTCTTGAATACTCCCCCGTAAAAAAATGAATTATCCCCTTGACGGCACGGCCTTTTAAGGCGATACTTTAAGTGTCCATCAGAGGGGCGGATGTGGCTTCCGCTGGGCGTGGGTTTCCATGCTTCACCGCCGGGACGGCCTCCGGCTGTTTGGACATTTTTTGTCTTACGGCATTGTCAAAATCTTGGCATTCGATATGTCCGTCTTGTCATTCCGGGCAACATTCTTCAAAACCTCGTCCAGGATAAGCGGCCTGGTAACTTTATAAAAAGTGCTGCTGCGTAGAGCCTTGTTCCTTTTGCTGTCCAAAACCTCATCAAAATAAAGATACGTTATGCCTGCTTCAATCTTTATGTAGACGTTACAAAGGTTCCCCCAGCGGACCGCTCCTATGATTGCCATATCCGGGGATTTTACTATGGCGGGTATCCTGTCAAAGTCCAAATTCGTAACCGTTGCGGTTCCATGCTTTGCCGGGTCTCCATGCCGATTTATAACATGGTTTCTGAAATGGTCCGTTGTCTCATGGGTAAGCCCGGCAAAGTCCAGGCCGATAGCGGCGGCAGCTTCTATAAGCCAGGGTTCCGGCTTGCCTATGATGGTTTTATCGAATTGATTCACGGTTATTTTATACCGTACCCCGGGGGATGGTCACGGCTAGATTTCCTCCCCGGTGTCATTCATCAAAAGTGATAATCAATGCCTGCCTGTTTCATTATGCCATTGGCGACATGGCGGATACGGATTTCACCATCGACTGGAAAGTTTCTGCCCGTGATCGGGCTATGCCAGATATCATGATCGCCCTTACCGCGCCGTATAAAATAACAGTCGTTTTCCCGCAGGACTTGCCGGACCTTTTTTTCATACTCTGCCATTCGGGTACCTCTCCAACCTCGCTATTGGCATTATGCTACAACCGCCTGGGCTTCCATCTTGAACAACAGGTGCATATCGGCATGGGGCTTCTCATTCATTTCCAGAAGCTCCGGCGCGGCCAGTTTTACCCGGCGGATCAAGGTATCAAGGGATGCGTCCTCAAGTATGATGGGTATATCGTCATTCTGGGCGTACCATTTCTGGGCTTCCTCATCCCAGGCTAATAAAACGGTATATTCAGTCATGGCTATATCTCCTCTCCGGTGTCGTTCATGTGAAAGGTCGATTCAGTCTTTACGGTGCAATCCAGGACTCTGGCTATCTTTTCAAGGTCCGCTTCCGGGCATGAGAATTCCTCTATACCTTAGTTCATTGTGTTTTTATTGTCAATAGGAGTTTCAGGATATACGGCAAGCTCGCTGCGTTGTTTCTCCGCCAACGCCTTTCTTTCGCGGATACGCTGGATGGTTTGTTCCGGGCTGGGGTTCCGGGGCGGAGAAGGAGCGGGGAGGCTGTTCCGCTCCACACCAACGACCCTTGCGATGTCATTGAGGCTGGTCTCAAGGGATTGGGTCCGGGCTTCCGTTTCCGCCAGGAGCCGTTGGTAATCTTCCACGGTTTTCAGGTACTCGGCATAGCTCCCGGTCAGCTTGTCCAGAATTTCGGCCTGGGCGTTATTCTGCCGGATCAGGGCTAAACGATAGGCGGCGGTTTCGTGCTTTTCGCTCCAGGGGCGGGACTTGGTCACCAGGGCAAATTGCGCCGCCGCCTCGTCCTGCCGCCCCAGGGCGTAAAGACATTCCCCTATCCAATAGGCGAGTACCGATTTTTCGGCCTTGGCCCCGGGGGTATTCTGGTAGCTCAATATAGTGCCGTAGGTCCTGAACTGAATAAGGGCCTCGTCATGGCGTTTCAGATAATAGAGGGTGCGGCCCTTGTAAAATAAAATGTCGTCCATACGCAGCCCCGCAGGAGCAACCTGCTGCAGGGTGTTGATATCCCGGAGGGCGAGATCGTATTCACCCAGGGAAAATTCCGCCAGGGCTAGCCAATAGAGGACCTCCGCCACTTGGCCGGGGTTGACCGCTTCCCCCCGGGCCCGGTGCAGTTCCTGCACCGCTTCGTTCCACTGACCTGCACGGTAGAGGGTGATCCCCTGGTCAAGCCTGGGCCGCGCAGTCTGGGCGGACCCGCTTTGAATTCCTATAAGACAGGCAAAAAACCAGAGAAAAAGCAAAAAACCAGCGTTTCGTTTCATAGAGTTTCATCCCCCTCTATAAAATATCGACAGAAAAAGCGATTCGGTAAACCTGTATATACAGATGGACAAAAAAAGCCGCCGCCGAAAGGAGGAAACGGCGGCGGCAAAAAAAAATGGAGGAAATTCTATTATTAAGGAAACAAAACGGGGTATATAAGGTTACAAAAAAAAGTACTCTATACTATTATCAAGGAAGGAATATATGAAGCAAAAACTCCCCTTCACCATCATATACGAGGACACCCATATTACGGCGGTGAACAAAGCCGCCGGTATCAGTGTAAGCGGTGACCGCTGGGACGAGTCCCGGGAACGGCTGGACAAGCTCCTGGGCAGCTTTTATGCCGGCCCTATCTTTATCGTACACCGCCTGGACCGGGACACCTCGGGGCTTATCGTCTTTGCCCGGGACGAGGACACCCACCGGCATCTTTCCAAGGCTTTCGAGTCACGGGAAGCGGCAAAAACCTACTGCGCCGTGGTGCATGGCCGGCCGGTCTGGACGGAAACGGACTGTGACCTTGCCCTGGCGCCGGATGGGGACAAACTGCACCGGACCATCATTGACAAATCCCATGGCAAAAAGTCCCTCACCCATTTTCGCCTCCTCCTAAGCGCCGGCAGCTATTCGGTGGTGGAAGCCCGCCCTGCCTCGGGCCGTACCCACCAAATCCGGGTCCATCTGGCCAGCCTGGGCCACCCCGTGGTCTGCGACCCCCTCTACGGCGCCCGCAACAGCCCCAAGCCGGTGTACCTTTCCGCCATCAAGAAGGGCTGGCGGGGCAACCCCCTGGAGGAAAAGCCCCTGCTGGAACGGCTGGGGCTCCACGCCGGTAAGCTGACCCTGCCCTACCCGCCCGGATCTGTGGGACTCACCCTGGAAGCGCCCTTGCCACGGGATATGGCGGCGCTGATCAAGCAAATGGAGAAGGTTGGAGGCTCCCGCACAAAAACAAACCCGGAGGACCGGTGAAAACGCGGGGAAAATAGTCCTGAATTTTATGGAAAGCCGCCGTTTTAAAGGGCGGCTTTAAAGATACTACTTTGCCTTGGGTTTTCTGCCCCTGGTCCCGGTCCCGGCGCTCTTCGCTGCCGGCGCCGGAACTTCAATGCGGTCAATCGCCGCTGCAGGGAAAACCAACTGCTGACCCGCATGGTTAGCATCAAACCAAACGGTGGTTACCTGCTTGGCTTCAATATTAACCGACTGCACCACCATCTTGGGACTATTGGAAAGCCCCGTCACCACAACCACGTCTCCGATAAGCCGCTCTGTTGCACGTACACTCATTACAAACCCCTTGTTTTAAGTCAAATTGTCAAGGAACGTTAGTTCCAGCTATCGCTAGTTATATCAGAAAATGATTTCTTTTGCAATACACTTTCTTTATTTAATACGTAGTTCGATTTCCCTTGAAGCGCCCATATAGTGGTCATCCCCCGGATAGCTTATCACCACCCGGTAAGGCCCCCGCTCTACCGGAGGCCCGGCTAAGGGTACCTGCGGCGCCGCTTCGTCATAATAACTAAGGGTAAGCGTCAAGGGAGAGCGCACCAACGCCGTTTTGGGCGTTCCATCATAGGCAAATTCCTGCTGCGGTTCAGCATCAATGGGTACAAACGCTTTCTGGATATAATACTCAACCTTAACGGGCTTTCCTTCCCGGTAGCCCTTTCCCGCGGGGCGTTCAATGCGGGCGTAATAGGTTCCTACTTCCCGGGGGACCTCCCGGGTTCCACCGGTGTTGTTCCATAAAGCATCTTCGGAAGGGAAGTAGGTGACGGCAAAGGGTGCAGCATCCTTTGCCGCCTGCACATCAATTGGTTGAGGCCGGCCGTTATAGAGCGTATGCTGCCATGTCGCGGAAGTGATGATAGGCGGATCTTCCAATTCCTCCGGTGTTTTACAAAAAACAGTAAAACTAAGAATGGAAATAAACAGTACCAGTGTTAACACGGACTTTCGCATGGCCTCATTCCTCCGTATCCGAAAGCTGGGTCGAAAGGTACCGTTCCCCCGAATCAGGAAGGATCACCACAATGGTTTTCCCCGCATTTTCCTTCCGTCCCGCAATCTGCAGGGCAGCCCACACCGCAGCCCCCGCGGATATCCCCACCAGGATTCCCTCGGTACGGGCAACACGGCGGGCGGTGTTGATAGCGTCCTCATTGGTTACCCGGACAATCTCGTCAATGATCGAGCGGTTGAGCACCCTGGGGATGAACCCCGCGCCGATGCCCTGGATTCGGTGCGGACCGGGCCTGCCTCCTGAAAGTACCGGCGACGCGTCGGGCTCCACCGCAACTATCTCCACCCCCGGCTTTCGTTCTTTCAACACTTCCCCTACTCCGGTGATGGTTCCGCCGGTACCAACCCCGGCGACAAAGATGTCCACCGCGCCCGCAGTATCCTCCCAAATTTCAAGCGCCGTAGTTTTACGGTGGGCCTCGGGGTTAGCGGGGTTTTCAAATTGAAGGGGCATAAAACTATTAGGAATGGTTGAAGTGAGTTCACGGGCCTTGTTCACCGCGCCGTTCATGCCGGCTTTCCCCGAGGTGAGCACCACATCTGCGCCGAGCATGGCCGCCAATTTTCGCCGCTCCACCGACATGGTCTCGGGCATGGTGAGGATGAGCTTGTAGCCACGGGCAGCGCAGGCAAAGGCCAGTCCTATGCCGGTATTTCCCGAAGTGGGCTCAATGACGGTACCGCCGGGGTTCAGTTTTCCATCCCTGACCGCCGCATCCAGCATGGCGGCGCCGATGCGGCACTTTACACTGTTCATGGGGTTAAAGGCTTCCACCTTGGCAAGCACCGTTCCGCCTAAGCCCCCGCCAAGCCTGGAAAGACGCACCAATGGTGTGTTTCCCCGGGCGGCGGTAATGTCGGCATATATTTTTCCCCGTGCATCAGCACACGTATCAATCGTAGTATTACTGCCCATTAGGTACCTCACTAAATTGCATAGTCGCTTTCCTGATTAAGATCGTATTGGAACATCGCAAAAATGCGCTCCTGAATTTCGATGATCTCCGGGTCGGTTCTGGCACGGGGCCGCTTAATATCCACCGGAATCCTATTGCGGATAGAGCCGGGGCCGGGAGAAAAAACCACCACCTCATCCGAAAGATACACCGCCTCGGTGACATCATGGGTTACCATAACGATGATAAGCTGCGATCCAATTTCGTCCCAGAGCCGCAGAAGATCGTCCTGGAGTTTTTCCCGGGTCAGGGCGTCAACCGCCGCAAAGGGTTCATCCATGAGGATAATTTTCGGCTCCACCGAGAGCGCCCTGGCTAAAGCAAGCCGCTGGCGCATACCCCCCGAAAGCTGTGACGGGTACTTGTACTCCACCCCGCTAAGGCCCACCTTGCCAAGATAATGCCGGCTTCTATCATTCCGTTCGGCCCGTTTGATGCCCCGGAGCTTCAGCGCAAAGTTGATGTTTTCAATGGCCGTCATCCAGGGAAAAATCGCGTAATCCTGAAATATCATGGCGATGTCGTGTTTGGGGCGATCCCGGAAAACGCCGTTTGCCAGGGGGGAAATGAAGCGGTACCGCCGTTTGTAGGCTTCCATTTCTTTCCGGGTTGAAGGCAGGGGTTCCAGAACCAGTTTGCCGTCGATGTGTATTGTTCCATCGGTCGGCGCCTGGAGCCCCGCGAGGATTTCAAGGAAAGTTGATTTCCCGCAGCCCGACGGCCCGAGTAGCGTTACTATTTTTCCATCGGGGATGGTGAGAGAAACATTGAGCACCGCAGTAAGCCCTTCGGCGAGCCCCTTCTCGTTTACCACGGAAAAAAACTTAGTGATGCTCCTGGCTTCAATCATTACCGGCCTACTTTCCAGATGGCGAGTTTCAGTTCGACATATTTGAGAACCTCAATGAGGAACCAGCCAATCCAGCCGAGGATGACCATGCAGACCATCATCTCGGGGACAACAAAGTAGTCCTTGGCCTGGCCCAAAAGGAAACCGATACCCATACGGCCCCCGTAGGATTCGCCGATGATGAGCATTACCAGTCCCATGGCAATACCGGTTTTAAGGCTCATGATTATTGAACCAAAGGCATGCCAGAAATACACTTTGCGGAGCAGGGTAAATTCACTGGCGCCGAATACCCTGGCGCTGGCGAGGTACCGGGGGTCGGTGTCCTTGATCCCCTGGTAGGTATTAAATAAAACGGGATAGAAAATCCCGAGGAACATCAAAAAAATGTGCATCTTCGATCCGATGCCGAAGAAGATGATCGTCATGGGAACCCAGGCCGGGGGCGGTATGGGCGAAAGGAGCTGCCACAAAGGCAGCACATAGGCGCGAATTTTGAGGTTCCACCCCATGAGGAGCCCGATAGGTACCGCCAGTATTACTGCGATACCAAAGGCCGCGAAGAAACGGCCCAGGCTGTACGCTATGTGTAATACCAAATGCCGGTGGAGCAGCATGTCCCAAAACTTTGCCGCCACCGTGCTGAGCGAGGGGATAAGGCTTTTGGGCAGAACCCCCCACCGGGGCAAGAATTCCCACAGTAACAGTAATGGTACTAATACGGTAAGGAATTCCAGGGAGAAAAAATTGCTCAGCGAATTTTTAAAGAAGCCTCCGAGTTCATAGAAAAAACGACGGAGGCCCCTTGTCTCATATGTGTTAGTCATAAAACACCTAATTTAACCGCAAAAAGAATAGAAGATAAAAAACCGCAAAGGCGAATAAGGCGCAGAAGGAAAAGAAGTAAAAATATCCATATTCATCTTCCCTTTTTCGACTTCTTCGCCTTTGCGGTTAAAAATTCTTCTATCTTTCTCCTACCAGGTAATTCCCTTAAACTCCGGTGCAAAGAGCGCTTCACCCGGATTCTTGTCAATGGTTCCCTGATTCACCAGCGCCTGGGCATAGCCGATGAGCTGATCGGTAGCCAGTTTGGTGGTAAAGCCCAGCTTAGGATTACTGTTGATAATCGCCTGCTCGGAAACATTCGGCACATACTTATGGGCAATGGCCACAATATCAGCCGCGGTCGGATTTGCCAGGATGATCTGGTCGGCTTCCGCAATGGCTTCAATAAAGACCTTGGCGTCCCCAAACCGGTCCCGGATAAAGGCGGTGTTGGCGTTGATGGTACGGCAGGGCGGGTTTTCACCGGCAAGGTTTTTGTCGGTAGCGCCGTCGCCGTTGGCATCCGAATGGCCGTCAAAAATGGTCTTGAACTTGGGCTTCCCCGCCGCGTCCTTTAAGAGCAGGGCCTCGGCTACAAAGGGCTCTTCCAGAATGGCGGCCTTCACCGCAGCCCCTTCCAGGGCGGCTAAGGCTGCGCCGGGGGCCAGGGCTACCAGCTCAAACTCGGTGCTGTACTGGCTTTTCAGGTTGTCCCTGATGGAGATAACCGCGCAGCAGGTGTTTGAAAGCCCCGCAATTTGAAGGTTTTTGAGGTCGGCGGGGGTTTTGACCGGGGCATTTACCGGGACCACCAGCACCGAAGTACAGGGAATCTTCACCTGGCTGATAATAGTGATGTCCTGCCCCTTGGCGATGGGGGTGATGACCCCGGTGGGGCAGTTAAAGACGATGTTAGCCTCGCCCCCAACCACCGCAGCAACCCCGGAATTGGTCTGCTGAATCTCCACCTCAAGCCCCCGTTTCGTAAAGAGCCCCTTCTCATAGGCCACATACAGGTTGAGGTGATGGGTGGAATTGGCATCCGCAACGATGACCTTCTTCCCCGACAGAGCCGGGCCCTGGGTTGCCGGCTGAGCCACCGGCGCGGCGTCCTTCTTTCCCCCGGCCCACACGGGCAGGGTCAGGGCAAGGGCCATAGCCCCGAGTACCAGGGCGGCACAAATTTTCTTAGACATAATAGAACCTCCTTAATGCCTAGTAATTAGATGGTATTTATATTATAGTATGCCCATGGGAATTGTCAAGGGGAAATTTGACATTTTTGACCGGGATCAGGGTCTTACACAGTCAATATTTGCATTGACAAGCTATTCTTGGTACCATGTGAGCAGGAGATAATTTTGGCTATGGTAAAGTATGATTTTGAAACGCTC
>BNUW01000110.1 GCA_025997655.1 Spirochaetia bacterium
CCCCCTGAATCTTGTCGGACGCTTTCTTCAGGCGGATGATATCCGCTTCCACATCGGCGTATTTTTTCTTGCCCACTGTGAGGGAGCCCACCATGTTTCCCAGGGCGGCCCCGATGGCCCCCACCAAAGCGGAAGCGCCGCCGCCGCCGGGTACGGGCTCTTTACTCGCGAGCACGGCTACAAAATCTACGCAGCTTTTTTCAGCAAAACCCATTTTCACTTCCTTCTAATATAAAGAGTCCACGGATGGGCACGGATTAAACAGATAAACACGGATAAGAAATAAATATCCATCCGTGTCCATCCGTATCATCCGCGTAATCCGTGGACTCTTCGTTCTCTTAGAACAGACCGGCAATCTTCCCGGTGTTGTCCACGTCGATCTTCTCGGCGGAGGGCACAGGCGGGAGGCCGGGCATGGTCATGATCTCACCGGTGAGGGCCACAATGAAGCCGGCGCCGTTGGAAATCTTGATGTTACGAACCGTGAGGGTCCAGCCCTTCGGCGCGCCCTTAACGTTGGGATCGTCGGTGAAGCTGTATTGGGTCTTCGCCATGCAAATCGGCACCTTGTCCATGCCGAGTTTTTCAAGCTGGGCAATCTGCTTCTGCGCCGACGGCAGGATGTTCACATTGTCCGCATGGTAGATCTTCTTGGCGATGGCATCGATCTTGTCTTTGATCGAGGCTTTTTCGTCATAGCTGAAGGTGAACTGATTCGGCTGTTCGGCGAGCCTGACCACTTCTTCGGCCAGTTTCTTGCCGCCTTCGCCGCCCTTTGCCCACACTTCGGACAGAGCTACGTTGACGCCGAGCTTCTTGCATTCATCTTCCACCAGTTTCAGTTCTTCCGGGGTATCAAGCGGGAACGCGTTGATAGCGACCACTGCGGGCAGCTTGTACACTTCTTTGATGTTGTTCACATGCTGGAGCAGGTTCGGGAGACCCTTCTTGAGGGCTTCAATATTGGGTTTATTCAGGTCGGCCTTGGCAACGCCGCCGTGGGACTTGAGGGCCCGGACGGTCGCGACGATAACCACCGCATTGGGTTTCAGGCCCGCAAACCGGCATTTAATGTCGAGGAATTTTTCCGCACCGAGGTCCGCGCCGAAACCGCCTTCGGTAACCACATAGTCACCCATCTTGAGGGCAAGCCGGGTAGCCATGATGGAGTTACAACCGTGGGCGATGTTGGCGAAAGGTCCGCCGTGGATGAACGCCGGGGTGCCTTCCAGGGTCTGTACCAGGTTCGGCTTGAGAGCGTCTTTGAGCAGAGCCGCCATGGCGCCCTGGGCATTGAGCTGGCCGGCGGTAACCGGTTTTTCGCTGCCGTCCGACTGCTTGCCATAGGTGTAGCCGACGATGATCTTCGCGCAGCGGGCTTTCAGGTCGTCAATATCCTTGGAAAGGCAGAGGATAGCCATGACTTCGGAAGCCACGGTGATATCAAACCAGTCTTCACGGGAGGCGCCGTTGGCCTTGCCGCCGAGACCGTCTACGATGAAGCGGAGCTGCCTGTCGTTCATGTCCACGCAGCGGTGCCAGATGATCTTGCGGGGGTCGATGTTGCACTTGTTGCCCTGATAGATATGGTTATCGATCATGGCCGCGAGGAGGTTGTTCGCCGCGCCGATGGCATGGAAGTCACCGGTGAAGTGGAGGTTGATGTCTTCCATGGGGATGACCTGTGCCCAGCCGCCGCCTGCCGCGCCGCCCTTGACGCCGAATACCGGGCCCAGGGAGGGTTCGCGCAGAGCCACAACGACTTTCTTGCCAAGCTTGGCGAGACCGTCGGAAACACCGACCGTGGTGGTGGTCTTGCCTTCGCCCGCCGGGGTGGGGGTGATGGCCGTTACCAGGATGAGCTTGCCGTCGGGCTTGCTCTTAAGCTCGTTGTTCAGGTAGTTATAGTCAATCTTGGCTTTGTACTTGCCGTATTGCTCGATATACTTGTCAGGGATGTCCAATTTCGCGGCGATTTCTTTAATATCGTACGCATGTTCGGGATAAACCGCCTGGGCGATTTCAATGTCGGAACCGGGGAATTTCTTCACCGCATCTGAACCTTTAGCCATAATTCTGTCTCCTCAATAATGGGGGATTGTAATAGTAACACCGCGTCAACGGCGCGGTTATAGTAACAAATGCAATACAAGAAGGGGGGACGCTCCCGGAGCTATTCCCCGGAACCGGTCCCCCGGTCTTTACTTAGTACAGAGCGTTTTAAGGTCACCGTCGTGAACGATCTGGGCAACTTTTTCCGCTTTGTTGAGCGCATAGAAGTGTACGCCCTGAAGGTCGGTCTTCAGGTATTGCTTTACTTCGTTGATGGTGTATTCCATGCCGTACTTCTCGAATTCCGCCGCATACTTCTTCTCCAGGGCCTTGTACTGGTTCTGGACATCTTCGGAAGCGGTCTTGGGCGGGGGCGGGGGCGGGCTGTATTGGCCGACGATGCGGGACAGTTCCACGGGGATACAACCGGGGATGGTCATGTCGATGGCGTTCCGGCGGTTAAGGATGGGCATAATACCGATGACAATCGGTATGGTAACACCGGCCTTCCGGGCCATGGCAATCCACTTCTCATAGGCAACCACATCATGGCAGGTCTGACACATAATGAGCTCGGCGCCCGCGTCCTGTTTCATCTTGAGGTATTTGATGTCACTTTCAAGGCTGGGGGCCAGGAGGTGCCGTTCGGGATATCCCGCGCCGGCAAGGCACACATTGGGGAATTCCTTGTGCAGGAACCCGATAAGCTCGTTGGCGTGCTGGAATTCGCCGTCGGTGGAGGTCTTGATATCGCCGGTGGCGGGATCTTTCTGGAAGTCACCGCGCATGGCAAGGCCGTTATCAACACCCATGTCCACATATTCCTTGAAAATCGCCTTCAACTGCGCAGAGGTTTTACCAATAACGGTAAAGTGGGTTACGCAGTTCACCTTGTGGTCAACGATGTACTTGCAAATTGCCTTGGATTCGCCGACATTGGTGCCCATGGCGCCATAGGTGCAACTAATAAAATCCGGGTCTAATTGGAATAATTGATCCAATTCCTTTTGCAGCTTGGGAACACCATCGGCCTCTTTGGGGGGGAACACCTCAAAAGAGAATGTGTGTTTCTTCTTTTTCAGAATGTCTGAAACTTTCGCCATTTTCGTCTCCTTAAAAACATGCTTTCATAACAGGAACAAAATCCCGTTGTTGACCAAAATTGTTATATATATTGGATAATATTCCAATATATATGAACATTTATCAATTCATGATGGAGGCAAAATGACGATTTGTCAAGCGAAATTTTTGTTCTATATACCTAGTTTTCCCACGATCTCCCCCAGGGCTTTCTTTATGGGCGAGTCCTCCGGCAGGGAAACCAGGGCTTTCCCGGCGGCATCGTACTTATAGACCGACTCGTCCAGGGGAATCACCCCGATAAGGGAAAGGTTTTGCTCCGCAATCTCGTCCAAAACCCCCTGTTCCAGCTTACCCTCGGGAACGCGGTTCACGATGAGGCAAACCTTGTTGGCCTTGAAGTCCAACTGGGTTATCATCTCGGCGATACGGCCCGCAGCCTGGACGCTCCGGCGGGAGCAGTCGCTGACCAGGAGGATCAGGTCCACGGGGGGCAAAATACCCCGGCTGATGTGTTCCAGGCCGGCTTCGTTGTCCACCAGCATGAAGTTGTAGTTTTTATAGTACCTTTGGAGTTGGTCCCGGAGGAGGTCGTTGATAAAGCAATAGCAGCCCTTCCCCTGGGTACGGCCCATGACAAGCATGTCGTACTTGTCCATTTCCACCAGGGCGTCACCGAACCGCATATTGGCGTACTCCTGCTTGGACATCCCCGCGGGGATGGGGTTCTTTTCGGCAAATTCCGACTTGGCGATTTCTTCGCGGATATCCCCCAGGGTCATGGCGGTTTCCACCCCCAGGACTTCGTTCAGGTTGGAGTTCGGGTCGGCGTCCACCGCCAGGATGGGGCCCTTGCCCTTCTCCGCCAGGTAATTCAAAAATAAGCCGCAGAGGGTGGTCTTCCCGACCCCGCCCTTCCCGGCCATGGCTATGCTGTATGTCATAGGATAAATATATCATACCAGGGGTTTTTAGTCAAGTATTTAATCGCGCTTTTTTTATCTATATCGGAGGCTGGAACCGGCGCACTTATATCAGGGCATCAATATCCCGTCTCGAATATATAAAACGTCGAACCTCCATCGTATCGTCAATCACAACATAAAATACCGTAAAATTCTTTACATAGATTCGATAATAAGGATGCCTACGATCTTTTTTTGACCGATAGGCCTTAAATGATAGGGGCGCAGAAAGACGTTCCTGTATTGCTTTTTCTGTTTCTTCCACAAGCCGATTTGCGGCGACCGGATTTTGAAGGGTTACCGCAATATAATCTCTTGCATCAGCCAAATCCTGCTCAAAGAGCGGTAAGTATCGCAACCGATAAAGTTGCTTATCCATGGCGTTGTTTCTTTAGCCTGCCGAAAACTTCCTCGTGGGTATACCGGACATCGGAAGCGGCGGCGGCACGGTCTGCTTCATCCAGTTTTATCTCAATATCACCGGTAAGGCTTGCATATTGCTCAAGGTTCATAACGACCATTGCTCCATAACCGTTTTTGGTTAAATATACCGGTTCACCCGTATTGACCAGCGTTTCAATTTCGGGAAACTTATTCCGCAAGTCCGATACCGGCCGTATTTGTATCATAACAGTGCTCCTTACTTCAAATACCACTATCATGATACTATCAATATCTTATCAGAATGTCAATAAAGTAAAGGATTTGACAAGGTGGAAAATGGTATACTAACATTGTACCGGGGAGTACCATTGTATGAAGTCCTGTACAAAAGAATTGTGGTTTAATACGAAACATGAGCGTGAATTTATCAACATCACCGGCGAGGTTGATAAACTCCTCAAAGAATCCGGTGTGCAGGAAGGACTTTGTCTGGTAAATGCCATGCACATAACCGCAAGTGTTTTCATCAATGATGATGAATACGGCCTGCATCACGACTTTGATGTGTGGCTGGAAAAACTGGCGCCCCATGAGCCGGTATCATCATATCAACATAACCACGGTGAGGTGAACGCCGATGCTCACCTGAAGCGCCAGATTATGGGGCGGGAAGTTGTCGTTGCTATTACCGGTGGACAGCTTCATCTTGGGCCGTGGGAACAGATTTTTTATGGGGAGTTTGACGGGAAGAGACGGAAGCGCGTGTTGGTAAAAATTATTGGAGAATAAAGCAGGATACCGGCATGTACCATAGCCTTGACGGCGCGGCCCTTTTGGGGTTTTATCTATTATATGGCACCTTCATTCAAGTCTTCCACCGAAGTATTCGACTGGCTGGACCAGTTTGTAAACCTTGAGGCGGGGCAGCACCCCCCCAGTTTCCGGCCCGAGCGGATGCAGATTATCGCCGCCGCTGTGGGGCGCCCCGAATTGTGCGCCCCCTCCTTCCATGTGGCGGGTTCCAAGGGTAAGGGCTCGGTTACGGGGATGCTTACTTCGATCCTTGAGGCGGCGGGGCAGAGGACCGCCCAGTATATTTCCCCCCATGTGGCGGATTTTCGGGAGCGGATAACCCTGGGCCACGCTTTCCTGGATGAAAAAACCTATATTGAGGCGGGGAATACTATACAGGATCTGGTAAAGACCCTGGAGGATAGGTCGAAGCCCGAATACCGGCTCTTTTACGGGGATGGTCCGGAGGATTGTCCCCCTACCTACTTCGAACTGCTGACCCTGTACTTTTTTCTTTGCGCCCGGCTCATCCAACGGCAAGGCGGCTGCGACGCCCTGACCGTGGAGACCGGCATGGGGGGCGTGCAGGACCCCACCAATATCGTGGACCCCCTGGTGTCGTTGATCACCGTCATTGAACTGGAGCATACGGAATTTCTGGGGACCACCATTACCGAGGTGGCCGGCGCCAAAGCGGGGATTATCAAGAGCGGCAAGCCCGTGGTTCTGGCGGAGCAGTGCGATGAGGCCCTGGCGGTTTTCCGGAAGACGGCGGCGGAAAAGAAGTCCCCCCTGCTTTACTTCCCGGAGATTGCGGAAATCAGGGATGTTGCGGTGCGGGACGGCGGTACGGACTTTACCCTGGCCTTTAAGACCGGGGGATTTTTCCTCTCTCCGCTGCACCTGACCGTGGGCATACCCGGCGCGGTGCAGGCCCTGAACGCGGGGCTGGCGGTTATCGCGTTGAAGCACGTCTTCCCCGCACTGGACGCGGAAACCATAGACCGGGGGCTGCGGAATTTTACCCTGCCGGCCCGGTTTGAAAAACTAAGGCCCGAAGCAAAGGATGCACCGCATCCTACGCCTCCGGTGATAATCGACGGGGCGCATACGGAAAAAAGCGTGGAACTCTGCGTGAACACCTTTACTGAGCTCTACGGTAATGGGGGCATACTGATATTCGGGTGCGCCCTGGGAAAAAACGTAGAGGCCATGGCGGAGATACTGACGCCCCGGTTCTCCAGGATTGTTATTACTACCCCGGGAACCTTCAAGGTAAGCGACCCCAAGGGCATATACGAGGTGTTTGCGGCGGAACTGGACCGGCGGAAAGCGCAAGGCGCCGCGATGGGCGTGCGGGTACCGGAACTGTTGTTTATACCGGAAACGGTCAAGGCCATAGATTACGCGCTGGAGGAACGGCGGAAAGCCGGGCTTCCGGTGCTGGGAACGGGGTCATTTTACCTGGCGGCGGAGATACGGGAGCGGTATTACTAACGAGTGCCAGGCGCCAATCCTACACAAACAGACAGACCCGCAGGCAAAAAATATTGCCGCTGTCGGTGATACTGACTTCCCCCGCGTATTTCCAGGCAACCCGGCGGAGCGCGGGCAGCCCCAGGCCATGGTCGCCTTCGGTCTTGGTGCTTTGGATTTCGCCGTTTTTGTAGTGCAGCGGCCCGGGGAGCGGGTTGGTAAGGGTAATCAACAGGATATTTTTTTGGCTTTGTATTTTGCAGTGTACCGCCGGGTTTGGGGCGCCTTCCTGTGCCTTCATGGAAGTGACCGCATCCGCCACATTGTCCAGGGCGATCCCCATAATGGAAGCGATGTCGTACGCCAGGGTCGTTTCTATATTCAGCAAGTCCGCCTGTACCGAAATGGTAGCCCCCAGTTCTCTTATCTGGGCCGCCTTGTAGGAGATCATGGCGTCAATCAAAGAGACTCCCGTGTAATATTCCGGCTCCACCTGTTTCAAATCCCCCAGCACAGCCCAGATCCGGTTATTCACGCTGTCATAGTTTTGCTGTTCCATATCGACTTTCAGGCTGAAGAGCAGGTTTTTTAACTCATGCCGCATTTCCCCGGTCTGCCGCTGAAACGCTTCAATGCCGGTGATCCGGCGTGATTGGGCGTAGAGCTGCCCCTGGAGGACCTGGGCCTGCAGCCGGATCTCGTAATAGGTGAGCAGCCGGACATACATAAAAAAAGTCAAAAGATTCAGGGCGAGCAAAAAGAGCCCCAAAAGAGCCCCGTCAAAATAGAGATTTATTCCTGCAGTATTCTGCAGGGGGCCAAACACTACCGCAAAACGGGTAATCAGCACCGTGGAACCCATGGGCGGCAGGACCGTCATAATCCAGAAGTACAGGGGCAGATTCCCCCGGCGGTTTTTCAACACCCAATAGTAAAAAAAGGCCCATCCCAATACAGCCAGGTACAGCAGAACGAATTCCACATTGTAGCCGGGAGAATACCGGGGGAGCATTCCTCCGAAATAATAGCGGATAATAAAATTGCGGGTGGTATCCATGCAGGCTTCTACGCCGATGTAGTAGATGGCGGTAAAAAAAGACTCCCGCCAATCCCCGCAAAGCAGGGCAAACAGGAAAAGAATTGCCACCCAGCGGAGTTCATTGCCCGTTGCGGTGCCCACGGAATACAGCCTCCATATTATGTAGCAGACGGGAAAGCTCACGAGTAATACTACGCGCCGTAGTTTTGATGCGGGCCGGGGGCGGCAGACAAGATGTCTGCGATAAAACAGGATATACCAGCCGGCGATAACCAAAAGCCCCCTCAGCGCTTCCATGAAATAATTAGGGGAATAAGTCATGGTTTACCTCCACCAGTGATGTGCGTGGGGGGGGGGGGGGGGGGGGGAAACCTGCGGATATTATGGCGTTATTTTTTCGGACGCCTGTTTTTTTTTCTCCCCGTGCGAGGTCTACTCTGCGCGCGGTGGAGAGCAGTAGTTATTTTATTTGCTGTCACAAGGGGCGTGGGTCGAAACGTGAGGCGTTCTTCGTCTAACTTGAGGTCTTTGGCTTGTGTGTATACTCAAAAA
>BNUW01000111.1 GCA_025997655.1 Spirochaetia bacterium
GGCAGCAAACGTGCCGCCGGACCTTATCCTCACCACCGACGGCGGCAACTGGGCGCTGCTGCATCTCTACGAAGCGTTCAGGGATCAGCGCCCCCCGGCCTTTGCCGCCGCCCTCACCGCCGCCCTCCCCTCCCAGTTTGCCGGCCTGCCCTGGCTCCCCATAAGCGACGGTTCTCTCTGGCAGAATATCCTCCTCTGCGGTACCGGCCTTCCCTTCGCCGTTCTCCCCCAGCGGGGAACCGTTACCGCCACCGCCCTGGATTTGGCCTTTCAACTCTGCCGGGGGCCGGTGTATATCACCGGGATGGATCTTGAGCACCGGGATATCCGGACCCATGCCCGGCCCTACAGTTTTGAGCGGCTTTTTACGGAAGCGGTATCCCGGCTTAACCCGGCGTACTCCCAAACCTTTGTCCGCGCAGGCGGCGCAGGCACCGGAGGCAGCCTCGGCATCTACGCCCGGTGGTTTGCCCGCCGGATGGCAGCCTACCCGGACCGCCTCTTTTCCCTGGGAAATAACAGCGATGTTTTTAAGGAGCGCAGTATTGGTGTTTTCAATCATGAAACTACACCGGTTAAAAAAAATCCGGAGGAAATAGCAGAAACAGTACTGCTCAATAGCGAACAATCCACAGAAACACTATCGACAGCGCTGCTAAAGGCCCTGGAATCCGGTGAAACCCGGGAGGCCCTTCTTAGGGAACTGGGCCCGCTGCTTTTTCCCGGTGATTCAGCGGCGCAGGTATCGCCGGAAGCTGTCCGTAAGGAAATAGGTATTGCCGCAGGAGGTTTTCATGGATAAGGGTTTTTTCTTTGAGCGCAATCTCTTAGCCCTCTCACGGTTTGATCCATCCCTTTGTTCCCGGCTCTCAGGAGCGGAAACGACACGGGGCAGGTATAAATTTATTGAATCCCGTTCCGGTGAATTGATTCCCGCCTTAGTGGATTCATCCGGCGCCGCCCACCCATTACACTCCCTGGTGGACCCCCGGAGGGAAGGCACGCGCCTGGTTTCCACCCTGGGCAGCGATGGAACCGATCCCGGCTTTCTTATCATCTTCGGTCTGGGAGGAGGTTTCCATGTGGAAGCCGCCCTTGAACGGCCCGGGACCGAATGGGTGACGGTGATTGATTTTGACATCCACGGCGCAGCAGAATTACTAAGCTCCCGTGAATATATCGGCATCTTTAACGATCCCCGGTTCCGCCTCCTCTTAGACCCCTCGCCTCCCGCCCTGGAAAAGCACCTTCTGGACCGGTACAAGCCGGGTATCTGCGGCGGCATTGCCTTACTGCCCCTGCGTACCAGAACCGATATAGGGCGCCAATTGTTCACCGAGGCCACAAGGGTAATCAAGTCCGCCATAGATACGGTGTCCGCAGATTATTCGGTCCAGGCCTATTTTGGGAAACGTTGGTTTTCCAATATCATCCGCAACCTGCCGCAGGCGGAACAGAGCCTGCCTGCCCTCCCCCCGATCCGCAGCGCCGCCATCTGTGCCGCCGGTCCCAGCCTGGATTTCCAGATACCGTTGCTGTGCGAAACGCGTAAAAAGAAAGAGCGCCCCTTCATCATTGCTGCGGACACTGCTCTGCCAAGCCTGTTAAGCGCCGGACTGGAACCGGACGCGGTGATCTCTATTGATTGCCAGCATATCAGCTACTATCACTTCATGGCGGGGCTCCCGGAGCGCACCATGCTCTTCCTGGACCTGGCAAGCCCGCCCCTGGTGGCTTCCCGTTCCGCCCGGCCCTATTTCTTCTCCGGGGGCCATCCCCTAACCCGTTACCTCTCCCGGCACTGGCGGCCCATTCCCGAACTGGATACCTCCGGGGCAAACGTCGGTTATGCCGCGCTTTCCCTTGCAGAATACCTGGGCGCACGGAACATTGAATTATACGGCGCCGATTTTTCGTATCCCGCAGGGGTCACCTATGCCAGGGGAAGCTATATCCGCGGACTCTTTGAAAACCGTCAGAACCGCTGCGCTTCCCTGGAAACCCTTCATTCGGCATTTCTCTATCGGACCCCCCTTTCCAAACAAAAATCAGAACAGGATTACTGGTATTACGAAACGAAAGCCCTGGCTATGTACCGCAGGCGGCTTGAAGATAAGGTCCGCAGTATTACTGCGGGCGCTACTGCGCAGGTTTCCGCCATTCCCGGCATGGGCGCGCCGATAAACCTTGAAGCTGCGTCCAGGGAGGACGGTGGGCCGGAAACAAAGGCGGCGCCCAATTCCTGGGTAACGCCATTTCCCGTCTCAATTCGGAGGGAAACCCCGGCAGGCTCCGGCGGAGTGTACCGGCTTTTTGCATCCGGCAAAGCAAGTATGACCGCCCGAGAATTTCTCCGCCAATACCGGAACAACATAGAATCCCTGCCGGTTTTAGCCGGGCCGGTGCAGCCCTATCTCACCGCCCTTTCCCGTGAAGAAAACACTATTTTTACAACCCTGCTCCCCTCCATGGCGGCAATAAAACACCGGCTTCCGGATTCAGATATTCCCGGCGTAGTTCAGGCCGTGCGGGAATACAGTATTAAGGAACTGGACAAAGTTTTGAAGGGTATGAGATAAGGACACCAAGGAAACATTACAGCCCCTAAAAATGGTGTCGGTCACCATTTTAACAAAACGATTATTCATAGCTATATCCTCTAAAAAAAGTGCACCAAGCGCATTTACCGTAGTATAATTTTAATCCGTATAGGTAATTACGGTAGATTCAGAGAAGGCATATTTGCCAATTTTTGTTTTGCGTGAAAGTTCTACTGAGGTAAGCTGACGCCAGACAATGCCCTTTTTTGTTTCTCTATATAGCAACTCGCGGCGGTTTTCATGTTTGCCATACGCTGCTGGATTACGGACTTTTCCTTCATGTTGATACCGGGGGCTCGGAGGGAGTTACTAAGCCGGGTGCGGTGAGCATCGCAAGCCTGGTGAAAAATGTCCCTGGGGCAGCCCTGAATACGGTTTTTGGTCGTGGCATAGGTGGCTTCGGCGGCCTGATAGAGGGTTTTAACGACTACGATTTTGAGTGAGCGGAGGGCATCTTCAAAGCTCCGGATGGCCTGGGTAAGGCTACTGAAGGTGATAGTGTCAGCGGTATCACAATAATGAAGTTCCTGCTCTAAAAAAGTTTCTTCGGCAAGTATTAAAAGCTCGCAATCTGCCGTTGTTTGAGCTTCCTGAAAACAAGACATGACTGAGGAAATGCCGCTTGCGTAAGAAAGTCTTCCCTGATGTTCATTGCCATCAGTATCAAGCCCTTTGCGGCCCAGATCAATGTTGTAAACGCTGTCGTATATCTCATTTAGTAAGCCAGTCTTCCCCAAATTCGGCCTCCGCTTCTGATAGGTTATAGCCGTTCTTTATCAGGAAGTCTGCTCCATGGTGGCTTTTGGCAAATTTGGCCAGATAGGGAGGCATGGGATAGTGTTGAATCATGTACATAACGCCTTCGGTTTTTTTACCGGCATCTTTCATCGCCTGGGACTTTTCGGCTATGGCAAACCGCTCTTCTAAGGTCATGGGTTGGAATTGGGGCATGAAATTCTCCTTATGTTGAGTATACCGTACATTGAGATCTACTACAATCGGAAACGGCTGCATTCCGGCTGAGGACAATTCCAACCACGAAGGTCTTTATGATCTTCCCTTTGTGTCCTTCGTGGTTGCTTTTCTTATCAAAGGCTATTTTGAAAGCACTATATCGTTAAGCACATTTTCGATATATTCTTGCTTCCCGCTTGTCCAACCGGCTTTGCCGTAATCCTTGGCAAGAGACGCAAGAGCATCCAATGTAAACCCGCCCTTTTCAAACTTCGCGCCGTCTCCGGAATCAAAGGAGGCGTAGCGTTTTTTAAGCAGGTCCGGGATACGGCCATCGTCCAGGATCGCCACGGCCTTTTCGAAGCCGTAGGCAAAGGTGTCCATGCCGCCGATGTGGGCGATAAACA
Organism: Spirochaetia bacterium; assembly: GCA_025997655.1. Lineage (GTDB taxonomy): Bacteria > Spirochaetota > Spirochaetia > Treponematales > Breznakiellaceae > Termitinema. The sequence goes on from BNUW01000111.1 coordinate 3,962, forward strand.
AATCTTCCGGATCAATGGAATTGCGGCGGATCTTCGCGTCAAAATTCAGGCCGCCGGTTTTGAAGCCCCCCATGCGGAGAACCGCGAGCATGGCCAGGGTGGTTTCGTAGACGCTGTTGGGGAACTGATCCGTATCCCAGCCGTTGCGGGGTTCGCCCCGGTTTGCGTCCACCGAACCGAGCATATCGTTATCAACACACACAGAAAGTTCATGGTAGAAATCATGGCCCGCCAATTCCGCGTGGTTCGCCTCGATGTTCAGTTTAAAGTCCTTGTCCAGGCCGTGGGCTTTGAGGAACCCGATAACCGTTTCCGAATCATAATCGTATTGGTGTTTGGTGGGCTCCATGGGTTTCGGCTCAATATAGAAACAGCCCTTAAATCCCTGTTTGCGGGCGTAGTCCCGGGAAATAGTAAGGAGCGTAGCCAGGTGTTCCTTTTCCCGCTTCATATCCGTGTTTAAGAGGGACATGTAACCTTCCCGGCCGCCCCAGAAGGTATAGCCTTCGCCGCCGAGTTTTATGGTTGCGTCAATGGCGTTTTTCACCTGGTTGGCCGCCTGAACGAGTACGCCGAATTCGGGATTGGTGGCGGCGCCGTTCATAAAGCGGGGATTGGTAAACACATTGGCGGTTCCCCAAAGAAGTTTTACCCCCGTGGCGTCCTGCCGCTTTTTCAGCTCCTCCACAATGATGCTAAGGTTTTTTGCCGATTCGTCGGGGCTCTTTCCCTCGGGGGCAACATCCCGGTCATGAAAGCAGTAATAGGGCGCGCCTACCTTGGTAACAAATTCGAAGGTGGCGTCAACCTTGTTTTTCGCGTTTTCCAGCGGGTCGGCGGAACTGTTCCAGGGGAAAATATGGGTTCCCGCGCCAAAGGGGTCCGCGCCGTCGGCACAAAAACTGTGCCAGTAGGCAATGGCGAAACGCAGCCAGTCCCGCAGCTTTTTGCCGCGGATTGTTTTCTCCGCATCATAATATTTAAATGCAAGGGGATTTTTTGATCCGCTTCCTTCAAAGGGAATTTTCCCGACACCCGGGAAATATTCTTTACCGCCGGTAAAATAATTTGCCATTTCTTTACTCCTCATTAGTGCGGCGTCTGCCGCATTACTCCTGTTATATATAAAGCGGGGTTAACGCTTTAAGATACCTGTTGTATTCCGCATAGGCCTTATTGTATAAGGCCACCGCGATACTGTCCGGTTTAATGCTCTCAGTATCACTGATATCAACATGCTCATCGGTCAGGGCCGCTATTGGTACTGCGTTTCCCCCATGTTTTAACAGGCACCAGAGCGCCTGGATTGCCCCGCCCATTGCGGCGGATTCGGCGTTCACCGGCCGCTTGACGGGGATGTCGAGGATGTCCGCCGCCATCTGCCGCCAAATAGCGCTTTTACTGCCCCCGCCGGTTATCCGTATTTCCCGCGCCTTGAAGCCAAGCCCCTGGAATGCCTCCAGGCCGCAGCGCATACCGAAAATAGCGGCCTCCAATGCGGCCCGGGCAACATTTTCCCGGCTGAAGTTTGCGGCGGTGATGCCGATTATGCTCGCCCGGCCGTTGGGGAGATTCGGGGTACGTTCGCCGTTAAAAAAGGGCAGAAAAACTATGCCGTCCGCGCCGGGCTTTGCCTTTGCCGCGAGGTCGTCCAGTTCCTTCACCCCTAGGTTAAAGATACGCCGGGTCTCTTCGGTAGCAACGGTGCAGTTCATCGTACAAAGGAGGGGAAGGTATCCCCCGGTGGAGGAATTAAACCCGGAAAGCCCGTTCTTAGGATCCGCTAAGGGCGTGTCCGAATAGCCGTAGAGGGTGCCCGAGGTGCCGAGGCTCATGGAGAGGACCCCGTCCCGAACCGTGCCGGTACCGATGGCGCTCATCATGTTATCCCCGCCCCCTGAGGAAACGGGGATGCCCGCCGGAATTCCGTAACGGCTTGCCGCAGCATCGGTAACAAAGCCATTGGGATCATCCGAATTGATAAGCGGAGGCAGTAAGCCGATAAGTTTTTCGTCAATAATGGCGCAAACTTTCTTTGACCAGGACCGGGTCTTGCCGTTAAAAATGGCCATCCCCGATGCGTCACCGCACTCGGCCTTGTATTCACCTGAGAAGCGGTAGTTAAGGTAATCGTGGGGAAGCATGATGCAGCGCAGTTTGGCAAAGGCTTCCGGTTTGTGCCGCTTAAGCCAGAGTATTTTAGGGGCGGTAAAACCGGGCAGCATGAGGTTGCAGACCTCCGCAATTACCGCGTCATCCCCGCCGGCCGCTTCGGTAATGATACGGCACTCTTCGGCGGTGGAGGTATCGTTCCATAGTTTTACGTTGTAGAGGGCTTTGCCCGCCGCATCCAGGGGCACAAAGCCGTGCTGATGTCCGGAAATTCCGATGGCAGCGATACTGTTTTTTTCTTCCGGGGAAAATGCCGCAAAGCATTTTTCAAGGGCCGCATCGTACCATTCCGTTTTCTGCTCCCTGGTCCCGTCGTTTTCCGCAATAAGCTCCACCGGCTCCTGGGCCTGTGCAATGATACGGCGGGCCTTCCAGTCGTACAGAACCACCTTGATACTTTGGGTACCCATGTCGATACCGGCTACTGTTTTTTCCATCCCATTCCTCCCTATTATGGTAAGCGTATTCGGGGAAATAACGCTCGCCAATTATTGTGGAATACCCCTCAAAAATTGCGGTTTTTCATTGGACAAGGGGTCTCAACCCAACCCTGCCTTGCGGCGGGTATACACGTCATAGAACACCGCCAGGAGCAGGATGATGGCCCTGACTACCTGCTGCCATGCGGCGCCCAGATTCATGAGGGACATACCGTTGTTGATGGCGCACATAATCAATGCCCCGACCACAACGCCCCCCACGGTGCCGATACCGCCGGCTGCGGAAACGCCGCCTATGTAACAGGAAGCGATGGCGTCCATTTCAAAACCCACGCCGGCTGCGGGCAGCGCCGAGTTCATGTAACCCGTATGGATAACCGCGGCAAGGCCGGTGAGGAGGCCCATCAAACAGAATACCAGGAACACCACCAATTCCGAGTTTATCCCCGACAGTTTTGCCGACCGGGCGTTTCCGCCGACCGCATAAATGTAGCGTCCCAGAACCGTGTTGTTCATCATAAACTGGAAGATGAAAATTGTTATGGCCAGAACCGCCACAATAATCGGCAAACCCCGGTAGGTTGCGAAACGCTGGCTCAACGCGAGTATTAATACGCTAATGGCGATTAGTTTTAATACAAAGGCCCAAATAGGGGACACCGAAAAATTATTATTTTTTTTGGTACGCCGGGTAATGATATCGAAAACAACGAATAAAACCACTACAATTACGCCGACAATGATGGGAAGGAGATCGAAGCGTTCGGTTTCATCAAGCCACACATTGGGGAAAAAACCTGAAGCCATTTGCTTGTAGCCGTTGTCACGCAATTGAATGGGGTTAAGACTCGTGACGATGTAGCTTAATCCCCGAAAAAGGAGCATCCCCGCCAGGGTCGCAATGAAGGCCGGCACATTCAGGTAGGCTATCCAGAACCCGTAAAAGGCGCCCACTAAAACACCGATGGCCAGGGCACTAAGCAGGGTGGGCCCCATGCCGATACCGGTATTGTATATCATTGCGCTGAGGGAACCCACAAAGGCGCACACAGAACCAACCGAAAGGTCTATGCCCAATACGATGATTACCATCACCATTCCTACCGCAAGGATCAGTACGTAGCTGTACTGAATAAGGATGTTGGTAAAGTTACGGGACGAAAAATTGGTCCCCCCGGTAAGATATGCAAAGACAAGCATGATCAATACCAGCACAAAGAACATTGAAGAGCCCCGTAAATTGCTCATTAGAGAACTGCCAAGACTGTTTTTTTTGACCGCCGTGTCGCTCATAGATTCTCTCCTTTATCCTACCAGGGCCATGTGCATTATCTTTTCCTGAGTTGCCTCATCGTGATTCAGCACGCCCTTGATTTTTCCTTCATTCATAACATAGATCCGGTCCGCCATTCCCAGGGCTTCGGGAAGTTCCGAACTTACCATGATTACACTTTTCCCCAGGGCGGCCAAATCGTTTATGATTTCGTATATCTCCGTTTTTGCGCCCACATCAATACCCCTGGTTGGTTCATCAACAATAAAGATATCCGGGTCCGCCAGGAGGATTCGGCCTAAAACGACTTTTTGC
>BNUW01000112.1 GCA_025997655.1 Spirochaetia bacterium
GAATAGACATATTTTGATCCATCTTTCGACGAATCCTTGGGAGGATCACACTCAATCACGATGAAGAATTTCCCGGTTCCCGTCCAAGGTTCCGAATTAGGATCATCCCAGTCAGGATAATCCCAGTTTGCCAATAGATAACTGATGGTCTGACCGTTTATTTCTTCGATTGCATACGCAGTAGGAGGCCAACTTTCAGGTCCTTCTGATTCTGAATGCACAAACATCACGTAAGCGGTTATGGGTTGCGAACTATAACCAGTGATTTTAATCGTTTTGGGGACGCCGTCGCTGTTTGGAATTGGCTTACTTTGTTTAAAACCGTAGGTATGTACTGTTGTTTCACCAATTGCAGAAAATTGTATCTCACAGTCCCATTTTTCAGTGTTTGAAGGAACACACCAGCGAAGAACGCCTCTCGTTAAATCCCAATCTCTGGTGTATTCTCCAGACCAAGCTTGATAGAATCCATCATCTTTTACAGCTTGAATTAATTCATCCTTAATTTCAGGATTAAAAGAATAAACCGTAACGTCCCTTTCATTTTTATTTCCCTCGTCCCATCTCTGAATTTCAGAGAGTCCTGTACGAAGTAATGAACTTAAAGTTCCCGAATTTGAAACCACAGGTGTTGTTTGACATGATACAAACAATAGAACCAATGCCAACATTCCAAGAATAAAAATTTTGTCCTTCTTCATTTGAAACCCCTTTCGATTTTCTCGACGTCAAAATGTTTATATACAATATGTCCTATATTATTTTTTGTCAATGTTTTTTCACAAAAACTTGAAAAAAACATAGGGCGCATTGCATGTAACTCCATTATATCCACATAATTGGGATTTATTGAGGTTCATACAAGCACGAGATATAAGCGCATCTTCCATTGTCAGGCATATCTTTTGTAACAGGAAATACTTTTGCAACAATATTTTTAAAAGTTTCCTTTTTCATATTATATGATTGCCCCCATGTATTAAAACAAAATTTGCATCGTGCATTACAATGATTTGTTATATCCATTGAGAATATCTCGAAACAACTTTCTTCTTTTACTATTTTCATAACCATACCTTTTCGTAGTAACGTTAGGGGGGTGACATTCCCTGTAATCCCGTGCAACTTCGGCGCTATATCTATCCAACGGACAAGGCCCGCCGTTTTCGGACCGACTGATCCGCAGACGCCCTCGGACAGCATAAAAAGCTTACTAAAATGAGAAAGTATCCCTATCCCCCGCCTTGCCGGACAAGATGATCTTCTATTAGAACATCATAATATCCCCATTATAATCATCAAATCGGCAATAGCCAAGTATTTTTTTACCATTATGCTTTCCTTAAAGGCAAGTAGGCTTATAAGGTATGACAAGACTAAGAGCGATATTGGCCCGCAATATGAAGGAAAAGCGGCGCGTCCTTGGCATATCTCAGGCAAAATTAGCGGGAAAGGCCGATACATCTACTCAGTACGTCGCCATGATTGAGTTGGAAAAGAAGTTTCCCTCCCCGGAAATGCTGGAACGGCTCGCGGCGGCCCTGGAAATTAACCCCCCGGAGCTGTTTTCAATGCCTCCGTCCCCGGCGGGAACCCTCAACACGCTCCATAAAGCGGTTTTGGCGGATATTGAACAGGCGGCGGGAGCGGCGGTTACTCAGGCGGTAAAAGAAGCCGTCGGGCGGGTTATCGCGGTGCATTTGAAGGGGCTGGAGGGGGATATGGGAAGGGATACGCCATAGTACCGGTTCATTATAGTAGAAAATATGCTATACTTATACTGAGATTGGAGGCACCTATGCAGGCCATTGAGTTTAGTTCCATTGTAACCAATGGGGTAATTCCCATTCCTGAACAATATAAAGACAAAATAGGCAATGAGGTCAAAGTCATTGCCTTTCCTAATGATACCGGGCAGGCTCAGGGAAAAAAGAAAGGGGACTTTCACTGTATTGGCATTGACATGACCGGTTTTCAATTTGACCGGGAAGTGGCAAATGAACGTTAATGCTTTTTAAGCATACGGATATACTAAAAAAGTAATATCCTCCGCATCCACGCAGGCTTACCGCAAGCCCCCCGCCTCCGCCTGTGTGCTCTTTCGCCAAAACTGGCTCCGGCCTATGCCCAGGCCCCCTCACCGATCTCCGGGGCATATTCTTTTCCGATCACTCCATGGGAGGGAAGTACCCCGTAGCATCCCTGCCGGAGCGTTCCATAAGGTACACCTCGGCTTCCACCGGGAGATAGGCTCGCCCGAAATCGGTGGGGAGGCCGGTGCGGTAGCTGAGGGTGTAGGAGCCCGACGGCTGGGAGTTCAGGCGGCTAAGAACCGGCGTTATGCCCTCTGGGCGGTAGAGGGACAAAACCTGGCCGCCGGTTTGTTCGCAGAGGTAGCGGATCTCATCGGCGGCGGAATTGCCCCCCAGGATTACCCCGTAGAAGATGATGCCGTTATTCGCCAGGTAGGCGGCCAGTTCAGAAAGGCCGTATTGGTCAAAGGTCAGTTCCCCCTGGTTTCCGGAACTGATAAAGACCACCGCCCGTTTCTTGGCGCCGTGGAGGAGGCTTGTGGCGGCCAGACGGAGGCCCATGTCAAAATGCCAGCGGGGGGTGTAGGAGGACGGGTTCCCCCGTGCGGCGGCGGCAAGAGCGGCAAGGGAAGGCTCGGTTCCTGCAGTCCATGCAGGCAGGGGCTGTTCCCCGGCGGAGATGAGGGAGACGATACGGGAACCGGCGGCACGGATATCCCGTACGGCATTACTCATGTCCGGCTGGAGGGTAAGGGCGGTGGGGGAACGGTCCAGGAGGATGCTTATGTCCGAAGTTTCGGAACGGTACGCGCCGCCGAGGAAATTTTGCTCCCCCGCTACCCGGCCATCCTCGGTTATCAGGAAATTCCGGTTGTCCAGCCCCACGATGGGTCGGCGGCGGCGGTCCTGGACCTGGAGTTCCACCGTGATCTTGGGGAAGTCATCGGTAATTACCCGTTCTATCTGGACAAAGAGCCCCGCGGCCATGTCGTCCAGGGGGGTCATCACCGAAACTTCATCGCCCTCAAAGTTCGCCGCCAGGATATTGCCGTTTCCATCCACCTTGGCCCCGGCAATGCGGACTCGGGGGCTGCCCAGAAGGCCCAGCTCGCGGATAAGCGCGGAATTCGGGTCGATGATCAGGAGGCGGTTGGCATCCGCAGCAAGGATGCGGCCGTCATTTAAGAGGGTGAGGCTTTCAGGACCCCGGAGACCCTCCGCAATGAGGATACCCAGGTAGTCCCCGTTGCGGTCAAAGATGGCGATACGCTTTGCCAGGCTGTCCGCAACATAGACCCGGCCTTGGCGGGCGACAATACCCGTGGGGGAAAGCATGCCGGGGAAATTTGGCGAGCGGCCGCCGAAGGAAAGGATAAAGGTTCCGTCGGGGTCGAATTTGGAGATACGCTTGTTGCCGTAGTCCACCACGTAGAGGTAACCCTCATCATCAATGGTGAGGTTCTGGGGACCCACGAACATCCCCTCATCCCGGCCCTTGGATCCGATGTAGGACTGCCATTCACCCTGGCTGCTGAGGATGCTTACCCGGCCGCCCCGGAATTCCGAAACATAAAGCCTGCCGTCCAAGCCCCGGACCATGTCGTAGGGCCTATCGAAACCGTTCAGGGGACCTCGTTGGCGTTGACGGACGATGCCGTTCGTGTCCAGCCGCACCAGCTCGTTGCTGCCATAGGCCACCACCCAAACAGAGCCGTCCTCCAGGGGTAATACCGCCGTGGGCTGCTTGTAGAGACGGACATCACCGGAAAAGCCGGGGAAGGTTCCGGATTCCACATACCGGATGTCGTCATCAAGGAAGGAGAAGAGGCTGCGGCGGTTTCGCACCGTTTCGATACGGCTGGAGAGGCCCAGGGTTTCCCGGCTGGAGGGGCCGTAGGCGTCCACTGCGGAACGCCATTGGCGCAGGGCGGTGTCTTCCATGCCGGAACGGTAATAGGACCGGCCCAGCCAGTCCAGGACCAGCGGCTCACCGGGTCTGAAACCAAGGGCGCGTTCAAAGGAAAGGATGGCTTCATTAAAGGCGCTCCGGTTATAGGCCTGTACCCCCAGCCGGAATTCCTCACGGGCAGCCAGGGCATCCCGGTCAAATTCGCCAAAGTCACCTTCCTGGGTAAACGCCATGCCGGTTACGCCCAAAACCAGGGCGAGGATACCCGCCAGGGCTGCGGCAAATACCGGCGGCTTCATGAACGTTCCCCAACGAGCAGGCGCATATGGGCGCGGATATCCGCATTATGGGGGGCCAGATCAAAGGCCCGGCGGAGCCAAATCCGGGATTCCCGGGTGTCACCGCTTTTATAGTGGGCCCAGCCCAGGGAATCCAGGTAGGCCGCATTTTGCGGAGCCTTCTCCACCGCTCTCCGGCAGAACCGCAGACCCCGGGCGGGGTCCATATCGGTATCCGCCAAAATATACCCCAGGCCGTTCATGGCGGTAGTATTGTTGTTATCCAGGTCCAGGGCTTTTTCGTAGTACTCCACCGCTTCCTCGTAGCGTTGCTGAGTCCAGGCGGTATAGCCCAGGGTGGTATAAAGCTGCACCGACTCGAACCCGCTCTTGCTCAGCCGTTCAAGCTCAAATTCCGCCAGCTTGACCCGATTGGTCATCAGATACACATAGGCCAGGGTCAGTCGGCACTGGTAGATCCGCAGCGGCTCCTGGCTATCGGTTACCACCTGTTCAAGATAGATCAGCGCATCGTCAAACCGTTGCAGCTTCATATAGGAGAGCCCCAGATAGTAGGCCAATTCGGTATTCTCATTGGCGGAGAATATCCCCGTATCGATTTTAAGAAATTCCTGCACCGCCGCTTCCCAGCGTTTCAGGCCGAAAAGCCGTATCCCCTCTTGAAGTTTAGCCTCAGCGCTCCGGTATCCTGCCATAACTACCCTTTACGCGGTCTCGGCGCGGCGGCGCAATGGTCCGGAGCGCTGGCGCACATATCCCGGCGTACCACGGGGTGGATAAACACCGGGCTTACGGATACCCGGTTCCGGGAAATCGCGTCCCCATCGGAACCCGGCTCTTCTTCGGTACTCACCAAGCCGCTTGAAACAATACAATAGCGGCTGCCATCGGGGGCGTCAAACCCCACAATGGTATCCCCGTAACGGCGCCGGGAAGGAAAGGTGATTTCCGGAACCCCGGAAAAATCCGGGCTGTTAGGGATATTTACATTGATAAAGGTATCTTCCTTCCATAAAGAAACTAATTCCGCCAGGTGATCCCGGAAAAAAGCCACCGCCTTATCCCAGTAAACAGTATCTTCCAAAGGAAGTCGGTCGGTTCCCCCAATCACCAGGGAAAGGGCTATGGCGGGAATCCCGTTGATAGCGGCTTGACGGGCGGCGCCGGCGGTACCGGAATAGAGCAGATCGGTCCCCATATTAGCCCCGGCGTTGATCCCCGAAACCACCAGGTCGGGCTTTACCGGCAACACCCCAAGGGCGGCCAACATGGCACAGTCCGCAGGGGTACCGGAGCAGGTCCAGGTATTATTTCCCCGGAAGCGGAGACGGATGGCGTTCCCGTTCAGGGTAACGGATTGGGACACCCCGGAACGTTCGCCATCCGGGGCAAGCACAAAGATTGTGTGACCGGGGAGCTTCCGCAGGGCTTCCGCAAGCAGGATGATCCCATCGCAGCCTATTCCGTCATCGTTGGTCAGCAGTATGTTCATGTGTCCCTTGAAGCCTCTATAACCCGTGCGCCCGTTGCGGGGCGTACCTCATAGGTCGGGGGATGAAACCCGAAGATCCGCTCATAATCCTCCAGGCGGCGGCGGTATTCACCCATGGCGGACTCCGGGATAATCGTATAGGTACAGCCGCCGAAGCCTTGGCCGGTCATCCGGGAACCAATGACCCCGTCGATTTCCTGGGCGCGCTTTACCAGCCAGTCTATTTCGGGGCAGGAAACCTCGTAGAGATCCCGCAGGCTTTCATGGGAATGGAGCAGCACCTTGGAAAGAAGGGGGAAATCCTGGCGTTTCAGGGCGTCCTCGGCCTCGTAAACCCGGTGTATCTCCTGGACCACATGCATGGACCGCCGCCGTACCTCCTCACTCAGGTCCCCCATGGATTCCACCAAATCCGGCGCAACGTAATCCCGAAAACTGGTCCCGGGCTTTTTCTGGGAAAGGAGTTCCAGCCCCTTTTTGATGTCCTGCTGGCGTTGTTTCAGTTCATCATCCACCGCCACCTGCCGGGGCACCCGGGAATCCATCACCACAATTTTATACTTGGAAAGGGGAGATTTGATCCGCTTGACCGTCATATTCGCCTCATCCACCAGGAGGAAGCTGTCTTTTTTGGCATGAAAGGCGATCAGGTAATCCACGGGGCTGATATTTTTCCCGAAAAAGGCGGCCCCGGTGGAAAGCAACCGCTTAAGAAGTTCCTTATCGCTGATAGGGGCCTGAAAAAAGCTCTTAAGGGCCACCGCCGACGCAACCTCAATGGCCGACGAAGCGGCCAACCCTATCTGCTGGGGAATATCCCCCGCCAGGGTAAAATTGAGCCCCTTCACCGGGTACTCCAGGTCGGCGAACAGCTGTATCGCCACCTTAATATAGTTTGACCACCGGTCTTCCCGCTTATATTTCAGATTAACCAGGGTGGTCCGCTTCCGTTCCCCCAGATCCGCCGCAAGAAACCGGAGAGAACTGTCCTTTCGCATGCTCACCGAAACCCGTATATGCCGGTCGATGGCGGAAGACAGGAACAAACCGGCATTAGGCTCACCATGTTCACCCAAGTAATGAATCCGGCCGGGCGCTTCGGCAATAACAACAGGCTCGGGTCGGTCGGTGTCTATTTCGTATTCCCTACGGTGGATCTGACCGATGTCCAACATATACCAAAACCCTCACTAGTCTTATCATACAGAAAAAATCGGGTTTGTTCAATAAAAATGGGGATAAATTTTTAGTATCTGAGCCGGACTTCTGCTTTCTTATCCTTTCCTTTGTCCGTGTTGTCCGTGAGGTCGACTTTTCCACTCTTTGGGTGGAAAAGTGGTTAAAAATTCTTGAAAAATCAGCCCTTAACCCGGAAGTTCAGCCGCTGTATCGGGGAAGGGCCGAAGCGGAGAATCGCCTCCCGATGGGCCTTTGTGGGGTAGCCCTTGTGCTTTTCGTAGCCGTATTGGGGGTAAAGCGCGGCGTATCGCACCATTTCCCGGTCCCGGGCGGTCTTTGCCAGGATGGAAGCGGCCATCACTTCCGGGATTTGGGCATCCGCCTTGACCAGGGCTTTGCAGGGGATGGGGATCGCCGGGACGTAAAGGCCGTCCACAATGGCTTCCAGGGCCGTGGTGTCCAAAGCGGGATAGGCGGTAAGCATGGCTTCAAAGGCACGCTTCATAGCAAGGAGGCTGGCCTGGAGGATGTTGATATCGTCGATTTCCTCGTGGGTGGCCCAGCCAATACCCCAGGCCAGGGCGCCCTCCATAATGGCCGTCCGGGCGGCTTCCCGCTTGGTTTCGCTGAGGGCCTTGGAATCCCCCAGAAGGTTCCGGGGGAAGTTTTTGGGCAGAACCACCGCGGCGGCGCAGACCGGGCCGGCCAGGGGACCACGTCCGGCTTCGTCAAGGCCGCAGATCATTGCCACCCTTCAGCACGTCCAAAACCGAGCGTAGTTCGGGATCGGCGGCGTAGTAATAGGTTTCCAGTTCCTCTGCGCGGAGGCCTATCAGTTCGTGGCTCATATAGTGGATCCACCGGTCCTCATCATTAACGGAAAGGTCGTGTTTACGGCACCAGTAATCGGGCTGGATGGGCAACTGTTCCGGCTTGTCGTAGAAATATTTGTAGTCGTGGACCGCCACCTTGATATCCTGCCGGGGTATCCCCTTTTCCAGGATGATCCCGGTGAGGTGGTTGATGGTCTTGCCGGAATCGAAAATGTCATCCACCAGCAACACCCGGTCTCCGATGCGCAGGTGTTCCGGCGCGTAGGTCCAGCCCTCAACCTTCACCTGATCCGACTCCCGCACCCCGGTGTAGGACCGGGCCACCACCGCCGCATAATAGACCGGCCGGTCACCCTTGCGGATTATCTTGAAGTATTCGCTTATCAGATTGCCCAGGTAGG
>BNUW01000113.1 GCA_025997655.1 Spirochaetia bacterium
GGAAAGAAAAGGTAGGGCCCCACTCGTTGCCCTCCGCCGTATGGTTGAACACGATGTCCAGGATTACCTCGATCCCCGCCTTGTGGAGTTCCCGGACCATCTCCTTGAATTCCTGTACCTGGCCGCCGGGGCTTTTGTCCCAGGCGTAGGAGCCCTTGGGGGCGAAGAAAGCCACCGTGGAATAGCCCCAGTAATTTACCAGGGGTTTACCGGTGCGGGGATTTTTCCGGGCAAGTTCCCCCTCATAGAACTCATGGATGGGCAGCAATTCCAGGCTGGTTATCCCCAGTTCCTTGAAGAAGGGGATTTTCTCGATGACCCCCCGGTAGGTCCCCGGGTGTTGTACGGCGGAATTGGGGTGGGCGGTCAGGCCCCGGACATGGGTCTCATAGAGCACGCTGAACCGCAGGGGGTAGTTCAGGGGGATATCCCCCTGCCAGTCAAAGGCGTCGTCAATAACGATACACCGGGGCTTGGCGCGGATATCATCCTTGTAAGAGAAGGACAGGTCGTTGGAAAGGCCGCCGGGGTTGTAGCCCGTGCCGGCGGTCATGTCCCAGTGGGAAAGGTCCGTCAGCGCCTTGGCATAGGGGTCCAACAGCGTCTTGTTGGGGTTGAAACGGAGCCCTTTTTCGGGCATATAGGGGCCGTCCGCCCGGTACAGGTACTGGGTCCCGGCGCCGAGACCCCGGATATGGCAGTGCCAAATATCACCGGTACGGTTCTTGCGCTTGTCCAGGATGATTTCTTCAACGGCGCTGTCAGGGGAGGCGGACTCAAAGAGGATCAGGGTTACCGCCGTGGCGTTCCGGGAAAAGAGGGAGAAGTTTACCCCCGTTGGCGTCAGGGTGGCGCCCAGGGGAAGGGCTTTCCCTATTTCCGCCTTACTGTTTCCAAATCCCATGGAAATGAGTATATCACCTTTGCCCGTTTCGGAATAGCTCGACAAATTGTAGGGGGTCGATATTCCGTGCCCCCAGGGCATCCTTATAATCCAGGGGCATACCCAGGTCCCAGAAGGGCATGCCCAGGCTTTCCAGGTATTTCGCGGTAAGGACCATCTGAACCGCCCCGGCGTTGTCCTCGTCGTAATAGCCGGAATAGCTGGTGTACACCCTTCCCGCGAGGATGCCGAATTCCCCGGCCCGCAGTATTCCGTCCCGGTACACCCCAAAAGAAATAGGCCGCACCGGCACCCAGGGCAGGGCGCGGATTTCCCGGATGGCTTGGCGCAGGGGGGCGGTAAGCCAGGCATCATCGTGGACCTCCACGCAGCGCTCCAGGATATAATCAAAGTCCGAATCCACCCGCAGTTCATACCGGGACAGGAAGGGGCGGAGGGATCTTTTGATGTGAAGTTCCGGAAACAGTAATACTGAGCGTACCAGATGGAGCTTAGGGAGCAGGATGTATTCCAACGAACTTTGGTTCGACGAACCTTGGTTCGCCTCATCGTCATCAAAGGCGGTGGACATAACCAGGAACCCCGCCTTCATCAGGGCGGCGATAAAGACGGGATCAAACTCCAGGGCCAGGCAGAATTCCTCGTCGTAGTCCGTGGCCAGCATGGTGTCAACGATACTATCAAGGTCATCCCCGGGGCGTATCAGGATATGCCCCGAGGATGTGTAGCGGACGAAAGCCCGGCGGGAAAACTGCGGCGTCACGTCAGCAGCGCCGCCGCAGTGTTACTGTGCATTTGCATTACTGTGCGACCCGCACATTTTGCATGGGAAGTACCCACAGCCATGCCGGGCTGACCGCCAGGCCTGTATATTTCTTGTTCAGAACGCTGTGGCGCTTCCCGTAATCAAAAATAATGTAGGGCACGTCGTTTACCACAATATCCATAAACCGGGATTGCAGCTCAAACCGTTTGGCGCTGTCCACCTCGCTGCGCTGGGCTTCAATCAGTTCATCAATGCGGGGGGTCGAGTAGGCGGCGGCGTTGTAGCCGTCCTGCCCCGCCTGACTGGATACGTACATGATCTCGATATTGCCGTTCAAGTCCGGGTAGTCCGCTTCCCAACCGCCGAAGAGCATGTCGTAGTCCCGCTTGCCGTTGCTGTCCAGGATGCCCCCCATCTGGTAGGTATCCTGCAAGTCCCCGTCCGTCCGGACGATTTCCACTTCGATGTTCAGGGCTTTCAGTTGATCCTGGAGGAAGAGGCCCCGCTGATTGTACATGGAGGTTTCACCGATAATAACCTTGGCGCTGAATCCGTTGGGATAGGCGGACCGGGCGAGGAACTGCTTTGCCTTCGCTAAGTCGTAATCGTAGGGGGCGGTCTTTGCGAGGTACTGTTCCCACCGGGCGGCGTTTTCACCGTACAGGGCGGGGCCAAAGGGCAGCACGGTCCCCAGGGTTCCTGCGGACTTAACGATACTCCGGTTAAACTCCGGCAGATTCAGTGCATGGGAAACCGCCCGGCGCACATTCACATCGTCGAAGGGGGGGCGCTGGGTATTAAAGGCCAGGAAGTTCAGGCTGTAGGAATCAACACTGGTAAGGTTCGTGTTTTTATCCTGCGCCAACTGATCAAGCATATCCAGGGGCACATTGGCGCTGAAATCAACATCCCCTCTTTGGAGAGCAATGACCCGGGTGGTATCCTCGGGGATGATCTTGTACACCAGGGTATCAATGTTATTGGCCGCCCGCTTTGCACTATCCCAATAGTTGGTGTTTTTTTTGAGCACAATCTCCTGGCCGCTGGTCCAGCTCTGGTACACAAAGGGACCCGTGGCAAGGATACCGCCCTGAGCGGTACCGAAATTATCACGGTGCTTTTCGTAGTAGGCCTTGCTGATGATCCGCCCGGCGCCGATGGCGGGGATATACTTGAACACCGCCGAGGGTTTGCTCAGTTTGATGGTAAGCTGCCAGGGACCGGTGGCGGTAATGCTTTCCACATCGGTATAGAAGTCCGCAAAGTAGGTGCCGCCCTCGGGGTCCCGGTACCGTTCAAGGGAAAAGAGCACGTCATCCATGGTCATCCTGGTCCCGTCGGAAAAGACAATGTCCTCCCGCACCTCATAGACATAGGTCAACGCGTCCGGCTGGTTCCAACTTTTTGCCAGTTCCGGAACGATGGTATTGTTCAGGTCCAGGGTCAGGAGACCCTCGGTAATCTGGTTGGTTACCTGGTTGGTCACGTAGTTCCAGGCCAAACCGGGGTCCACCGCCCGGATATCCTCGCTCAAGGCCACGGTAAAGGTAATGTCCTTTGACTTACCGGCCTTGCCGTTGCCACAGGACATAAACGCCATCAGGGTAAACGCTAAAATAAGACAGCCAATTTTCTTCATAAAATCCTCCTGGTTCAGTATACCTTGAATGGGAAGTAAGCTCAACCTATACTAAACCCATGGATGATACGCTTAAAAACAAACTGCTCTTTCAATGGAAAAGCGCCTCCACCGTGATGGACGAAGCGGAAACGGAAGCGGCGGACACCTATTGCCGGGGATATATCGACTTTCTCAATACCGCTAAAACCGAGCGGGAAACGGTTCGGGAGGCCATTGCCATGGCGGAAAGCCGGGGCTTTGTCCCCTGGGAACAGGGCAAGGCTTTGGCCCCCGGGGACAAGGCATACCTGAACCAGCGCGGCAAGGCGCTGATCCTCTGCGCGGCGGGGAAGCGGCCCCTGGGGGAGGGCATCTCCATTGCCGCAGCGCACGTAGATTCCCCCCGGCTTGACCTGAAACAGCGCCCCCTCTACGAGGAAGCCGGGGCGGCCTTTTTCGACACCCACTATTACGGTATGGTCAAGGCCTACCAGTGGACCGGCATACCCCTGGCCCTGCATGGATACATTGTTCTTAAAAATGGGCAAGGGCTTAGCGTTTGTATCGGGGAAGATCCGGGGGACCCGGTGCTGTTCATCGCGGACCTGCTGCCCCACCTGGCGAAGAAGCAAATGGAACGGCCCGGTAAGGAATTGGTTACCGCCGAGGACCTTGATGTTATCGCCGGGCTGCGTTTCTGTCCGGGGGAAGACGGCGATGGCGCGGTGAAGCTCAATATCCTGCGTATCCTCCACGCGCAATACGGTATCACCGAGGGGGACCTCATATCGGCGGAGCTTTCGGTGGTCCCTGCGCTCCCGGCCCGGGATCTTGGCCTGGACCGGAGCATGGTTGGCGGCTATGGCCAGGATGACAAGGTTTGCGTCTATCCATCTCTGACCGCCCTCTTCTCCCTTACCGAGCCCCCGGAGTATACCGCCTGTGCGGTATTGGCGGACAAAGAAGAAACCGGTTCCCTGGGCATGACCGGCATGGATTCACATTTCTTCGGCACTTTTATCGGGGATATTGCAGAGGCTGCCGGCGAAAAAGCGTCCCGGGTCCTGCACAATTCCCTCTGTATCTCTGCGGATGTGAACACCGCCTTCTATCACCTGTATGCGGAGGTGTTTGATCCCTATGCCGAAGCGCGGCTGAACCACGGGGTGGTACTGTTCCGGTACTGGGGAAAGGGCGGCAAGGACCATACCAACGACGCCCAGGCGGAGACCGTGGCGGCGGTGCGGAAAATTCTGGATGACGCAGGAATACTGTGGCAGACCGGGGAAGGCGGCAGGGTGGACGCCGAAGACTCAGGCACCCTTTCAAAGTTTTTTGCCAACCTGGATATCCCTTCCATTGATCTGGGGGTGCCCATACTGTCCATGCACTCCCCCTTTGAAGCCGCCGCAAAGACCGATATATACATGGCGCATAGGGCGTTTACGGCTTTCTTTAAAAGAACCTAAACACCCTAGTAGGTAGACACCATTGGCAATGTGTATGAAGAATGTAAACCACCGACCACACAAGAACCCGCTTGCGCGGGGGAGAGCACGGACAAAAGAAAAAGACAGGCAAAAAATCAGTCCCTCTTCTCCGTGTCCGTGTGGTCGGTGTGGTCCGTGGTTAAATTCTTAGTTTTTTATCCGGTGGCAGCTTACCAGATGCTGCGAACCTGCCTCCTGGAGACTTGGCGCTTCAATACGGCAACGCTCCTCCGCCTCGGGGCAGCGGGAGGCAAAGACGCAGCCCGATATGGGCGCCGCCGGGTTCGGGGTTTCCCCTTTCAAGGCCGCAGCTTCCGTCCCCGGAGATCCTTCAATCCTGGGCACCGCAGCGACCAGGGAACGGGTATAGGGGTGCAGTTTCCGGCGGAACAGTTCTTCTGCGCTTGCCAGTTCCAGGATCTGCCCGAGGTACATCACCGCCACCCGGCTGCTGAGGTACTCCACCACGGTCATGTCGTGGGAAATAAACAGCATGGACAGGGACCGGTTCCTGCGCAGATCCTCCAGCAGGTTCAGCAGTTGGGCCTGTATAGAAACATCCAGGGCGGAAAGGGGTTCATCCGCCACAAGCAGGGCGGGGTCCGAAAGCAGCGCCCGGGTTATGGCGAGCCGCTGGAGCTGCCCCCCGGAAAGTTCCCGGGGCCAGCGGGCCAGGAGATCCTCCGACAGGCCCGTGTCGGCAAAGAGGGCGGCGATCCTTTCACGCCCCGCAACACGGCTCATGCCGTAGTACCGGCATACCTCCATCAGTGATTCTGCGATCCGCAGCTTGGGATTGAAGGATGCGAAGGGATTCTGAAACACCATTTGCGCGGCCCGCCGCACCGGACCCAAAGCCCCTCGGCGGAGCTTGGTGATTTCCTGTCCCCGAAAAAGCACCTGCCCCTCGGTAGGTTCAATGAGCCGCAGCGCCAGACGACCCAGGGTAGATTTTCCGCAGCCGCTCTCCCCCACGATACCCAGAATCTCGTTCTGTCCGAGGGAAAAGGAAATGCCGTTTACCGCCCGCAGTATACGGCCGCCGCTCTGGGGAAAGTATTTTTTCAAGCCCCGGACTTCAAGGATGGAACCCTCGCTCATGGCTCGCTCCGTGGGTGATGACAGAAGACCATGCGGCCCTTCCCCAGTTCCGTCCGGGGGGGCATTACCCCGCAGTCCTCACCGGCTTGACCGCACCGGGACGCGAAGGGGCAGCCCGAAGGGGGATCGTAGAGCCGGGGGGGCGACCCGGGGATCACCGGCAGAGGGGCCGAGGTAGACCCATGGGGACGCCCACGGGGGATGCAGTCGATCAGGGCTCTGCTGTAGGGATGGGCCGGGGAGGCAATGAGCGCCGCTGCGGGGGCGGTCTCCACGATGTGCCCGGCGTACATCACCGAAACCCGGTCGCAGGTTTCCGCCACCACCGCAAAGTTGTGGGTGATGAGTAATACCGAAAGGGAAAGTTCCCGTTGGAGGGACTTCAATAACCGTAATACCTGGGCCTGGATGGTTACGTCCAGGGCGGTGGTCGGCTCATCGGCGATGAGCAGTTCCGGCTCGCAGCTTATGGCCATGGCGATCATCACCCGCTGCTGCATGCCCCCGGAAAGCTCAAAGGGGTAACGCTTGGCCGTATCGGGATGGAGGCCCACCCGCTCAAGAAGGGAGGCGGTACGCCGGCGCAATTCCGCAGTTTCCAGGGGGATGTGGTTGGCAATGGCCTCCCCGATCTGGCTCCCCACGGTTTCCATAGGGGAAAGAGAATTGAGGGGGTCCTGGAAAACCATGGAAATACGCTTCCCCCGGATGTTTCGCAGGTCCCTTTCGCTCCGGGCCAGCAGGTTCCGGCCATCAAAACGGACTACCCCCCGGGTCCGGCTGTGTTTTTTGTCAAGCAGCCCCAGGATGGCCCGGGAGGTGACGCTCTTCCCGCAGCCGCTCTCCCCCACCAGCCCGTGGATCTCCCCCCGAAGAAGGCTCAGGTTCACCCCGCTTAGGGCATAGAGGATGCCCTCTATGGTGAGAAAATCACAGCGGAGATCCTCAATGGCAAGGACTTCGTCATCATTGCCCATGGGAAGCCTCCAGTTTTTTGAAGGACGGAAGGATACGATCCGAGGGATCGATGTACTGGGCAATACAGTCACAGAAAATGTTGAGGCTCACCACCGTAAGGACGATGGCCGCCCCGGGCGCCAAAGCCAGAAGCGGGCTCTGGAGCAGAAAGTTCCGCCCCTCGTCCAGCATGGCCCCCCAGTCCGCCGTGGGAGGGCTAACCCCCAGGCCGATAAAACTCAGTGCCGCCA
The DNA here is from genome assembly GCA_025997655.1 of Spirochaetia bacterium. Lineage (GTDB taxonomy): Bacteria > Spirochaetota > Spirochaetia > Treponematales > Breznakiellaceae > Termitinema. Next base: position 7,091 of record BNUW01000113.1, read on the forward strand.
AGTCGAGGATCGCATAGGCCATGTCCAGGGTAAGCTGTACCATCACGGTATCCACACAGTTGGGGAAGATATGGCGGAAAATTACATAGGGCCGGGAGAAGCCGATGGACTCCGCCGCCTCCACATAGGTTTTGTTTTTTTCGATCAAGGTAAGGGAACGGACAAGCCGGGTGAGCATGGGCACATAGATGATGCCCAGGGCGATAACCGCATTGGCAATACCCCGGCCAAGGGCGGCGACCAGCAGGAAGGCCAGGAGCAGGGAGGGAAAGGAGAGAAGCACATCGCAGCAACGGCCCACGATGGAGTCGAATTTTCCGCCGTAGTACCCGGAAAACAGCCCCAGGGGCGCCCCGATGAGCACCGAAAGGGAAACAACCCCCAGGGCGCTCATGATGGTTACCCGGCCGCCGTAGAGGAGCCGGGAGAAGAGGTCCCGGCCCATCTTGTCCGCCCCTAAAAGATGCTCCCGGGAAGGCTGAGCCAGGGATGCGGAAAGATCCTGCCCGGTCTCGCTGTAGGGTGCAAGGAGGGGGGCAAAAAAGCAACAGAGGATGATCAGAAGCAGTACAGTCCCGGATATGAGCATGGGCGGGGTAAACAAAACCCCTTCGGTTTTTTTATGCCCAGGGCGCTTCCGCCGGAAGAAGGGCTTATGGCTGAACAAGGGCGCCCTCCGTTATCCCCCCCTTAGTAGCTGCCCTAATCCGTGGATCGATAAGAACATATATCACATCCACCAGGAGATTCAGCAGCAGAAACAGAGCCACCAGGAACATGATGATGCTCTGCACCACCGGATAATCCGATGCCTGAATCCCCTCGATAAGCAGTGCGCCGATACCCCCCAGGGCAAAGACATTCTCCACCAGCACCGCCCCTCTGACATCCGGAAGGTCGAAGCTCAAATAGACCGCTACGGGTTTTGGGATTATGATGATATAAACGTTTTTAATGATTATCTGTATTTGGATAAAAAAGACAGAACTTCTAAAATAAAGGAAA
>BNUW01000114.1 GCA_025997655.1 Spirochaetia bacterium
GTTCCCGATGGAGGTAAGGACCCGGATATCCACCCCCTCCCTGTTGCTTTCCAGCATCTTTTCCCAGTAAAACAGGGCGGCCTGGTATTCCTTGAAGTCGTAGTGCAGGTGCCCCAGGCCGATGATGGCATAGGGATTCTGGCTTTCCATCTCCAGAACCCGGAGGTACACCGCCTTGGAATGTTTGAAATCCCGCACCTTCCGGTAGGCGTCGGCCACCCGGGTCAGGACGGTGATGTTTTTATCGTCATGGATGAGGTACTGCTCCCAGATTTCTATGGCCTTGTGGTACTGGTTCAGGGCCTTGTAACAGTCCGCCAGCCCAAAAAGGGCGTAGTTGTTCCCCGGATGGTGGGAAAGGCAGCGCAGGTAGTATTCCACGGCATCCCGGAAGGAATTCCGCTTCCGGGCGGCGTCCCCCATGCCGACCAGGGCATAGTTGTTGCTTTCATCCGCCTGAAGAATTTTTGCAAAACAGTCCATGGCATCGGCTATCTTGTTTTCCTTCAAAAGCTGGTAGCCCTTTTTTGACAGTTCCGAGATTTCCGACCGGGGTTCGTGCTTTGTTGTTTCCGGCTGTTCGAGGGCATCCGCCGGAATAGTGTTTACGTTTTCACTCATTTTAAAGATCCTCTTCATCGTGCATTACTTTCTGAATTAGGGCGGATAAGCGCATGATAATTGGTTCAGCTTTGGTCTTAGCCGGGGCTATCCAATACATACGCAGGGCATCCAAATCCCTGCCTTGGGATTGATAATAATCTCCGATCCGTGTAAGCCCGTCGGAATAGCCGGTGGTAAGAAAGATCCTCCTGGCTCCTTCAATATCCCCGGAATTATACAGAATATTGCCTTTTCGATTAAGCGCAGCCTTCTGACTTCCATCAATAGGTGGTGCGGGCCTTCGGTCCGGTGCACTGGTTTTTATAAACCCGTTTCGGTTCTCAAAACGGTCAAAAACTTTTTTATAATCCATTATCACCCTTTTAAAATATACTGCTCCATTCTTATTATTTACCACATTAGGAAAAAATACAACTAAATTCTTTTGAAAAAATCCACCACCGACCGGCCGTAGGTCCGGGATTCTTCATGCGCAAGTACCGCAAGCGCTTCCATCGGCAGCTCGGGGGCATCCTGCCGGGGCCGGTGAATGAGCAGCCGTGATCCGCTCTGCATCAGGGGGGAGGCCGCTATGGAAGCCGCCAACTCCCATTTAAACTGGTAGGGGAAGGGGGGATCGCAAAAGATAATGTCGAAGGGCGTTTTGGCCCGCCTTACATAGAGTTCCGCCGCCATGAACCGGCAGTGAATCCGTACCGGGGATAGGGAAACGTTGTCAATCAGGGTTTTCCGCTTTATGCTGTCCATTTCCACCGCCTCCACCGGATTTGCCCCCCGGGACGCCGCCTCCAGGGCAATAATGCCGGACCCGGAAAACAGGTCCAGGAAGGATAGCCCGGTAAGGTCCCCCAGGGCGCCAAACACCGATTCCCGCATCCGGTCCATGGCGGGGCGGATTACCCCGCCGGGAACTTCCACAATCCGCCCTTTCAGGGCGCCGCCGGTAATTCGCATTAGAGGCCCAGCAACAGCCCGTTAAGCTCGTCGGAACTGACCACCGGCTCCGAGGAGGATGTGTCATCGACCCCCAGATTCTCCTCAATGGTCTTCCGCCGTTCCAGGGCATGTTCCCGCATCAGAGCAATTTTATCCTTAAGCACCGGATAGGGGCCAACCGATACGGTGCCCGGCCCATTGGCCAGGTCCCAGAGGACCCCCAGAAAGAGCTGTTCCGCATCATAGAGGTTGTAAAATTGCCCGTTCCGTTCTAAAAGATGGGTGTTTTCTATGAGGTCCCGCAAAAGCACCCCCAGGGCGGCGTCGATAAAATCCACATCCGTCAGGGTTTTGTCCAAAAAAATATCCGGGTCCGCATCCAGGATGAGCAAATCCCGAATCATCCGTATCCGGGTGTTGAGGATGAATATATTGTCTTCGAAATTGATTTGCTTATTCATACGTATGGATAGAGTATCGGCATATTGGTTCCCCCCCTTGACCTTCATAATAGGTTCTGTATAATAAATTAACCTCTTTGCCCGCCTTTGAGACGGGCCAAATTGTAGTCCATAAGGAGGGCCAATGCGCCAATATGAATTGACGGTCATTTTTCCCCTGGAAGAAGACCAGAGTAAGGCAGGCCGGGAGCAGCTGCTCACCGACCTGAGTGCCAACGGAGCGGAGATCGAGAAAACCGATGAGGTCGGGGATCGGGATCTTGCCTATGAGGTAAAAAAACGGAAACGGGGCCGGTACGTCCTGTTTACCCTCAAACTGGACCCGGCAAAGATTGCCGTGCTGGACCGGAGTTTTAAACTCAACGCCAATCTCCTCAAGTATCTCTTTGTGAATATTGAGGAATAGGCATGGCAGCGGATATAAACCATGTAGTTCTGGTTGGCAGGCTAACCCGGGACGCGGAGTTAAAATATACCGCCGGAGGCCAGGCGGTCTGTAAATTTTCCATTGCGGTAAACCGCAATAAGAAAAGCGGCGACCAATGGGTGGATGAAGCGAGTTTCTTCGATGTCACCCTCTGGGGAAGGCAGGGCGAGGCGGTGAATCAATACCTGGTTAAGGGAAAACAGGTGGGGATTGACGGTGAACTCCGCCAGGATCGCTGGGAACAGGACGGTCAGAAGCGTTCCAAGGTGGAAATTGTGGCTAATAACCTGCAGCTTCTCGGGGGCGGCCCCGGAGGCGGCGGACAGGGCGGCGGTTCCTCCCGGGGTGATGCCGACGGAAGCAGAGCTTCTTATGGGGACCGGGCTCCCTCCGGGGATAGAGCTCCCCGGGAAGGCCCCCCGGCATCGGACCAAAGGTCTGCCGGCGGCGATGACGGCTTTGCCGACGATATTCCCTTTTAATTTTTATCAAGGAGTGGTGAATTATGTCTGACGAATATACCGAAAATGAACGGCCTGCGGGGGGCTTCGCTGAGCGGACTGCTCCCGTTGCGGGAAATTACGGCGGTAGTACCGCAGGAAACTACGGCGGAAACCGTCCGGATCGGGGGGATGGCCCCATAGACAGCCGGGACGGTGATGACCGCGGCCGGGGCGGAAAGGGAAAGGTCTTTTTTAAGAAAAAGGTCTGCAAATTTTGCACCCAGAAACTTAAGATTGACTATAAGGATGCGGATATACTGCGCCGGTTTATCACCGAGCGGGGTAAAATACTGCCCCGCCGTATTACCGGCACCTGCGCCAAACATCAGCGGGCGCTTGCCCTGTCGATAAAGCGGGCGCGGATTATTGCCTTGCTTCCCTTTGTGGCGGACTAGTAGTGTAACATCAAAAGGAAGAGGAAGAATTTTGAACCACAAAGGACACAAAGGAAGAAGAACACGGTATTTTCTTTTTCTTCCTTTGCGGTTGTATTCTTCTTACTACCAGGCAGAATCGGATAACGGGCCGTCCTCTACTCCGGGGAATTGTGTTGCCCGTTTCACCCTATTATTTTGAAAGGAGCTTGTGTTATGAAGGTTATTCTCAATAAAGATTTATCACCCCTGGGCGAAGAAGGGGACGTGAAGGAAGTAGCCAGGGGTTATGCCCGGAACTATCTCTTTCCCCGGGGTATTGCCCTGCCGTATACGGATCGTACCGTTGCCTTGTTTGAGTCCCGGAAAGGGGACATTGAGGCGCGGAAGGAAGAGAAGCGTAAGGATGCCCTGGGGCTCAAGGAAAAACTTGAGGGACTTGCCTTGGTTATTGTCATGCCCGCAGGGCCTAACGGGAAGCTCTATGGCGCCGTTACCAGCCAAACCGTGGCGGATGAACTGGTCAAGCAGGGCTTCCAAATTGAGCGGAAGCGGGTTGAACTTCCCGGCAACAGCTTTAAAAGCGTGGGCAAATACAAGGTGACGGTTAAGCTCTACGAAAGCGCCGCCGCCGAACTGACCATCACCGTGGAAGGGCAGCCGATAAAGGTAGAAACCCCCTCTGCGCCTGCCCGCGGCGGCGGTCGTCGAAGAAGGGACGCGGAGCCGGCGGAAGTGAAGCAGGAAACCGCAGGGCAACAAGAGGGGGCTCCCGCAGAGGCGGAAAGCCCCGCCCCGGTGGAAGCTCCGGAAGCGGCTGCCCCCGACGCGGGAAACCAGTAGGTTCCATGATCCATGGCTCCCCAGACGCAGAATGATCCGAGGGTTCCGCCCCATAACGATGAGGCGGAACAGGCCTCCCTGGGGGCCATGCTGCTTGATGAAGACGCCATTACCACGGTTATCCAGTACTTAAGGCCCGGTGACTTTTATTCAAACGCCAATCGCCGGGTCTGTGAGGCCATTTTCAGTCTTTTTAATCAGGGACGGAAGGCGGATATTATCACCGTTACGGAGGAGCTTCGTAAGACCGGGGAACTGGATCTGTCCGGCGGGCTTTCCTATGTCGCTTCCCTTACCAATGTGGTCCCCTCCAGCGCCAATGTCGATTATTACGCCAAGATTGTGCAGGATGGCTCCCTGCGCCGGTCCCTCATCCGGGTTGCGGGGGAGGTAAACGCCAAGTCCTTTGACGAGTCCCTGGAATCCCGGATACTCCTGGAAGAAACCCAACAACGGATTTTTGAACTGACCACCGACCGGAATACCCTGAGTTTTAAGAGCGCCAAGGAAATCATCCCCAAGGCCATTGACGCCATAGAAAAACTCATTAAGAACAAGAATGCCTTTACGGGAGTCCCCGCAGGATTTGAGGAGCTTGATTCCATGACGGCGGGGTTCCAACCGGCGGAACTTATCATCATCGGCGCTCGGCCATCGGTGGGGAAGACCGCCCTGGCCCTGACCATGGCGGCCAATATGTCCATAAACAACAAAAACCGGCGGATACCCACCGCGTTCTTCACCCTTGAAATGTCCGACATGGCCCTGATGATGCGGCTCATTTCCAGCGAGGCGAATATTGAATCCAATAAGATCCGTTCAGGGTTTTTGAAACCCAGTGATTATCACAGCCTTCAGGAAGCGGCGGGCAGAATCTATGACGCGCCCCTCTACATCGTGGATATGCCCAATATGAAACTCCTGGACCTGCGGGCCCAGGCCCGGCGGCTGCGGGCGCAGCAGCATGTGGAGATTATTTTTATCGACTACCTTACCCTGATAAGTTCGGATAATTACAATCTTCCCCGGCATGAGCAGATTGCCGAGATTTCCCGGTCACTGAAAAGCCTGGCCCGGGAACTTAATATCCCCATCGTGGCCCTTTCCCAGGTACGCCGGGATGCGGAGGGGAAGCGGCCCAACCTTTCGGATATCCGGGAGTCCGGGTCTATTGAACAGGACGCGGATGTGGTAATGTTTCTGCACCGGGAACGGGAATTGGATAAAAAAGATTCCACCAGGGAAAATCCGGACAAGCCCAATACGGAACTGATTATCGCAAAACAGCGGAACGGCCCGGTGGGAACCGTAGGAATTGAATTCCTTCCCCAGTGTACCAAATTTGTGTCCTTCACCAGGAAACAGCAATAGTAACATAGTAAAGGAGGGCATATGGCCTTTATCGATAATTATAATTTGGAACATGTGGTAAACGAAGCGGAGCGCCTGGTCCATGAAGAGTTGGGCCTGCAGCTTGAATCCTATGAGGGAACAATTTGCCTTTGCAACGATTGTGTGGCGGATATGGCCGCCATGGCTTTAAATACGGTGAAACCCCTGTACCGGTATACTTTGTTGGGTACCCTGTGGGCGTCCAGCGCCCGCTCTGACGCAGCCTACGATGCAAGCGTCCGGGAAGCGGTGTCCGGGGCAATAGAAAAAATACGCTTAAACCCTTCCCACGATTAGGAGCCTTGTAGATGTTAGAAGAAATCAACCACGGACGACACAGACAAAAAATGAGATTTCAAAGCAAAAGTCCGTGAGGTCTGTGGTTAAAATTCTTAAAAACCAGTATAAGTAACAAACTGCTAATTTCTGTTGACCGGTCCCCGCAGGCTGCGGGGGGCTATAGGTCCGGAGGATGATCCATCCGTTATTTCCAGAATCCATTCCCGCTCCAAAAGCCGCAGCCGGGCAAGCAATGATCCGTTGTCGGGGTTGTACCAGCTTATGGAGCCGTCCTTGCCCCGGATGATAAAATAGGTGTCGTTTCCGATAAGGTCTTCCGGCAGGCTGGGGCTCCGTGCAAAGGGGATGATGCCCCGGTTGTTAAGGAGGGTGGGGCTGTTTCCGCCCATGGTTGTCGCCAGGGATAGGCCGCTTTGGGCGATGATACAGGTGGTATCCTCCCCCGGGTATTCAAGCAGCCGCCTCGAGGCGGAGGGGCGTCCGATATCCAAAAGGAGCAGAGAGGTGACGGCCTGTTCCGGGGAACCATCCACCACGTTTCCGTAAACCATCCCATTGGGCGCCCGGTACAAAACGGTCCCCGCCGCAGCGGGATAGATGAAGGGCGTCGTTTCCCGGGTAAGGGTATTCACCAGCAGGAAGGGGGCCATGTTGGCGGTGGCGGTTTGGCCGATGATAATATTCCGGTTGTCATAGAAGGTTACCGCCAGGGGATCCGCAGCAGTATAGGTAAAAGTACCGGCGCCTGAATCGGTGGACACCATGGTGATCGTTCCGGTGGTATCAAGGAAGAGGGCCTGGTTCCCCAGCAGGGAAACCGAGCGGAGTGGATGGCGGAAGAGCGCCCTTTCCAGCACCGTATCCCTGCGTTCCGGAGCGCCTGCGCCGTTTATAAGAATTGGAAAGGAACGGGTATTTTCGGTTTGCCATACTATAAACCTACCCGGTGCAGCGGCAGGGAGCCCCGAATCCCCGCTTACCCGGGTATTGTTCCGGGAATCTTCAAGGGTGATGGCAGTACCGTTCTGCAGCAGCCGGTAATCCTGGGGTATGAAGCTTACCTTCGAACCATGGTTCGCTTTATCTTCCGTGATAAACGCCAGGCTGTTCCCTGAAACGGCCGCAGCGCTTATGGAGGTAAGCGTAAGCCGGTGCATAGCCCGGCCTTCCGTGTCATCCGCCGCCAAAAGCCAGATGCCTCCGTCAACGGTACCCAGGGCAATAGCCCCCGCAGCAATGCCGGCGCTGCCGGAAATCAGGGGCATGGCGGAAAACGCCCCCTTGGTGACACTTTCCAGATTGCCCTGGGGGGTGATGGTATAATGGATAAGATTGGCGGCCCCCGCCTGAGGGCTGTTGTTTAAAATTCCCCGGTACATAAATTCAAACGGACCCGCCGGGTCCGATGCCGCCGTGGGGAATAGGGCGCCCCGGACGGCATGGGGGTCCCGGGCAATTTCCTTTCCCGTTACGGCATCCACTACAACCAATCCCCGGGAATCTATGCCGCAGAGGTACCGGTTATTCCCGAATAAGACGGGGCTTTCCAAATTGATAGGAGCTGTACAACTCTGAATCTCCCTGCCGGTATTCAATTCCCAATAGCTGATACGGCCTGATACGGCGTAGGTCATCATAGTCCGTTCGGATTTGCCGGTGGCGGCAAAACTAATGGCGCCGCTAAGATCCGGGGGTGAATCCAGTATTTCCCCCGTCTCGGGATGGATAAAGATCACCCCGGTTCTGCCGTTTCGGGTTGCCATAAGAAAATTGCCCCCCGCAGAATAATTGATGAAGATTATGGGGTCCTGAAAGCGCAGGGTAAATAAATTCTCCTTACGCCCGTAATCCCAGACGGAAATCCTATGCACCCCAAGGCCGTCACTTTCCGCCAGGGCGGCCTGGGTTTTCCCCGGCCGCAGGCTCATGAGCCGCACCGCATAGGGGCTTACCTGAAAACGATCCGCCGCCGCATTATTCCGGACATCCCATATCCCGAGGAAGCCGTCCATCCCGGCGCTGAGGACATAGTTTTTTACCGGATCATAGGCCACGGCCGATACGGTACCGGAGTGTCCGGCCGCTAAAGCCCCTCCCGCTTGGGAATATACAAATCGGGTGTTCACCGCAAACAGGACGCCAAAGATAAGTATCCCCAATTTGCTTTTCATTACCGGC
>BNUW01000115.1 GCA_025997655.1 Spirochaetia bacterium
TTGCAACGGAGCCGGGAACCGGGCAGGTGCAGGTGTCCATCGCGGGTGAGGACTTTGCCCCGGCTGCCTCGGTGCGGACTATCTTCCCCACCCAGCCTACGCTTTCCTATAAGTATACCTTTACCAAGGTCGGCGAAGGGGCGGGGGAGGTAAAAACCCCTGTTGCCGGTGAGTTCACCCTGGTAACGGGCAACTGGAACCTTACGGTGGATGCCTACCTTGAAGCAGCGCATACTAACCTGGTGGCATCCGGCAGCACCGCCGCCTTTACGGTTACCGAGGGCGTCTCCACCCCGGTCAGCGTCACCCTGGAACCGGAGAAAAGCACGGGAACAGGAACACTCACCTATACCGTCACCTATCCGGCGGGGGCAACGCTTAATTCCCTCAAATGGGAAAAGCTGGGCGGTGCAGTGCTTCCTAATTTTGATGTTACCACTTTTACTGACGATGGCGTTACCAAAACCCTTTCGGAAACAGGGACGCCGGTAGGCGCCGGGTACTATGTGTTTACGGCTGCCCTGACTGATGGCTATAAAACCGCCGGGAAAATGGAAGTGGTGCATATCTATCAGAATTTGACCACCGAGGTAACCGGGTTTGATTTTGTGGCGGACGATTTTACCTTGCCCGACATTACCCCCCCGGCGGAGGTAACCAGCTTAAACGCCGCCGCCGATAACGCACAGGTAGTCCTTACCTGGACAGACCCCGCAGACAGCGACTTTGATAAAGTGGTCATCACCTATACACCCGGCACAGCCCCGGCGGTAGAGGTTGGCGTGGGAACCCAAACCGCCACGATTACCGGCCTGACCAATGATACGGCGTACACCTTTACCGTAAAGACCGTGGACACCACCGGTAACACCAGCGCAGGGACTATCATAACGGCAACTCCCTCTATCACCTACACCGTCACGGTGGACGGCGATGCGGTAACCGCATCGACTAAAATCGACTTTGTGTTCGCCGCCGCCGTTACCGGACTTACCGACGGTGACATCACCATAGCCGGAACGCCCGGCGCGGCAACCAAGGGGAGCATCACCTATACCGACAGCACACACTGGAGCCTGGCCCTTACCGTTACCACACCGGGAGCCGCCACCGTGTCCATCAACAAGGCCGGTATCGAAAGCGGGACGAAACCCATAACCCTGCATGGAGGCCTGACCTTTACGGCGGGCGCATCATCCCCCGCGTTTGGTAGTACTAATATCATGGGAGTAGCCTACGGCAACGGGAAGTTTGTCGCGGTGGGGCAAGGCGGCAAAATAGGGGTATCCTCCGATGGCGCAACCTGGGCGGCGGCTACTACAATAACCCCCGCGTTTGGTGGTAGTAATTCCATCATGGGAGTAACCTACGGCGGCACAACGTTTGTCGCGGTGGGGGACGGCAAAATAGGGACATCCACCAATAACGGCGCAACCTGGTCGGCGGCTACAGTATCCCCCGCGTTTGGTAGTGGTGCTACTGATTACATCCTGGGAGTAACCTACGACAACGGGAAGTTTGTCGCCGTGGGGGGAGGCACTGCTGGCAAAATAGGGACATCCACCGATGGCACAACATGGTCGGCGGTTACGCAATCCGTGTTTGGTAGTAGTGTTATCATCAGGGGAGTAACCTACGGCGGCGGGAAGTTTGTCGCGGTGGGGGATGGCGGCAAAATAGCGGCATCCGTCGATGGCGAAACCTGGTCGGAAGTTACGTCCACCGGGTTTGGTGGTATTGCTACAAGGAGAGTAACCTACGGCGGCGGGAAGTTTGTTGTGGTGGGGCTGAACGGCACAATAGCCTATTCAAACCCGCAGGAATAGGGAAGCGTCCGGGGAGAGCCCCGGCTGCCCAATAAGCGGACCCATGCGGGGGCCGCCGGCGGTCTCCTGACCGCGCCCCCGCTTTCCGGGTCAAATAGCGCACCCTAAGAGCAGACCGCTTCCGGAAAACCGGGGGCGGCTTTTTTTGCGAGAGGGGGCGTCCGGCGCCGGTTCGCAGGACAGTTGAAGAAAGGGAAAGCCGATACCAGCATAATCAGCCTCCTATACCCGGGCAGCAATATCCCAAGGGTTGAGCAAATTGAGGCCTTCAACTTTTTTGAAATCGTCAACATTTCTGGTAACAAGGGTAAAGCTTTCAATAAGGGCAGTCGCCGCAACTATCGCGTCAGGGAGTTTAATTTTACTCTTTTTTGCAAGGGCTATAGTTTGCTGGACGACAATCCCATTGAGGGGATGGATTACCGAGCTATCAATAAAATCCACCAGGATTTTTTCATTTTCTGGCGTATCGTTGAACCGCAGAACTTCCATTTGGGAAATAACCGATAGGTGTGGTGTGTTGTCGATAATTGCGGCCACCACCTTCATTCCTGAAGTAGGGATTCGTTCCGCCAAATACCCAATAGTGACATCGGAATCTAAAAGGAATCCTAAGCCCATTCGTTCCGGCCTTCTTGCAGGGAATTTTGAAACGCATTGTATGCGCCATCGGAAAGCCGAAGCGCGCCAGCAAAACGTTCCGAGAGCTTTTTTTCGGCAGGACCCGGGCACCGGGGGGTGTTGTGCTTGAGATAGTCCACAAAATCAAGAATTTTTCCCAGGTAACCAGGCGGAAGCCCTTCAATTTCCTTCAAAAGCAATTCGGTTTCAGACATATTTTCCTCACTTCCCCTAGAATACATCAAAAAACGGTAAGCGCATAGGTGCACATGATGTTACCGGCTGGACGCCTATCCTATAAGCGGACCCATGCGGGGACAGCAAGCGGTCTCCTGACCGCGCCCCCGCTTTCCGGGTCAGCGCGTAAGCGCAGAGGAGAGTAGGAAGGCTTGGGGGCGAAAGTCTCCAAGCCTTTTTTTAAGGGTGGCGGCTTTTTGGGTGGCGGGGTGAGTGTAGGAGCCAACGGCGCCATCTTCACCATGACCGGCGGCACTATCAGCGAAAACAGGGCAACCAGCGCCGGCGCCGGTATAAACACGGCAGGCACAACTACTATCGCAGGCGGACATATAGAAAATAACCACGGAATCGGTGTACGGCTGCAGGCCGGTTCGCTTACCATGAGCGCCGGATACATCACCGGCAATGAGACAGCGTCCACCAATTTCCAGGCCGGGTCCGGGGTGTTCATCTTTGCCGGTACGTTCACCATGACCGGCGGAGAGATAAGCGGTAACCGCGACATGGGGACCGGCGGCTTCGGCGGCGGGATTCACAACTACAACGGCACGGCTGATATACAGGGCGGCACTATCAGTAAAATTAGGGTAAATCCTGATAGTAGTCCTGACAGTAATTCCAAATTTGAATATTGTGTCAATTCAACCGCCTATGGTATACTGAGCGAATGAACGGAAACGCATTGTTGAAAGAAGACGAATTTTGGACCTACGCCGCTTACAAGGACTGGGAACTGGCCCCGGGCGAACGGTATGAGCTTTTCCGGGGTAAAGCCATGGCTATGGCTGCCCCGAACAGGTATCATCAGTCAATTCTTATGGAACTGGCCAAACAGATTGCGAATTATCTGACCGGCAAGCCCTGTAAAGTATACCCCGCCCCCTTTGACGTGCGGCTCTTTTATGAAGAAGATGAAAGTGACGATACGGTTCTCCAGCCCGATATTGTCGTGATTTGTGATGAAAAGAAGCTGGGGCCGGAGGGCTGCCGGGGCGCGCCTGAATTTGCGGTGGAAATCCTGTCGCCTTCCAACAAGGCGGTTGATATGGAGCTCAAATTTGACCTGTACCGGCAGGCGGGGGTGAAGGAATACTGGGTTATTGATCCTGAGCATAAAACCATCCATTGCTATGGTTTTGAAGGCGACCGGTTCTTTTTCCGTTCTTACGGTACAACAGGAACCGCCCCGGTGGAGACATTAAAGGGCCTTGAAATAGATCTGAAACCGGTTTTTGCAGAATAATACGCACGAAAGGTAAGCGCACCGGTGCCCGGCCACCGTGTGATACCCTAGCCGGAGCGGGAACAGCGCCGCCGAAAGGGGTGTTCTTTCGCATACTGGGCGGCACAGGTAATACCTAATAAAACCGCCTTTTTGAGGCTTTTTGAGTACTTGCAAGCCCTTATACTTGTGGTATACTATAACCCATGAACGATGACCACATAAATTGGCACGGCGCCTTCTACGATGCAATCCGCCTCGAACTGGAAGACTACCTTGACATGCTCACCTTCGAGTTTGAGCATCAACTGAACACCGATCCCTTAATCATCGACGCACTCATTCTAAAAAAGAAAAAACAAGTAGTCATAGAAAAGAACATAGCCGCAATTTTTAAAACGGTCAACGTGCTGGAGTTTAAAAGCCCCGAAGACTATTTATCCGTAAGTGATTTCCATAAAGCTATCGCCTACACGCATTTGTATTGCGCAACGGAAAAAAGCGCGGACATTACCGACATCACGCTTACCTTTGTTCTGACCCGCAAGCCCCGGGAGGTGTTAAAACATATTGAAACTGATTGTAAATACCTCGTCACGCAAAAAAACCCCGGAATATACCTGGTAACAGGCGGTCTTTTCCCCATACAAATAATAGAAACAAAGCTGTTGTCAGAAGATGAAAACATATGGTTAAAAGATTTACATAATGGTCTAGGGCCCCGGACCTTAGAAAAAATACTACAGGCAAGCAATGCCTATTTAAATTCGGATCACATAAAAGCCTATTTAGATGTCATACTAAAGGCGAATTACGATGCCATGGAGGTAATGAAAATGAACGAAACAAGAAAGTTTTATGAAGCGCTTGAACGAATGGGGGTAGCCGCAGAATTTGAAGCGCGCGGTATCGAAAAAGGCCGCGAAGAAGGTTTGCGGCTTACGGCAACGAATCTTAAAAAAACAGGGATGCCGCTTAACCAAATTGCCGATGTAACCGGCTTGCCCATGGCCAAATTGGAAGGGCTGTAATTTTTGCCTGCCGGACAGGTGCTAAGATTAATGGTTCTATCGGAGGTTTTTTGCAATGGCAAAATACATAATGGCTCTTGATCAGGGGACAAGCAGTTCCCGCTGTATTATTTTTGATAAGCAGGGGAATGTTGTGGGCGCCGCGCAGCAGGAATTTGCGCAGATTTTTCCCAAGCCCGGTTGGGTAGAACATGACCCCCTGGAAATCTGGTCCAGCCAGTCTGCGGTGATGGCCCAGGCGAAGGCCCGGAGCGGCGTCAACCATACGGACATTGCCGCCATCGGCATCACCAATCAGCGGGAAACTACGGTCGTCTGGGATCGGCATACCGATGTCCCGGTGTACAACGCCATTGTCTGGCAGTGCCGCCGGACCGCGGAGTATTGCGACACCTTGAAAGTTAAAGGCTTCGACAAGAAGATCAAAGAGAAGACCGGCCTTGTGGTTGACGCCTATTTCTCGGGCACAAAAATTCGCTGGATTCTTGAAAATGTTCCCGGCGCCCGTGAAAAAGCGGAAAAAGGCGATCTGGTATTCGGCACTATTGATACCTGGCTCGTCTGGAAGCTCACCGGCGGTAAGATCCATGCTACGGATTATACAAACGCGTCCCGCACCATGCTTTTCAATATCCACACCCTGCAATGGGATGATGAGATACTCAAGGAACTCACTATTCCTAAGTCGATGCTCCCCATCGTAAAGCCCTCAAGCGGCGAATTCGGGAAAACCACCGCCGAATTTCTGGGCGGGGAAGTACCCATCGCGGGTATCGCCGGGGACCAGCAGGCGGCGCTCTTTGGGCAATGCTGCTTTGAGCCGGGTATGGTAAAGAATACCTACGGTACGGGCTGCTTCATCCTGATGAATTCAGGCGAGGCGGCGGTGGAATCGAAGAACGGCCTGCTCACCACCATCGCCTGGGGGCTGAACGGAACGGTCAACTACGCCCTGGAAGGGAGCGTCTTTGTTGCGGGCTCGGCGATCCAGTGGCTGCGGGACGAGGTTAAGCTGATTGACAGCGCCCCCCTGAGCGAAGCCTATTGTACCGGCGTGCCGGATACCGGCGGGGTGTACCTGGTGCCTGCCTTTGTGGGACTAGGCGCGCCGTATTGGGATCAGTACGCCCGGGGAATCATTGTGGGGCTTACCCGGGGCACAAACAAGGCGCACATTATTCGGGCCGCCGTAGAATCACTGGCCTACCAGAGTGCGGATGTTATCAAGGCCATGGAAGCCGATGCGGGTACCCCTATTAAAGCGGTGCGGGTAGACGGCGGCGCCTGTGCGAACAATTTCCTCATGCAGTTCCAGGCGGACATCCTCTGTACCGAGGTTATCCGTCCCAAGGTTATCGAAACCACCGCCCTCGGCACGGCCTACCTGGCGGGTCTTGCGGTGGGCTACTACAAAGATCAGGGGGACATTTTACAAAACGTGATTGTTGATAGAGTTTTTCGGCCAACCATGGAGGATGCGGCCCGCACGAAATTGCTTGGGGGCTGGAAGGAAGCGGTAAAACGGTCCTTTGGCTGGGAAAAATAAAGGCAGAACCAGGTGATGTTATTGTGCCGGACATTCTCAACACCGGCGCCAACTTTGTTGCCACCCGTACCCTGATACGGCATGAACCCTCTATATAGTTCTATATTTATTGCCGGAAGACGCCGTTTCTTGACATTTGTCAACGATGACGCTATTTTTAAGATACTTTATTTGGCAATTCGCAATGCTTCAAAAAAGTAGGCAATGGCTTTAAACCAATTTGCCATTTTGTTCGGAAATGAGTGGGTTCCGCTCTTATAGCAAATTGCTATTTACACAAAACTTATGACAGGCTCGACACCATTAAAAACGCTACGCAAAGGGTGTTTTTAATGGTGTCGTTCAAATAAATCCTTTTTATTCTTGTAGCACAAATGTGCCTGACCCAATACCATTAGTGAGTGTTGCAGTAAATGTTCCCCAAGCCAGCTCAGTATCCATCCAACTCCCTGAACTTGAGGTTAATTCTGCGGGTTGTATGGAAATTTCGCCGCTAAATTCACCCGATCCGGTGAAAATCGGTCCATCGCCCTCATCGGTATATAATTTAAGGGTGACTGTTCCGCCACTGATTTGACCACTTGTTACGTATGCATCGCTAACGGAAATAGCAGCATATATTTCATCATCCTCAGTTTCGATCTCCCCTATAGCCCATTTGCCATTGTACTCACTCGGTATACCAGTAATGGTAAGCCCACTACCGCCGCCGCCGCCCGCTTTATACACGGCCACGGTCTTGTTACCGTTTTCTATGCCGGTCCTGTTTATGGAAACCGTTGCATTGCCTTCGGCAGAAACCGTAATTGGCAAAGTCCAAATAGTCCCGCCGGAGCTGGAGACGGGCGCCCCGCCGCTCTTGGCTGCCGCACCGTTCACGGTTATTTCGGACGCCGTTAACCCGGTCACCGCTGCGTCAAAGGTAAAGCTAATGTTGGTGGAGGTGGTGGTTCCCGCTGTTCCACCGACCTGGGTTGCGGTATAGGTTGTATCAGCAGTTGCGCCTTCTTTATACACGGTCACGGTCTTGCTACCGCTTTCTATGCCGGGCTTGCTTATGGAAACCGTTACATTGCCCGGGGTAGTTACCGAAGTAAGCGCCAGGGACCAATTCGTCCCGCTACCGGTAAGTGTACCCGTGACTACCACGCCGGGACCATTGGCCACGGTTATATCGCCATCCGTTAAACCGTCCACCGCTGGGCTAAAGGTGAAGCTAATGGCGGTGGAATCCGCCGAACCGGATATTCCGCCGGCCTGGACTGCGGTATAGGTGGTGGTGGTGCCACCACCACCGCCACCGTCGCAGCCCGCCAGCCCAATACCGATTACCGCCGCTAGAGCGATAACCCCGAAAAGTTTGAAAAAGTTCTTCATATAAAGCCTCCTAAACATATATGAACCACCCCGAAAGAGATGGTTTCTTCCACACCGCTCAAGCGGCACAAAATACAGGAGGAATAAAAGCCCCCGGACAATACGGATTACCCGTACCAGATGAGGGCGTTCTGTTGAGTGTGCGCGTAATTTGTTGTATTGTAAG
>BNUW01000116.1 GCA_025997655.1 Spirochaetia bacterium
TTTCGTAAAGCCGGCGGAAATTCGCATCAAACCCATATCCAAGGGACTCCTGTCCATCGAACGTTAGTTCGCCTAATTCTGAAAACAATGTATTCCCCCGGCATGTACCTTTCCCTGGATGCGGGACTCTCCTTCCGGTGGTACATCAAAGGGCACTTCTTTATCGACGCCGGGGCGGACTTTACCCATGTGCTGACCTCAGGGGACTCTTCCCAGCCGGGGTATCTCCAGCCCGCCCTGAACATCGGCTGGCAGTTCTGATATGGCAGTCATCCCTTACTTGGCCTTATACAGCTTCTTGTTACCGTGGGCGCCGGTTACTTCCTGTAGGAAAGGGTTCACGGTAAGGTCCAGCGCCTCCATGGGGAGGACGCCCAGGAGTACTTCCACAGACCGCTGGTCTGCCTGTCCGGGCATAATCACCGCACTACAGGCGGTTGCGCGATCTTTCCAGTACACCCGTACCGGCTCTGTTTCCAGAAAGGTCTCTTTATAGTTATTGGCAAGCTCAATCTCACCGCTTCTCTCAATCTCCAGCCCCAGCTTCTGCCGTATCGCTTCGTTGATAACCAGATCGCTTGAGCCGGTATCCACCAGGGCTCGCACGGTTGTCTGCCGCACTCCCGACTCCTTGATAAGCCCCCGAACTTCCATAGCCACATCCCCTGCATTCTTTAGCGTGATTTCTGTGTACGTTTCACTCATATTGTTTCTCCCTTCCTCTAGTATACACCTATTCGCGTGGTTCGTGTTATTCATGGTTGCCTTTCTTTTCCAACTCTTGCCCTTTTCCCATTTTTCCCCTACACTAAACCCATGGCGCTTACCCTTTATAACACCCTTGGACGGACATTGCAGGTCTTTGAGCCAATCAAGAGCGGCGAGGTAGGTTTTTACGGCTGCGGCCCCACGGTGTACAACTACGCCCATATCGGGAATCTCCGTGCCTACATCACCCACGACACCCTGGTGCGGACCCTGCGGGAACGGGGCTACACCGTAACCCATGTGATGAACATCACCGATGTGGGCCACCTTTCCGGGGATAACGACGACGGGGACGACAAGATGGTCAAGTCTGCGGAGGAACGGGGCAAGAGCGTCCTGGAAATCGCGGACTTCTATACCAAGGCATTCTTTAACGATACGGAACGGCTGAATATCCTGCGCCCCACCGTGGTCTGTAAGGCTACAGAGCATGTGGGGGAGATGATCGCCCTTATCAAACGGATTGAGGCTAACGGCTTTACCTATCAGTCGGGGGGCAATCTTTATTTCGATATCACCAAGTTACGCGCCTACGGGGAGCTGGCCCTGTTAAACCTTGACGAACGCAAGGTCGCCCGTACCGACATGGACGCAAACAAGCGGAACCCCTACGACTTTGTCCTCTGGTTTACCAAGAGCAAATTTGAGAACCAGGCCCTGGTGTGGGACAGTCCCTGGGGCCGGGGCTATCCCGGCTGGCACATCGAATGTTCTGCCATGAGCATCAAATACCTGGGGGAGCAGTTTGACATCCACGCCGGGGGCATCGACCATATCACCATCCACCACACCAACGAGATTGCCCAGAGCGAGGCCGCCACGGGGAAACACCCCTGGGTAAAGTACTGGGTCCACAACGAATTCCTCATCCAGGATAAGGGGAAGATGTCCAAATCCGCCGGGGGCTTCCTCACCCTGCAAACCCTCCTTGACGCCGGGTATGACGCCCTGGATTACCGGTACTTCCTCCTGGGCGCCCATTACCGCAGCCAGGTCCAGTTCTCCTACGAGGCCCTGGACGGCGCACGGAACGCTCGGAAATCCCTGGGGGACCGCATACGGGTCCTGGCGGAAAAGGCCGGGGGGCTTCCCGAAAGCGGCGCTGAAATCGGGGGAAATGCCGCGGCCTACCTTGAGGCATTTCATAAGGCCCTGGACGAGGACCTCAACACGCCCCGGGCTTTGGCGGAACTCTGGGGGCTGCTCAGGGATCAGACGGTAGACGGCGCGGAGGCGCTGGCGGCGGCCTTTGCCATGGACCGTATCCTTGGGCTGAACATTGCCGCAGGGGCACGGCAGGAGGCGGAAAAGGGCAACCCGGAGGAGATAGCGGAAATTGAGGCGCTCCTTGCGGAACGGGCAAAAGCGAAGAAGGCAAAGGACTTTGCGGCGGCGGATAGTATACGGAACACCCTGAAAGAGCGGGGTATTCTGCTGGAAGACGGTCCTACGGGCGTCACCTGGCGCCGAATATGATGTACCACGGAAATGTGTAACAACCGGGGGAATACATTGTTTTCAGAATTAGGCGAACTAACGTTCGATGGACAGGAGTCCCTTGGATATGGGTTTGATGCGAATTTCCGCCGGCTTTACGAAACCGTATTCCCGGTTTTGTTTCGGGTGGCGTACCGCATCTCAGGCAGCGAGGAAGCTGCGGAGGACCTTTGCCAGGAGGCCTTTTCCCGGCTGTACGAAAAGAAGATGGTCTTCCCCACCCTTGAGGAGGCCAAGTACTGGCTAATCAGGGTGGCAACCAACGGGTCCTTAAATTACGTGAAACGGAAGGACCGGGAACGAAGGGCCTACCAAAAGGCGTTTCGGGAGGATGTACGGAAGACGGAAACCGGCGAAAGCGAATTGCTTGCAAAGGAGTCCCGTGAGGAAGTTCAGGAGGCCCTGAAGAAATTGCCTAAGAATCTGCGGATGGTGTTAATCTTACGTGAGTATGGTGAGCTTAATTATAAGAAAATCGGCCAAGTCCTTGGCATCAGTGAAGGTAATGTCAAGGTTCGGGTGTTCAGAGCCCGTGAGCGCTTGGCCACGCTTTTAAAGGATGGTTCATGATGTGTCCTGATCCCCAAATGCTTTCCCTTTACTATGACGGGGAACTCCCCTCCCCCTGGAAGGAAAAACTGGAAGCCCATTTAGCGGAATGTTCGCCCTGCCGGAATCACCTGGAACAGTTCCGGCTCTTGTCCGATGGTTCCGGGGATGCTGCCGGGCTTTCAGCCTGCCGGGAGCGGGTCTGGGGGCGGCTCAATACCCCGAGGGAGTTTCCGGCGCGGGTCTGGAACCGCACGGTCCCGGTGCCCCTGCCCGCAGCAGCAGCAGCCGTTGTTGTTGCCGCCGCCGCGCTGATCCTCGCCTTTGGGGTGTTCTTTGTCAGAAGCCCCCGGCAGGCCTCCCCTGCGGATTCAACCTTGACCTATTCAGCCTTGGAAACCCTGTCGCCTGTTTCGGACTTAAGCGGGATTTTACAATACCTGGGGGACGATTCCCCGGATATCGTGATCATCCGCCTGCCGGAAAGCAGAAGCTTTATGAGTTCCGGGGAGCCGGCCATTATCAGGGCGGCGGATTACCATGGAGGCAGCAAGTCCCGATGAACCGGTGTCCCTGTTTGCAGAAGTTTCCCCTTCTTGGGGGTTTGCTTTTCCTGGCCGCCGGTGCCCTGGTTTTCGCCCAGGAACCGCCCCAGGACGGTATAATGCCCGGCCTGCGGGAACGGGCGGTGGTGCTGAACATCGTGGCCCGGATAGTGGCGCCGGGGGATGAAGAAATCTGGAACTCCAACAATTCAAAGGTAACTATTCTGGGGAAGCCGGTAAGCCTCAAGCTAATCGGGGAAAATGTGGTGGTCTATGTTCAATTCACCCCCTATCAGCAGGAAAACGGGAGGAGCCTCCTGGTTGCCCAGGGTCAAATCTGGATAAATGTGCCCAACGAAGGGGTCCGCTACCAGACAACCCTCCAGTCCATTCCCATGGAATTCGGCGAGCAGATATACTTCTTCCCCCTGGGAAAGGTCGGGTCCGCCAATGAAGCCCGGATAGAAATCCAACTGGAATTGCTCCCCTATACGGAAGGCGTATTGCCGGGATGAGACGTGGTTACTTGTTCTGCGTCCTGTTCCTCCTTTTTTCATGCGAAAACCGGCAGCCCCGGATACATACCATCAATCCCCGGATAGGGATAATGGGGGAAATCCTTACCATTTCGGGTGAGCACTTCGGGGATAGCCGGGAGGAATCCTACGTAACCATCGCCGGGGTCACCCCCATCACCTCATCCTACCTCGAATGGACCGATACCCGGATTCAGGTGCGTATCCCCGAATTCGGCGATTCCGGCCTGGTTTCGGTACACCGGGACAATAAGAAAAGCAACGCCGCCCTGTTTTCCAACCGGGAAACCATGCCCCAGACTATTGAGGGGGAGTATACCGGCATAGGCCCCCGCATCATTTCGGTAGAACCGGTATCCGGGCAAATAGGCTCCGTGGTAACCATCCGGGGAAACGGTTTCGGCGCATCCCGGGAAGGAAGCGGGGTGTTTTTTGCCTGGGACGCGGAACTCCCGCAGTCTCAGGCGGAAGGCGGCGGCCCCGGAGAGGTGGAGGTTTCGGAAACCGAATTCGGCTACGAGCTTTGGAGCGAGCGGGAAATCCGGGTGCGAGTTCCCGATGGGGCTATCGGGGGAAACCTTACGGTACGAACCAACCGGGGAAGCGCCCGGCCGGTGTTTTTCGACATCACCGGTAAGCCGGGAACAAAAACCTACAAGGATAAACGGAGCTACGCCATCTCCTACTCCGTGGATGTACGGATAGCGGAAGCGGAAAGCCCGAACCGCCTCTACCTGTGGCTGCCCCGGCCGGTAAACTCCGCCTCCCAGCGGAATATCCAAACCCTGTCCCGTTCCCTTGAGCCCTTTATCGAAAATTACCGGGGAACCACCCTTTTCCAACTACAAAACCTGTCCGCCGGCGCCAACACGGGGGTCACCCTGTCCTATCTGGTGGAAGTGTATGCCGTGGAAACCAATGTCAATGCCGCTTCCGTGAGGGCCGGGGGGGGCGCCTCCCCAATTACCGCGGCTTACACAGTTGCAAGTCCCTTGATCCCCTCGGATGATCCCCGGATAAAGGAACGGACCGCCGCCATCCTGGGGCGGGAGCAAAACCCCTATACCAAAGCCCGGCGTATCTACAATTATCTCCTGGCCGAAGGGGGCATTCAGGAGTCCCCCCTTCCCGGCGGTCCCCTGGAAGCGCTGGAGGCAAAAAAGGCGGACCCCTATACGGCGGCCCTGCTCTTCTGCGCCCTGGCCCGTTCCGCAGGTATCCCCGCCATACCCGTTTCCGGGGTTCTGCTGGACCGGAACCGCATGGTCAGCCGTCATTACTGGGCGGAATTCTGGATAGACAGCTTTGGCTGGATACCGGTGGACCCCGCCCGGGGAGCAATGTCTGAGGAAAACGCGGACTACTATTTCGGCAGCCTGGACAACCAGCGGATAATCTTCTCCCGGGGCTTTACCACCCTCTCCCAAATGGACCCAAGGGGCCGTACAACCATACGGGAACGGGACTACGCCCTGCAAAACCTCTGGGAGGAAGCCGTGGGGGACTTAAGGTCCTATTCATCCCTCTGGAGTGACATTACAATAAACGGTGTTTACTATCATTAGGAGTAAGAGGAACAAAATATGATAACGGTCATTTCCCTGGGTGGTTCCATTGTGGCCCCCGATGCGGTTGACGTAGCCTTTTTAACGAACTTTGTCGCCCTGATTCGGGAATTCCTTAGGGCGGACGCGGAACGGCGCTTTATCTTTGTGGTCGGCGGCGGCGGTCCCGCCCGGGTTTACCAGAAGGCATACCGGGAAATCGCTCTGGCAGCGGGCAGTGATACCGAGGCGGACTGGATCGGGGTGATGGCCACCAGGCTCAACGCCCAACTTGTCAAGGCGCTTATGGGGGAGTGGTGTTCCCAGGACGTGGTGACGGACCCCACACAGGCGGCGGCCATGACCGGGAAGGTTCTGGTGGCGGCGGGCTGGAAACCGGGCTTCTCCTCGGACAACGACGCGGTGCTTCTGGCGGAACGCTTTCAGGCGGACACGGTGATCAACCTCTCCAACATCGAACGGGTCTACACCGCCGACCCCAAGCAGGACCCCAACGCAAAGCCCCTTGACGCCATCTCCTGGCCGGACTTCCGCGCCCTGGTGGGTGATGAATGGACCCCCGGCAAAAACGTGCCCTTTGACCCCGTGGCAAGCCGCCGCGCCGCAGAGCTTGGCTTGAAGGTTATCTGCGCGGCGGGGCGGGACCTCCCAAACCTTCGAAAAATCCTGCGGGGGGAAGCGTTCCGGGGAACTACCATAGGGTAAGAGTTTGTGGTATAGTGGAGTAAGGGAGAACGAATCATGGTAGCAGTAGAGAAAGAAGAATCGCAGTATACCTATGCCGATGTTCGGGAATGGGCCGACGATGTGCGGGCAGAGATTATCGACGGGGAGTTCTACCAGATGGCCGACCCGTCTACCCGGCATGAGATTATCAAGCGGGAGATCTACTTCCCAATTCTGAGCTTCCTCCGGGGGAAGACCTGTCAAGCTTTCGACGCCCCCTTCGGTGTCAGGCCGTACCCCAAAAAGGATAATAGCGACAAAACCCATGTGGAACCGGACATCATCGTTATCTGTGACGAATCCAAGATAAGCGAGCGGGGCTGCTACGGGGCGCCGGACCTTATCATCGAGATATTGTCCCCTTCAACCGCCCGGGTAGACCTACTGGTCAAGTTTAACCTCTATCAGAAGATAGGGGTGCGGGAATACTGGATCGTTGACGGCGAGCGCCGCCTGGTCCACGTCCACCTCCTGGTCAACGACGTCTATACCACCGCCACCTACGACGAAACCGGTACGATTGCCATCCATGTCCTCCCCGGCTGTGTCATCGACCTGAGCGAGGTTTTCCCCAAACCTTGATCATCCCCCCGGTTTCCCGGTACAATAACGGTTATTACAACATTTCCCTTTTCCAAGGAGTACAAAGTGGCATTATCGGCGTTACAAAAAGTTCGTTATACCTACAAACCAAAACTTCCCGGCATTTTAAAAAGCGACATAGCAGTCAAATTGGGCGGCCCCACCGAATCCATTGCGGATCAGGCGGCGTTAAAGACCCTTTTTAAGGAAACCTACGGGCAGCCCATAGCAACCTTTGCGCCGGGCAAGAACGAAACCATGGGCCGCAAACTTTCCGTGGCGGTGATCCTCTCCGGCGGTCAGGCTCCGGGGGGCCACAATGTGATAGCCGGCCTTTACGACGGCCTTAAGAAGGGCAACGGCGATTCAAAACTTATCGGTTTAAAGGGGGGCCCCAGCGGCCTCATCGACAACAAAAGTGTGGAAATTACCGCCGCCATGATGGACGTCTACCGGAATACCGGGGGCTTTGACATGATCGGTTCCGGGCGGACCAAGATTGAAACCCCGGAACAGTTTGCCGCCTCCCTGGAAAACGCAACAAAGCTGGGCCTTGACGCGGTGGTGATCATCGGCGGGGATGATAGCAACACAAACGCTGCGCTTCTGGCGGAATACTTTCTGTCCAGGGGTTCAAAGATACAGGTTATCGGCTGCCCCAAGACCATAGACGGGGATCTGAAAAATGAGCATATCGAAATCTCCTTCGGTTTCGACACGGCGGTAAAGACCTACAGCGAACTTATCGGCAACATAGAACGGGACGCCAACAGCGCAAAGAAATACTGGCACTTTATTAAACTCATGGGACGTTCCGCCAGCCATATCGCCCTGGAGTGCGCCCTCCAAACCCAGCCTAACATCTGCTTCATCTCCGAAGAGGTGGAGGCAAAAAAACTTTCCCTGGGCCAGGTGGTGGACCAGATCGTTGACGCCGTGGTGAAGCGGGCGGACAACAAGGAAAACTTCGGGGTGGCGCTTATCCCCGAGGGCCTGGTGGAGTTTATCCCGGAGATGAAAAAACTCATTGAGGAACTGAACGAGGTGATGGCGGATAAGGAAAAGGAATTTGCCGAACTGGAGAACTTTCATGCCCAGACCGACTGGCTGGTCACCCAGCTTTCAGACCCCTCGGGCTACCTGTTCACCAGCCTCCCCGCGGAAATCGCCAAGGAACTCCTCATGGACCGCGACCCCC
>BNUW01000117.1 GCA_025997655.1 Spirochaetia bacterium
GTCTACTTTCCATTGTTGCCGGTCATCTTCCAAGCTTTCTAGAAATGATAATACCTCTTCCATTTCTTTAACCCCTCCCAGGTCTTATGAAAAAGTATATCACTTTCCTTTCATGCGTTTGTCGTGTCTCCGGCAAAATACAAAGCATCAAAACCAATCCAGGAACGAATAAAAAATGTGAAGGAACTTAGGGAGAATAGTACTCGTGGGGCAACAAAAAAGCTAGCAGAATTTCCAACCCTATTTGGAGAAATAAGACAGCCCGATACTGATTATATAATAATCCCCCGCCATTCCTCCGAAAGAAGAAAATATATTCCTATAGGTTTTTTGAGCAAAGATATTATAGCTGGAGATTCTAATATCATAATCCCCGGTGCCACTCTATATGAATTTGGGGTACTAACATCAACCATGCACATGGCTTGGATGCGTTATGTTTGTGGTAGATTAAAAAGTGACTATCGCTATTCAGCATCCATTGTTTATAATAACTTCCCCTGGCCTAAACCAACAGATAAACAGAGGGAAGTCATAGAAACAGTGGCAGAGGAAGTACTGGATGCCCGTGCATTATTCCCCGATTCTTCTTTGGCAGATCTCTATGATGAAAATGCTATGCCCCCTGAATTGACCAAGGCCCACCAGAAGCTGGATAAGGCCGTGGAAAAAGCCTATGGGAAGACCTTTGAGGATGACGCCGGGAGGAGGGTTGCATATTTGTTTGAGTTGTATCAGAATATGACGAAGGACTTGTTTACTGCTGAAAAGAAGAAAGGGAAAGGGAAATGATGAGGGGAGCGTTTTGGGATTAGACGGAAAGAGATATTTTGAGAAATTCAATATTGACAGACCTTCAAAAGTCGTGCAAAAATGCCTTAAGGTGATGGCAAGGTCCATAAATGATAGATTTATATCAAATTTTGGGTAGATTGAGCAGTTGTGGGATATGCCGTTGATGAAAGGAAAAGTGAAAGTAATCCTTAGAATTTAGGGACAGGAGGATAAATATGGAAAGCATATTGATTTATGCAACATTAAGCGCAATTAAAGAAAATAAAGGTAATGTCGGTTCTGTTCTCGATATATTTCAAGATTTAGTTGAGACTGCGATAAAACAACATTTTGGCACTGTTGGAAAAAAAGGATATGTTAATGAACTGAAAACGACTATTTTTAATGAATATCATTTGGATATACCATTTCCAACACTGGAGCTTATATTAAGTAAAATCAATAAAAATTATTCTGGGATGTTTCATGTTTATGGGGATCATAGTTTTGATTTTAGTGATATTACATTTTCAGATGTTTCTCAACTTATAGATATACAAAAAGAAAAAACTGATAAATTGAATATAATATTCCTCAATGAAAAGAAAAAAAGAGGAATAAAAAGTCCCCTAAGCCTAAATGAAATAATAGAGAAAAATAAGAAGAATCTATTAGCTTATTTTAATCGTAGACCATTCGATACAATAATAGAAGATGAAGATTTTGATCTATTAGTTTCTTTTTTAAGAGTACCTGAGCATAAAGTATTAATTGAAAATTTGTTTCTGGGCGCTTTAATTTCATGTTTTACGCTTTTAGATCCTGAAAGACTGGACGATAAAAAAATAATGTTATTGGATACTAATTTTATTATTAGTTTGATGGACTTAAATTCAATAGAATATTACGAGACATGTAAGCAAATATTAAAAATCGGGATAAAAGCAGGGTATGATTTTTGTATTTTACCAGAAACTATCGTTGAAATTAAAAATCTTTTACAGAGAAAATCTTATGAAATAAACGATGTACCAATGTTTGCATCACAAGATAGGCAAAGTATCGAATTTGGATGTTATAGGAAGAATCTAACCGGACAAGATTTAATAGAGCATTCAAAATTCATAGAATCATTTCTGAGAGATAATAAAATAAGAATTATAGATATGACCACAAACGAAAGATTGAAAAAAAATGCACCCGGGTCTGAAATTTATAAAACAATAGGAAATCGTAAAATAAATAAAATCGGGGCATTGCATGATGCTATGGCTATGAATTTTGTTAAAGAAAATAGAACAGACGAAGAAGATTCATTCTCTAACACCTCTTCTTTTTTTGTTACTGATTCACATGGATATTATGAAAACAAGATTAGCTTATCAACCAAGTTGCCATTGATTATTCGTGCTGAAGAATTAATAACTTTATTATGGCTTGTATTTCCATATCATGATACCAATTTAATGAAATCAGAGATTTCCAAGATATTTTCCATGTATTTAAGTAAAAAACTACCTAACAGGGATTTATTATCAGCAATAGATAATAAAAACAGAGCCTATAAACATATAGGGATTCATTCAAAGGATTGTGTGAAATTAGCATTTGATATTAATGAAATTAATACCTCCGAGATTGAAAAACTATTGTCTATTAAGGATGAGGATGAATATTATAAAGAAATAGGGAGACTTGCCACCCTAGCAGCAGAACGAAAAGAAAAACATGAAGATAAAATGCGAGAATTAACAGAATCCATTATTGATTCAACTTGGGAGGAAAATAATAAAACAATATTGGACGAAAATCAGGCATTAAGAAAAGAAGCTGTTGCGATGGAGAAGGAGAATGAAAGATTGAAGGTACTGAAAGACAGTCGTGAATTGGATGTTAAAATTGAATTCCAAAAGGAACTTATCAGCCAACTGAGTGAAAGAATAAAAGATCATATGGAGCCTATTATAGCAATGAATAAATTATTGCCAATATTATTAATTATAATTTCCCTAATTATTGTAATATATTTTTGTATACGCCATATAATCCCATCCTGGGATAAAACAGAGCCGTTAATATTTGCAGTACAGTTATGTATACCATTTATAGTAACTATTCTTGAGATAATAGGAATATCAAAAAAACTAAGTCTTATACGTTTTAGCAGTGTAATTTGTAATTTATTCTATAGAACAAGAAAAGATAAAATTAAAAGACTGAATGAAGAGTTAAAAGAGAAGAATAGTTATTTGGTCTCGCTAATTGAGAAGCGGGATAATATTATATATTAAAAAAAAGGGAGAACAGGAGTGCCTGGCTATGCCGGTTTATAAAGGGGGCAAAACTACTATGATACGAACTATTTTTACACCGGATAGCAAACAAATAACCCTGCCAATTCCGGAAACCTATATCGGGACTGAATTAGAAATCATCGTTTTTCCGGTTAAAGAGGCTTCAGCGGATTCCGTCATCCCCAGAAAAACCCCGGTATTTGGCTGCGCTAAAGGCAAAATCAAAATGGCCGATGATTTTGATGCTCCCCTGGAAGATTTTATGGAGTATATGCATTAATGGATTTGCTTTTAGACACCCATACCCTGCTTTAGTTTTTTTCAGGCGATCCCCAATTATCAGAAACAGCAAAGCAGGTAATTATTGGGGAACGAAATAAAAAATTTGTGATCATTGGTTCGGTTTGGGAAGTTGCCATAAAAATAAGTTTAAAGAAGCTCTTTTTTGATGGTAACACAACGGAAATGCTTAATTTGATTGATGCAAATGGGTTTAATTTGCTCCCTATTGATAGACGGTATATGGCGGAAATAGAAAAAATGCCTTTTATTCATAGAGACCCCTTTGATAGATTAATTGTAGCAACTGCCATTGTAGAAAAAATGAGTGTTGTCACGGTTGATCCAAATATTAAACTATATCCAGTCAATACTATTTGGTAGGATATTTGGGAAGGGAAATGAAAGGGGTGCCTGGCGCTCGACCGAAAAATAAACGGACTGGATCCCATGAGAATTTTTACCGGGATATAAAAAGGGCCGGAGAAATATAAAATGGACGGTAAAGAAAGAGGGGGTACCTGCCACTGTCCATATTGGACTAACTTACGAATAATGAGTATACTATATAATAACGGAGGTCTCTTATGGTAGCGGTAAAAGCGTATTATGACGGTCAGGCATTTATCCCGGTTTCTCCCGTACATGCAGAAAAAAACCAAGCGGCAATTATTACTATTCTTGATAATGAAGTTAAGGAAACGAATAAAAAAACCTATCTCCAATTCGCCGGGTCCCTTACGGACGAACGATTTCAGGAATTAACGGAGATTTTAGAATCCGCCAGAGCGGTCGATGAAAATGAATGGTAGCAGCATTATAGATACCAATGTCATTATAAAGATGATGCACAATGAGCCGGAAGCACTCAGTCTGCTTCAAAAAATAGAAAAGCCTTATGTTTCTATAATTTCTAAAGGTGAGTTGTACTACGGCGCTTATAAATCTTCTTACCGTGATTCAAATATGGAGCTATTCTGTGATGTCCTTTCAAAGTTTGAAATCATACCTATCGACGGTGAAGACATACCCCTTTCTTATGCCCTTATCAAATCAGAATTACGGAAGAAGGGAAAGAAAATCCCCTAAAATGATATCTGGATAGCAGCGACCGCCCATGTCTACGGTCTACCGGTTGCAACTTTCGATACACATTTTTCGTATGTTGACCAGATTCAATTGGTTCGCTTTCTATAGGAAAGGGGTAAAGAAAGGGACGCATGGCACTTCGCGCATAAAGGACAAGGTATTGCCAAAATACCCATAATACGATACACTCTTAGAAAAGGCGATATTCGATAACCGGATAGAGATAATCAGTCCCGGAAAACTGCCCAACGGTTTAACGGTGGAGAGCATCAAGCTGGGCCAGGCGGTTGTACGGAACAACCTTCTGCGTACCTATTGCTCACTGTTTATGATATACCGGGGCTTTGGTTCCGGCATTACCCGGGCGCTTGAAAACCAGCCTGACATATAGAAAAGAGCAGGCAGAAAGCCATTTCCCAAGCTAAAAGTGCCGTTACCATGCTTTTCTGGCAAGTAGGATTCCGGATAAATAAGGAAATATTGCATCAAAAAAGGGCAGATTATGGGAAACAAATAGTCGTGCGACATTATCCGTTAAATTGTTAGAGAAATATGGAAGGAATTTTGAACTACGTAATCTTCGTCGGATGTTACAGTTTGCAGAACAATTCCCGGATAAAAAGATTGTGTCGCCACTGGCGACACAATTAAGCTGGTCTCATTTTATAGAACTTCTTGAAATGGACAAAGACGGTATCATGGTTGCCGAATACTGGACGGATTTACCGCCAAAAAAGGAATTGGAAGAAAAAGTTCATACCCTTTTAATTGAGGCTAGAGAACGTCTTGAAAGCAGGAAGTTATTATCCGTTACCCCAAGACATTCATTGTAAAAGGTCTTACTTCATATTCGCGTTTTCAATGGCAATAATTTCCTGAACCTTGGGCGATGATGGGCCCTCTTTAAATTCCAGGGTGAGCCATTCCCCAACAATTTTCTTCGCCAGCTCATGGCCGATAACCCGCTCGCCCATGGTCAGCACATTGGCGTTATTGCTGAGGATAGAACGCTCTGCGGAAAAATTATCGTGACAGCAGGCGGCGCGGATGCCCTTAAACTTATTTGCCGATATGGCCATGCCGATTCCGGTACCGCATACCAGGAGGCCCCGCTTGGTATACCCGCTTTCGATAATAGCCTCGCAGACCCGCTTTGCCACCGCCGGATAATTGGTTGGGTCATCGGCGCTGTCGCAGCCCTTGTTCTCTACGGTGACACCTTTGCTTTCAAGGAACTTGATCAGCATGGTCTTCATGGGTACCGCGGCATTGTCACAGCCGATAACGATGGTGTGCGTCATGCCCCTGCCCCCAACTGTTCCGTAATGCCATCCGCCATGGCGGTGAGGATGATGCAGCAGGATACGGCCCCGGCGTCCAGCACTCCCCGGGAACGTTCCCCCAGCCTGCTTGAACGGCCGAACTTGGCGGCCAGGTCTTTCGTGGAGTCACGGCCCTGAGCCGCCGCCGCTTTCATTTCGGCCAGCGCTTCGGACAGGGACTTCCCTTCCTTGGCGGCCTTTTTCAAGGCCTCATTTGCCGGGCCCAGGGTATCCACCAGGGTCTTATCACCGACCTGGGCCTCTACCACATCGTGCAGGCCCGTAAGTCCGGCGTCTATCATTTTTGAAAGACCCGCAGTATCAATATCCTCAAGGTCTTCCCCCGCCTCCGCCATGCCGGTAAAGACGGTTCCGTAGATTGGCCCCATGGAGCCCCCTATCTTGGAAAACAGAAGGGTCCCCAATTCATCAAGCCCCTCGGAAAACCCTATTTCCTTGGCCGCGATCTGCTCGCCGAACATGGTAAAGCCCTTGTTCATATTCATCCCGTGATCGCCGTCACCGATAAGGCCGTCCACCTCGCCAAGGTAATCCTTGTTCTTCTGAATCTCCGCAACCATCTTTAGAAGAACCGGTTTGCCGTTCTTGTTTTTTAACCCGCTCACCATTACACTCCTCTGTAATACGCTACCTTTTATTTTTGTTTCAGTCCCATGCTGTAGCAGGGCATGTCCACCAATTTCTTGAGTTCATCGTCCAGTTTCATCACCGTCAATGTGGCGCCCATCATTTCCAGGGAGGTAAAGTAATTTCCCGCATAAGAGCGGTGAACCTTGATACCCTTCGCGGTGATGAGCTTCTCAATTTCATCGTAGAGTACGTAGATTTCCATAATCGGCGTTGCGCCCAGGCCGGACACCAGTATTACTACCTCGTCCCCCGCGACAAAGGGATAGTCGGGTAGCACCACGTCAACCATGCGCTTGGCCATCTGTGCGGCGGTTTCCAGGGGGCATACTTCAATCCCCGGCTCCCCGTGATGGCCAATCCCGACTTCCATGGTCCCCGGCTTAATTTCAAAATTGGGATGCCCCACCGCAGGGAGCGTACAGGGGGTTAGGCCGATACCAACGCTGCGGGTATTATCAATGGCCTTCTGGGCCGCCGCGATAACCTCGTCCAGGTTCCCGCCCGCCGCCGCCTTTGCGCCGCCAACCTTCCACATCAGCACTTCCCCGGCCACACCCCGCCGTTTCTCCCGCTGATCCTTGGGCGCCGATGCTACGTCGTCGTTGGCAACCACGGTCTTTATTTCAAGGCCGTCCTTCCTGGCCATCTTAACCGCCATCTTTACGTTCATGTTATCCCCGGAGTAGTTGCCGTAAAGGCATACCACACCCTTGCCCCGGTCGGCAGTCTTAAAGGCGTCCAGGAAAGCGGCGGCTGTGGGGGAGGAGCAAATCTCGCCAACCGCCACCGCGTCGCAGAGATTCTCGCCGATATAGCCGATAAAGGCGGGCTTGTGTCCGCTGCCGCCACCGGTCACCACCCCCACCTTACCGGCGGGAATGTTGGACCGCGCAATGACCCGGGGGTTATCGGTGGCGGTAATAAAATCGCTGTGGACTTTGACGAAACCCTTGAGCATTTCATCAACGATGTCGTCAGGATTATTTAAAATACGCTGCATGTTGTTTCTCCTCTTTTATGGAAGTAAAAAACGGCGGCATCAATTATGGCGCCGCCCTTAGTAAATCTGTGTCTCAGGGAATGAACGCTACTTTAAAGTCCCCGTGTTTGCCCGTGGCGTAATCAAAGGCTTTTTCCCAATCTTCCAGTTTGAAGGTGGTCTTTACCATGCCGTCGGTTTTCAAGGTGCCCTTGGTGATGCCCTCAATGACGTAGGGGAAACAGTAGGGGCTCAGGTGGGAGCCGAGGATGTCCAACTCTTTCCGGTCCCCGATGATGGACCAGTCAACCGTGGTGGGAGCGCCGAAAACGCTATCCTCCACAAGGTACCGAAAAATCTGCCCCTGGAAGCGGCCCTGCTTATTGAGCCCTACGGCTGTTCCAAGCATGCGGTGGACCGGGCCAATATCCAATGCACCGATGTGGTAGTCATTTCCGGCGCAGGCACCCTGGGGCTGGGCATGGTAACCTACGCGGCTCTGAAAAACGCCAAGGCCCTCATCTCCCTGGACATGGCGGATGACCGCCTTGCAAAGGCCAAAGCTTTCGGGGCC
>BNUW01000118.1 GCA_025997655.1 Spirochaetia bacterium
CTTCGTTCAGCAATGATGCGGGTAATACGGTTCTTAAATTCTGCCTTTGAAAATTGCTGTACATGGCTGGTGAATGGCGCCCGGTCAGAAAACTGTCCTTCCATTGCTTCAAACCGGTGTATGGCGTAATCAAATCAAAGCGGCCTGGGACATGCACGGATATATACCACATGAAGAAAGCCTGGAAAAATCAATTATCGTACCGGCGCTTCCCCATTTTTTTGCGGCAATAGGCGCGGTACTTTTTACCCGGAAAGACATGCTGCAGCATGATGCGCATAGTATTGATCCTGCGTGCCTTGATGAATATATCGCAGGCGAATTAAATTACAATTCCACAAAAGACAATGAGCAAATTCTACTACCCCCTCTTATTTCATCACCCGAAGAGCTGCTGGCATTCCGAACCATGTATGAGCCGCCTCCATTTATCGAAAGCACTTTTCAAAGCGGCAGTATCCTGAAGGCATTTTTAGGAATTGACGGCGGATCAACCAGCACAAAAATTGTACTGGTGGATGCCCATGGTACTCTTTTATATCGAGACTATATTTTATCACAGGGTAATCCGCTTGAAGATGTACAGCATCTCTTTAAAAAACTAAAAGCCTGGCGGGAGGAAAAAAATATTGTTATTAAAATTATAGGAACCGGTGCAACCGGTTATGCGCAGGATATAATAAAAACAGCCCTGAGCCTTGATAGTGTTGTGGTAGAAACAGTCGCGCACATGAAAAGCGCCACCGCCCTTTATGGCGATATTGATGTGATTTGCGATATTGGCGGGCAGGATATTAAGGTTCTTTTTATGATAAATAGACGGGTGGTCGATTTTAAATTGAACACCCAATGTTCCGCCGGTAACGGCTATTTTTTGCAGTCCATGGCGAATCAGTTTAACATTCCGATTGAAGAATATGCCGATTGCGCATTCCGTGCGGCCCGGGCGCCAAAATTTAATTACGGCTGTGCCGTTTTTATGGAACAGGACAGGATAAATTTTCAGCAGGCTGGCTGGACAAAAGAAGAAATGATGTGCGGCCTGGCCCAGGTGCTACCCCTTAATATTTGGAACTATGTGGTACAGGAAAATAACCTGGCCCGTCTTGGTAAACGTTTTGTACTGCAAGGGGGGACGCAAAAAAACCTGGCTGCGGTAAAAGCGCAGGTTGATTTTATAAAAAGAAAAGTACCCGGCGCCGAAGTATTTGTTCATAAATACGCCGATATTAGCGGCGCTATCGGAGCAGCCCTGGAAGTGTTACAACATTCAAATACTACTGTTTTCCCATCATCATTTATCGGCATAGATGCTGCAGCTCAGTTACAGTTTGCCTCAAAAAATGACGATACGACACGATGTACCGGCTGCACAAATAAGTGCCGCCGTACTTTTGTCGATATCGAAACATCAGATGCGGCAAATAGTGAAATAAAACGTAAAGTCCGTTTTATTTCAGGTTACCTCTGCGAAAAAGGCGCCCTAGATGACAAGGCACAGGCGCAGAACGAAACAAAACGGCTGAACTCAATCCGCGCTACAAACCCCGACATCAGTTTGGAAGCTGCAAACCTTGCATTTTCAAATTTTGATTTTGATCCCCTGCCAAAAAACAAAGGCGCTGCGTCAAAAAAGCGCGCTTCCCTCACCGTTGGGATTCCAAGGCTTTTAAATATGTTTTACTACGGGCCGTTTTGGAGCACCTATTTTAGAAGCCTGGGTGTTACCGTTGTTACTTCAGATTTTACCAATGAACAATTGTGGAGTGAAGGTAATAAATGGGGTTCAATTGACCCGTGCTTTCCTGCAAAAGTGGCCCCCGCACATATTTGGCAGCTTCTAAACTATAAAGATGCGGACGGAAAGGGTTTAGACGCGATTTGTTTTCCCGTAATAACCTATCTTGGAACTGATGTGCAGGGTGTCCTTGCAAATACGGCTTGTGTTATTCAGATGGGAACGCCGGAGGTAGTAAAAGCTGTTTTTACACGGGATAGAAATATGTTTGCAGAGAAAAATATTGCATACTGGGAACCCGTTGTAAACCTGGAGCGGCACAATGAGGGACAGACGCGGATCTTTGAATATTTTAAAGAAATACTCGGCATTACAAAAAAAGAAAATACCTGGGCGTTTACGCAGGGAATGTGCGCAATGGAAACCTTTTTACAGGTGCAGCGCGATCAATTTGCAGTAACGATGAACCGCCTTATCGATGAAGATAAAATTGGACTTTTGCTTCTGGGACGCTGCTACCATAAGGACCCGGGGATTAATCACAGTATTCCGCAGGAATTTTCAAAACGCGGATACCCTGTATTTACCATTGAATCCTTACCGGTTGACGATTCGTTTTTAGGGCCGCTTTTTTCTCCCAAAGGTGAAAACGAAAAACAGCTTGCTATTTCCGATGTATGGACCCGCAGCCTTAATAGCAGTACTAATCTAACATTGTGGGCCGCTAAAATTGCAGCCCGCCATCCAAATCTTGGGGTAATTGATTTTTCAAGTTTTAAATGCGGTCATGATGCTATAATCTATAGCTACATAGACAATATTTTAGACGCATCGGGTACTCCCCATTTTATGTTTGGAGACATCGATCAAAACCGCCCGGGATCTACTTTTAAAATACGCATCGATACGATTGATTATTTTTTACAGGAATACCAATCAATGCTTGCACGGAGGAATAATGACAACGGTAAAAGCGCCTAAATACATCAGGGAAAATCAGTGGGCAGGACATCCAAATCCTCTTTGGCATCGCAGGGATAAGAAAAAAGTTACGGTTCTTTACAATATGTTTGAACAGCGGAAGTCGCTTTTTATGCGCGCCTATTTTGAACGAAACGGATATAACTATAGAGATTTAGGAAGGCATAAAGCTGAAGATGTGTATTACGGCCGTGAATGGGGTACACGCATGATGTGTAACCCGGCTTATTTTACCTCCGGTACTTTTATACATGCACTATTCGAAATTGAAAAGAAAGAGGGGCTTACAAAAGAACAAATCGTAGATCGGTTTGTTTTTGTTGGAGGCGGCGGCGATTGCGGTCCCTGCCGGTTCGGCATATATCCGCAGGAATACATGCATATTGCAAATGATGCGGGTTTTATGGGTTTCCGGGTACTTATTGTAAATCCGGATATTGTTAAAATTCCGCCGGATCCAAAAAACTCCGCATTTACCTGTTCCATACCCTTTCTCCTTCAATTTACCATTGCTATTGTTCTTGCCGACCTTATACACATTGGCGAATGTGCTGTTTTACCCTATGCAAAAGACAGGGAAGCGGCCATCAATACATTAAAGGAATGTGAAGATTTACTTTTCAAAGCATTTCGAAACCCTTTTTTTATGGTTACATTACCTATCGCACTGTATAAGGCTGGAAAAAAATTGGCGGCTATTCCCCGAGATAAAAAAAAGCTGCCCCTCATTTTTGTAACCGGTGAAGTTTTTTCTAATTATGCAAATGGGGATGCAAACTATAATTTACGCCGTTTTATTATCGATGAAGGCTGCGAAGTGCTACCCTGTTTATTTTCACACCGATCTCTGTATGAATGCTGGAGAAAAAAAGTTCTCCACCGCCCCAGTATTAAATTTTCAAAATCTATAAAAGAAAAACTGTATTGGATGAACTTTGCAAATATGGAAACCCTTGCAATCGGTACGATTTTATTTGTATTCCATTTTTTTAATATGTTTTTTAATCAAAAGCAATTTGGCGGAAAGGGTACCATGCACAACCTGAATAAACTCTCCGCATTGGCCGAACCCTATTATGACAAACGAATCCTGGGGGGAGAGGGTAATATGGAAATTGCGGAGGCCCTTTATTATCACGATAAAGTGGACGGTTTTATAACGGTAAAACCCTTTGGCTGTATGCCCTCAAGCGGTGTTTCAGACGGCGTGCAGAGCAAAATTATTTCAATGTACCCTGACTTCAATTTCCTGTCAATTGAAACTTCAGGGGACAATGAAGTAAATATTTTATCCCGCGTTAGTATGATGCTTTTTAAAGCAAAGCAAAAAACACACCCTGAATAATTACTCCGGAAATATACGAATCCCAAGCGACAGAATGAACCCGGTCGATTTTGGATAAACACTGGTGTCAACAATCGAATAGGAGGATGCGCTTCCAGAATTTGCTTTTCCGGCAATATCGGTAAAGTAGGAAATTACCACCCCAGCTTCTCCAAATACCTGAAACGGTACGTATTTCATCGGGAATGTATGATCGGCGCCTACCTTGATAATATGCAGCCATTGATACGCGCCGTCCTGTAAAAAGAATTTTTTGAGCTGCGGTTTTTCGCTCCGTCCATTGGGGTCAAGCTCCGATAAAAGGGAACTGCCGTCAACCGCATGGGGGCCAAAATCGGTGCCGTGCCGTATCATCTGGTATTGCGCATTAACCCTTGTGTTAATTTCCGGCATGGCTTCAAAACGAAGCTTTACTTCATCCGAGTTTGGCGGCAAATAGTGACCCAAGCTCTTGCCGTTATTGGTGTATGATGTTTCCATATGGTTTTCACCATACCAGGGGACAATTTCTTTTGTGTGCGTATAGGTATAGGGCTCAATTTTAGTATAACTTAATGACAAGGACCCAAAGGGAAGAACGGGAAGGGCTACGGTTGTTCCCGCCTGATACGCAAACATGGCCCTGTCCAATTGAAAAATTCCGGATTCAGGATTGATTTCATCCAAAAAGAAAGACACCCAGAGACCGGCTATACCGGGATATTGTCCTTTTAGGTTTAAAAAGAGGGCCAGGTTATCAAAATCGCCGATATTATTCTGATAGAAATACTTATCGGCCAGTGGGAAAAGATACCCCAATTCAAAACGTTTCGGCCAGACTACGGTACTCCCAAAATCGGCATGAAAATAATTTTTAGCATTAAGCTCAACCATTCCTACAGAAAAAGCGTTTTGACTTGACTTGGCGGAGTCCTTAATACTCTCGGCGTCATAATATTCAAGTACCCCGGTTAATGTTGAAAGACTAAGCCATTTGAAAGGCTTCGCGGTTGCTTCCAGGGCCAGGAAGGGCTGGGCGGACTGGTTTAAAATAAGGCTGCTTCCCTTTGCCATGGCGCCCCATTCCCGATCCAAACGTCCAAACCGGTAGGTAATATGATCGTTAAGAAATGCCCCGCCCATTTCGGGCAGCATGTTATAGCCGATAGAAATGCCATCCCCGGGCCATCCATGCATACTGCTGTTACTCACATCTTTAATATCCCAGACAAAGCCGTCCCACCGCTTTTTATACGTATAAGGAAAATACGCCGTCGGTTCACTGTATGTCGTAATTGACGCACTTTCACGGGCAGGATCTTCCGGGTCATAAGTAAATCCATCATGATAGGTATTATACGTCCCAAGCACTTTGCGGGGGGAACGCACCATCATTCCGGTAGTCAAAAACTTGTAGGAAAACAGGGATCCTAAATCACCTTTTATGTAAGCGGAGATCCAGATATCGGTTCCCCAGGCAAGATCGGCGTCTTCGAAATAATAGCCGCCGGAAAAGGTGGTTCCGGCCATTGCCCCAAGCTCCGCCGATGCATGAATCCTGCTGTTTTCATTATTTTCAAAACGGTAAGCCCCCTTTCCCCAATCCATTCCCTTTTTTGCATCCCCGTGAGTTTTCAGAAACTGCAGAAGAATAGCGGTTTCCCCCGCGCCTAAACCGCCAAAACGCCTCCCCCCGGCATTGAGTATTTCATTTACCACTGAAACTACCGTTGCCCGGGAATAGGGTTTTGCCGTGGGCAAGGGAGAACAAAGCCCCCGCAATTCCGCCATTTCCAGGATATGATACACCGGATCCCCCAGGGGCACCGATACATGGGTCTGCGCCTGAACAGACACAAAAGAAAGAAAAATTAATACCCTAAAAAGCCGGCGCCGCCTGAAACCAAAGTCCGGGTATTGAGACTATACCGGTTATTCTCCATACTAATACGCTCCTTTGCCTCTAATCACCACCCCGACGGTTTTATACAGAATCCATAGATCCAGCCATACGGACCAGCTTTGCAGATAATAGGTGTCGAAGGCCACCCGCTCGGCATAATCGGTTTCCGAACGTCCGGAAACCTGCCAAAGCCCGGTAAGCCCCGGTTTGACCGAAAAAATACGGTCATAATCTTCGCCATATTTTTCAACCTCCGCATCCACCACCGGACGGGGGCCCACCAGGCTCATTTCACCCTTAAGGATATTAATCAACTGGGGGAATTCGTCAAAACTGGCCCGCCGCAAAAACCGGCCGATGGGAGTAACCCGGGGATCGTTCTTCAGTTTATGGTTTGCCTCCCATTCTTCCCGTATTTTGGGATCGGCCTCCAGCATGAGCTCAAGCTGCTCGGTGGCATCCACCACCATGGACCTGAATTTATAGGCCTTAAAATGTTTGCCCTTAAGCCCAAGCCGGGTATGCCCATAGAGCACCGGCCCGGGGGAGGAAATCTTTACCAGAAGGGCAAAAAGCAGCAGCCAGGGCAGGATGATAATTCCCCCGACAATCACCATGGAGAGGTCGATGAACCGTTTAATCCCCAGGTTCCAGAACATTTTCAGCTTCTGGCTGGTTGCCAGCCCCAGGATTCCCTCAAAGTCCCGCACGGACATCCAGATATTGGTTATGCCGAAAAAATCGGGGATGAGCACGTTATACCGGAAGGCTGAAACTGAGTAATTCAGGATATGGGCCAGCGCTTTTTGCTCCAGCTTCGGCATGGCCACAATTGCCATTTTTATATTGTACCGCCGTACCAGTTCCGGCCCGATACCGGTATCGTGAATGATGGGAACCCCCTGGTATTCATCACCCTTTGCGGGATCGTCATCCAGGATGAGAACCGGCACATAGCCAATCCGGCTCTTCAGACAGCGGTCTACCACCATCCGGCCCGTAGTGCCGCCCCCGAATATAACCGCCGGAATACCCCCCTGTTTGGTCATCTGTAAGATCGTCCGCATACAGGAACGGCAGATCAAAAGGATGATAGTTGAAAAGAGAAAGCTGATGATAAAGGCCGCGGAAATGGGATCAAATTCCGTATCCTCGATATACCGGGAAAAGATGATACCCCCATGGGCCATAAGGGAGCTGATACAGAAATGCCGCAATTCCTCCGCAGGGGCCAGGGAGACCCCGGGGTACTGGCGGGCTACCCAAAATACCACAATAAACACGGGCAGATACGGCCAATAGGTAACAAAGGATTTAAAGTTTATGGCGTCGATATCGTAGAGATTGACCAGAAAGAAACCGATGCCGAATGAAAGCATAACCCCGAAAAGATCCGCTGCAACCATGGCGGTGGTGGTGAGGGCAGAACTGGTCCGGCGGTACCTGGTGCGGTACCAGATATCGAATTCGTTTAAAGTCACCCCTGTATCATGCAGGATAATGGAAAATTTTGCAAGGTTTCTTTCCCCCTTCCATAGGGCCAGCGCATACTTGCAGGCTGAACTTCGGGTTTTCCATGAAACAAGAATTTTATCCACGGATTACACGGATACACACGGATAGGAAATACAATTCCTTATCTTAGCCGTGTTCATCCGTGTAATCCGTGGACTCTTTTCATTTTTTATCTATACGATGGATATTACTTGGCAAGTATGCGCTGGCCCTGCCCCCCTTCCACAGATTGACAAAAATCATAAAGTATACGAAAGTTACCTA
This sequence comes from Spirochaetia bacterium, assembly GCA_025997655.1. GTDB lineage: Bacteria > Spirochaetota > Spirochaetia > Treponematales > Breznakiellaceae > Termitinema. The sequence goes on from BNUW01000118.1 coordinate 7,726, forward strand.
CAAGCGAGGATGGTAGTAATGGGTAGGTTTCCGCAGCAGCTTTTTACGGTATTAATTTTTCTTTCTTTTGTGTCTGTTCAGGCGCAGACCCATGTATCGGTGCCCCTGGGGGATCCGGTGTATCATATCCTGGAAATGGCGGAATTGCGGGGGCTTTGTTC
>BNUW01000119.1 GCA_025997655.1 Spirochaetia bacterium
AGGGGCGGCCATCTATTACACCCTTGACGGAACTCCCCCCACGGCAATCCCCGCGAACTTATACTCAGCTCCCATCACGGTAAGCATGGGAACCACCCTGAAAGCCATTGCGGTAAAGACGGGCATGGCAGACAGCGCAGTACTGACGGCGGAGTATACCGATACACTGCCTTTGTATACCTTAGTAACCATTCCCGCCGGAACGGTAACCGCAGACATTGGAGACACTGCAGGCCCCTTTAGTAACGCTTCTAGCATCAATGTTACGGTTTCCGCATTCAAGATGGGCGAAACGGAAGTAACCTATGAACTGTGGGATGCGGTAAAAACATGGGCAACAAACAATGGGTATACCTTTGCAAATGCGGGCAGACAAGGCGGTAACTCCGGTTCTGGCCCGGTAGGCACCGTTCAGCATCCGGTAACCACCATAAGTTGGCGGGATGCGGTGGTATGGAGCAACGCCTACAGCGAGGTCACAGGCCGGACGCCCTATTACTATCTTGCGGGGACAAGCAATTTTGCCGACAGTACCAAAGTCCTGCGGACAAGCACAACGGACGGAGCGGAAAATGCGGTGTTCAACGTATCCGCCAATGGATTTAGGCTGCCCACGGAAGCGCAATGGGAATATGCGGCCCGCGGCGGAGTACCCGGAAATGCAGCCTGGGTATATACCTATGCGGGGGGAAATGTACTGGGAACAGTAGCGTGGTATCAATCCAATTCAGGCAACGCAACCCATGCGGTAAAGACGAAACCCGCAAACACTGCCGGTTTATATGACATGAGCGGGAATGTGCAGGAATGGTGCCAGACCACTAGATCGAGCACGGACTCGAGACGGATCGATCGGGGTGGTTCGTGGCAAGGTATGACCCCGGCATCCTTCACGGTGTTCGAGCGTCACTTCCAGGCTTACACCACCGTCAGTGGCTCCACCATGGGTTTCCGGGTTGTGTGCCCCTGAGTTCCGCAGGATCGGGGTCTGTACGGAGCGAAGGCTGTAGAGAAGCCGCTTGTGCGGCATACAGGGTAGCGAAGATACAGACCCCGTGTTTGGACAGATGCCATTGACAGATCACCCCAACGGATTATACTAAAACGCATAAAATAACCCATAAAGGGAGGCCGTAAATGGCAAAAGTAGAGTTGAAAAACATCTGCAAGGTGTATGAAGGGAATGTCCGCGCCGTGGACAATGCCAACATCACCGTCGAGGACAAGGAATTTGTCGTATTCGTAGGGCCGTCGGGGTGCGGGAAGTCCACCACCCTCAGGATGATCGCCGGTTTGGAGGATATTTCCGAAGGGGAACTCCTGATTGACGGGGAGCAGATGAACGATGTTCCCCCCAAGGACCGGAATATCGCCATGGTGTTCCAGAATTACGCCCTGTACCCCCATATGTCGGTATACGAAAACATGGCCTTTGGGCTCCGCATCCGCAAGCTGGACAAGGCGGAAATTGACCGCCGGGTCCACGAGGCCGCCAAGATCCTGGACATTGAGAAGTTTCTGGAACGGAAGCCCAAGGCGCTTTCCGGGGGCCAGCGTCAAAGAGTAGCCGTAGGACGGGCCATTGTTCGTAATCCCAAGGTCTTCCTTTTTGACGAGCCCCTTTCCAACCTGGACGCCAAACTCCGGGTGCAGATGCGGGTTGAACTGTCGGACCTCCACCACCGGCTGGACGCCACCATGATCTATGTTACCCACGACCAGGTCGAAGCCATGACCATGGCCAGCAAAATCGTGGTTATGAAGGACGGCCGAGTTCAGCAGATCGGCTCCCCCCTGTACCTCTACAATCACCCGATCAACAAATTCGTGGCCGGATTCATCGGGTCCCCGCCCATGAACTTCCTCACCGTAAAGGTGACCGAAAAGGGTGGTTCCATAGTCCTGGAAGAAGGCTCCTTCGAACTGAAACCTTCGGCGGAACATGCGCCCTACCTAAAGAACTATGTTGGGAAGGAAGTTTACTTCGGCATCCGCCCGGAGGACCTGGATTTTGTCGAAACGGCGGCGGCGGAAAACAACATGAAGGTAAAGGTCGAGGTGGTTGAACCCCTGGGCGCGGATATCCACCTCTGGCTCAAAACCGAAACCCAGCCCCTGGTTGCCCGCACCGGACCGAGCCACGCCTTTACCATTGGCGAAACGATCAACCTGGTTCCCCATCTGGATAAGGCCCGGTACTTTGACAAGGAAACGGAACTTTCCATCCTGAAAGAACTGGACGATAGGGCGAAATAGGACAAAAAAAACATACTATAACCGCAGGGGCGATTCTTCGTTCCCTGCGGTTTTTTATTCAGTTATAACTTTTAAAATAGACCGGATTTGAATAATTGGTCAAATTGTAAATCAATATTCTTCTTTAATCCCTTCTGTAAATTCAACAAGATTTCCGCAGGGGCTGGAATATTAGCAACTCCCTCAATCTGCGGCAATAGCAATTGATAGACCTCTATATGAAGGGCCATGCTTAATTTTGCCATGGTCTTATCGCTGACCCACATACGACACCCTTCTATATCGTTAATAGTTTGGGCTGAAAGTTCGGCTATTTCAGCCAATTTTTCCTGTGAAATCGACTTTGTTGCAACGATAATGGAAAATGAGGTATAATTTGGACATCGTGGAGGGGGAAATACGATGTCAGAAAAGAGCAATAAAAAGTACCGGGTCAAAAACTGGTCAGAATACAACAAAAACTTGTGTAAACGTGGAAGTCTAACGGTATTTCTCACGGATGATGTGATTAAAGAGTGGAAGGCGATAGAACCGAAAAAGAAAGTGGTAGGAGAAAAGACGTATCCGGACACGATAATAGAATGTTGCCAACGAATAAAAAATCAATTTCATCTACGGTTGCGGCAGGCGCAGGGATTTATCGGAAGCATATTTTCACTAATGCCCGCGTTGGGAGAAATCAGTGTGCCCGATTATTCAACGTTATGCCGCAGACAGGATGGATTGCCTGTGGAAGTCAGTAAACGTTTGGCCAATGGCGAGAACCTCCATATAGGGATAGATTCAACCGGATTAAAAGTATATGGCGAGGGGGAATGGAAAGTCCGCAAACATGGTTGGTCAAAACATCGGACGTGGATGAAGATGAGCATATGCATGGATTTGGACACTCAGGAAATACTTGCGGTCGAATTAACGGGAAATGATGAAGCGGATGCACCGGTAGCGAAAAAGATATTGGAAGGAAAGACAAAGAACATAGAATCATTTAGCGGGGACGGCGCATATGACGATTTTTGTTTTCGGGAATTTCTTGGGAATGAAGTGAACCAAATAATACCACCGCCTAAAAACGCAGTAACTCATCCTGAAATAGAAAATGATCCTAAAATGGCATACCTTAAACAACGCAATGATGCGGTCAATACAATACATGAAACAAGTCGTGATGAATGGAAAGAGAAGTCAGGTTATCATAAAAGAAGTTTAAACGAAGTGGTAATGTACCGCTACAAAACCATATTTGGGGAAAAACTGTCTGCACGCAAAACTAAAAATCAGGAGACAGAGGTGCAATTGAATTGTAAGCTGTTGAATGTGTATTGCGACTTAGGGATGCCGGTTTCGTACAAAGTTGATTAGTTGGATGCCCGGTTTGGTCTTGGTGGCGTTAAATCGTACCGTTGCAACAAAGTCTGTGAAATCCCTAAAACCTTCCTCCGTTTCTTGATATTTAACGATCAATTTTTCCGTATTGTTTCAGCGTTTTCATCCATAAATTTAATACTATGGTGTCAGGGCCAGCGCATACTCACCAAGTAAAATAAGCTATAATACCCCCCGAGAACGATTTTCTGGGAGGGGGAATCATGAGAGAGGTAAAAGTAGCGCCGATAATGGCATTTTTTTCAAAGTTAGAGGATCCGAGGGCCGAGGTGAACAAGCTGTATCCGCTGGAAGAGGTCGTGGCTATCACGATTTTGGCGGTCATGTCATTCGCCAAGGGGTGGGAAGACATAGAGCAGTACGGACAGGCAAAAGCGGAATGGCTGGGAAAGTTTCTGAAATTGGAACACGGGATACCGAAACATGATGTATTCAGGCGGGTATTTTGTAGTCTGAAGCCGCAAGCGGTGGAGGAATGCTTTATGAACTGGGTGAGGGCCATCAAAGAGGACTATAACAAGGAAGTCATCGCGATAGACGGGAAGACGGTGAAGGGGAGTTTTAACGCAAAGACCGGTGAAAAAGCGATACATTTGGTCAGTGCATGGGCAACGGAGAACCGGCTGGTGTTCGGGCAGGTAAAAACGGCGGAAAAAAGCAATGAAATAACGGCAATACCGACCTTGCTGGACAAAATAGCGATGAGGGGCTGCATTGTCACGATAGACGCGATGGGCTGCCAATATGAAATAGCGAACAAGATAGTGAAGGGGAAGGCGGACTATCTGTTCTCGTTGAAGGGGAATCAAGAAACCTTACATGAGGATGTTGCAGAGTATTATGGCGATTTTGATTTTAGCAAACCGGCCCAAGAGATGAAGCATATATCATTTCACACGACATCGACCCATGACGAGAAGCATGGGCGTATTGAAGACCGGGATTATGCGGTCAGTGATGATGTAGACTGGCTTATCGAGCGGCATCCCTTGTGGAAAACAATACACTCCATCGGTATGGTGGAGTCCACCCGGGAAATCAAAGGGAAAATCACCACCGAGAGGCGTTATTTTGTATCCAGCTTGCCGGCGGAGGTAGAGCAATTCGCCCATGCGGTACGGGCGCATTGGGGCATAGAAAACTCGTTGCATTATATGCTTGATGTAGCCTTTGGGGAGGATGCCAGCCGTATCAAAAAGGACCATGGGCCTGAAAACATGGCCTTTATCAGGAAAATCGCCTTAACGGTTGCCCGTTCCGACAAGGAAACCAAAAGCAGTGTTGCAAGCAGGATTAAACAAATGGCCTGGTCTGACGACTATCGCGAGAAACTCCTGTTTGACTCTGTGTTTGCCACGGAGGAGACTGCTTGTTGAGTATGCGCTGGCCCTGACTATGGTGTCAGGGCTCCTGCATTTACTTTCCGTGGAATAAGACGGTAAGCATGTAATCAGGGTTCATGGCAGCGGCGAAACGCTTTTTTGGGCCTGAAAACTTTCGCTTGATTTCCGGCCGGGGACTTGGGGCGGCTCGAAGGAGGGACATCAGACCTTCGGTCTGCGCCATTTTCCGCATGATATTAAGATTTTCCGGCCCATGGTCTTTCGTCACATGAGCAGCATCTTCCCCAAATATAACATCCAAACTCCAATGGAGCTTGTTTTCTATTGACCAATGCTCGCGAATACACCGATAAAACTCCTCTGCACTCATATCGGTATTGCTGATGTAATACCGGTCGGTCTGAGTCATTTCGCCATGTATCGTTCTGAAACTGCGATACTGGATAATCGTTTGCAAACCCTTCCATTTCTCCTTTTCAGGGAGCCAGTCAAGGTCCGTTACCGTTCGTACTTCACGCTTTTCTGTCCTGCCATGCCCGGTTTCTTCCTCGGCTATCCATATATCTTCTGGTATATCCCGAATAGCTCCTTGTTCAAGCCCTTCAAAGTAGTCGGTAATACTCTCATTGAGGTTCGGTTGATTGTCTTTTACCGCAAGCACATACGTTGCACCTTTCCCGGCTATCTTTTCGGCTATCGCTGTTTGACAACCCATCGCATCAATCGTGATAGTTGCGCCCTTTATGTCCAACAGGTCGAGCAACTTCGGTATCGCGGTGATTTCGTTGCTTTTCTCATCAACCGCGAGCTGTCCCAGCACTATTTCTTCGTCACCAACCCAGGCGCTTACCACATGAACCGCAGGTTTTTCACCGTTTCCGCTTCCCCGTATCGTTTTTCCATCAATGTTTATGTGTTTCCCGGTGCTTTCACGCGCCTCGATCAGCCATTCATAGAGGCATGATGACAATTCTTTCGGATTTACCCGGGTAAATACCCGGAAAAATGTGCTCTCGTCCGGTATTCCATGGGGTAATTCCAAAAAACTTCGTAATTCTGCTTCCCGTGACCGGCCAAATACCTCGACTTTTCCACTCTGTGGGTGGAAAAGTGTCCTCAAAATCTTCTCCTTCACAAAGCAATGTTCCCAGCCCTATGACAAATATATCCTCTAACTTATGCCGTAAATTCCCCTATTGCCGCCTCGGATCTTTTAGTCGTTTCAGGTTCTCCTTCAACCCTATTATGTCCATAGTTCCCCTCCCACAGATGGGGACATTGTATCATGTATTTTTCACAAACCGAAAAGTAAATGCAGAGGCCCTGACTATGGTGTGAACAAGCCTTGACAACTTGTAAATTACAAGTTATTGTACTTGTTATTGACAAGTATTATGTCGATTTTAGGCTAAGTGTATACAATTTTATACACCGGTTCTTAAATTTTCGGGATATAAATTTGTCAAATTATGATTTATTATGAATATTTTAACATTTGACATTGAAGAGTGGTTTCACATTCTCGATAATGATTCCACAAAAACGGTAAAGGAATGGCAACAATATGAATCACGCATTCATAGCAATATGGATCGTATTTTCAAAATTCTGGAAGACACTGGAGTAAAAGCCACCTTTTTTTGTCTTGGCTGGATAGTGGAAAAATATCCTGACATTATCAAAGATATTATCAATAAAGGTTACGAAGTCGGTACCCATACCGTTATGCACCAGTTGATTTATGAACAAAATCCCAAAGTCTTTTCAAGGGATATAGAACGCTCGATAAAGTACCTGGAAGATATTGGCGGCAAAAAGGTGCGTTGTTTTCGCGCCCCTGGTTTTTCAGTACGTGAAGACAACCGCTGGATTTTTGATATTTTGGTTAATCTTGGCATTTCGATAGACAGTTCTATTTTTCCTGCTCCTCGGGCGCATGGAGGTTTTTCTTCTTACAAGACTGATAATTCGGCGCTTATTCAATACGATGGGATTAGACTTAAAGAATTTCCCATTAGTTACGCGAATATTCTTGGTAAACCGTATGCATATTCCGGTGGTGGATATTTTAGATTTTTTCCCTATTTTTGCATAAAGCAATGGGCTAAAAAGAGTTCCTACGTAATGACATATTTTCATCCTCGTGATTTTGATACCGGACAACCCATGATTAAGAATTTACCCTTGATCCGGAAATTCAAATCCTATGTCGGAATATCAGGAGCATACAAAAAATTAAATAGGTTTCTAAATGATTTTGAATTTGTTGATATAGATGGCGCAGATAAGCTTATCGATTGGGAGAATGCACGTGTTATTACCATATAGTCCGGGATGTTATTTATTAACAAAAACGATTCATATAAATTTTTATACGGAGTAAGTATGTCTACACGTCTATTTATAATTATTCTTTTTATAGATTTATTTGTCATTATTTGTGGTTATATGATTATAAAGGGAAAATTATCTAAGGTATTATTGTTTTATGGCATAGAATACACCAAATCACTAGAAACAAATATTATTGGTAAGTATCTTTTGGTAATGGGTTTTTTATTAGTTATTATGGATTTTTTAATAAAAATATATTCACAAGTTTCAATGATATTTATAATTGCATATGGGTTATTATTGCGTAGCCGTTGGTTTAATACCCCGCAGCTTGCTGCGGCTGTAAAAAGCAATATAATGGAAGGATGAAAAGTCAGATAATACGGAAACAACACAATGTGAGTGTGATTATGTATCATATAGT
>BNUW01000120.1 GCA_025997655.1 Spirochaetia bacterium
GGCAAGGGTAGTAACCACTCCAGAGGAGGTGATTTTTCGTATACGATTATTCCCATATTCCGTAACATAGACAGTTCCATTATTGTCGACAGTGAGACGCCACGGGCTATTGAATTGAGCCTCTGGACCGGTCGCATCGGCAAAACCTGCAACGCCGCTCCCGGCAAGGGTGGTAACTACTCCTTGAGGTGTTATTTTTCGTATGCGGTGATTATTCGTATCCGCAACATAGACAATGCCGTTATTATCAACTGTTATACCCTCAGGGCGGTTAAATCTTGCATCTGTTCCTGAACCATTTGCAAAACCTGCAGTGCCAGTACCAGCCAAGGTGATTACGGTACCATGTGCCTGACTATCATCATCACAATCACAATTAGTGCCATCTACGCCGTTAGTGCCATCTACGCCGTTGGTGCCATCTTTCCCAGCGATACCAGCAGGGCTTTCACAAGCCGTAAAAACCAGTACCATACCGAGCATTACCACGAGAAAAACATTTTTCTTCATTTTAGCCTCCTATTGCTAATTTGAAAATATTAAACGAATTTGATTTTAAAAATCCGAATTTTTTTGATTCGTGACGCCAAGGATGGCGGCACTTCCTCTATAATTTCAGGTTTTTATTTCGTTTAACTCCCTGTAGACGAATTTTCCTTCGCCAAATACTTATCTATCAAACAGGCAACACCTGCCATCTTAAAGCCACCCTATAGACGGGTAAAAACCTTACTAAAAAATGGCATACTCCTTCCTCTCACACCGGTATGCAATCACCCGGCCATGCCTTGCTCCTCATTCGGTCTTCTCTAAAGCCCCATTCGCAAGGTCATATTCCACCCCGGAGCCGCCATCCCCCGGAGGCATGTCATGAGCAAACGCTTTCCTGGCTGAATTTTCCGCTACCAGGGCAAGATGAAAAAAGGGGAGCAACTTGGCCTGATTTTCAGGGCTTAATTGCCGGAAAATTCCAGCCGCCTCTTCCCTATTTACCATAAATGTCCTCAATAGCTAATTTATGGTAGTATAATAATAGATATTAACTAATTTGTCAATCCAGTTATCAAGTATTTGTTATTATTATTGCGAAAACTTACTATTCCAGGTATGATTTAGGCTAAAGGAATATCAGAGTGCTCGACAGGTTAAGGGCCGTTCGTAAAAAACTCGGTTTAAATCAGTGGGATTTTGCCAGACAAATCGGTTTAACCCAAACAACCCTATCAATGATTGAGCTTGGGAAAATCGCACTTATCGAAAAGAATATCAAGCTGATATGCGTGACCTTTAACGTAAATGAGCATTGGCTCCGTACCGGCCAGGGGGAAATGTTCGGGGAATCATCGCCCTATTTAAAGGAATTAATGGGCATTTTTGACCGGTTAACCGCAGATACCCAGGAATTTTTACTGGAAATGGCACGAAATCTCCTGAAAAAGCAGGAAAAATCGCAGGGGACTACGGATTCAGCGGGGCCTGGATAATCCCCTGGCGCTCTTTCAACAGTCAGACCCGTTTCCGGAGGAACAGGAGGCGGTAAATCCAGGGGAAAAAGCAGGAATTTTTAACGGTTGTTGATAAGGAACATGACCGGATGCTCCGAACCATGCCTTGAAAAACTGGTGATACGGCTCACCGGTCGGGCTATACCCAATTAGCCGCGATGGAGTATACTTAATTCATGGAGGGCCTTATGGAAGCGGCGGTGCAGGCGGAATTGGATATGCTCAGGGATATAATCGTTCAGACCGTACCCGTTGACCAGATTTTCCTGTTCGGCTCCTATGCCTATGGAACGCCCCATAAGGATTCAGACCTGGATTTGTATGTAGTCCTGAAAGATGACGTGGAGATGCGGGATATTGATGCGGGACTGAAAATCCGGCAGGCAATCGGGGATAAACAAAATATGCCGTTGGATATTATCGTCAGCAAACAGAGCAAATATCAGAAAGAACGGCTTATGCCCGGTATCGAACGGGTAATATCAAGGAAAGGCGTCGTACTATATGGCTAATACCCCAAAAGGCTGGATGATGCTTGGCGACAGGGACTATGATGCGGCGGCCTTTCTTGCCGCCAATATGTATCCAAAACCGCTGGAGATTATCTGCTTTCATTGTCAACAAGCCGCAGAAAAGTATTTGAAGGGTTTTCTTGCCCTTCAGGATGAAGATCCTCCTTATATCCATGATCTTAAAAAGCTCTGTAAGCATTGTGAAAAATATAACGCTTTGTTTTCTGCCATTGAAGACATGTGTGCTTCCATAACCCAATTCAGCGTCCAGCCCCGATATGACACCGGAATGAGTATTACCGAAGCTGATACCAGCCTTGTTTTGAAAAACGCCCAAGCAATCAAAGTATTCCTCCAAAAAGAAGCGCCGCAACTGTTTCAATAAGAATGTTCGGGGAATCTTCGCCCTATTTAAAGGAATTAATGGGCATTTTTGACCGCTTAACGGCGGATACTCAGGAATTTTTACTGGAAATGGCACGAAATCTCCTGAAAAAGCAGGAAAAATCGCAGGGGACTACGGATTCAGCGGGGCCTGGATAATCCCGGCCAGTACCCTATTTCCGGCTAAGCAGTTTTGTTCCCGGAGCTTGGTTTGCCAGTTTTTCATCAAAGGTTAGGAGTGGCATGGCGCCGGTTTGCCGGGTTACTATGCTTAAATAACAATCTACCGCCGAAAGTTTGGGGTGAGCCGCATAGAGGAGCATCGTTTCATTGAAAATTGCCCGGCTGCATTTGATATTCCCCTGGGCAATGATCGCTGAAATTGCTTGGGTGATGGCCGGTCTGCTTATTTTTTTTACCTTCTCAAGGACAAAAATGGCTTCAATGATGGCTGCATCCGCAACGGTGAAGCTTTGTGAGGAATCAAGGAGACCGGTTATTATTTCAGTCTGTTCCGGTAGATCACCTAAAAGCCAGCGTAAGAGGCAGTTTGTATCTAAACTTGCGCTCATGGCCGATCCTGCACGGGGCCATCATTGACGCCATAAGCTTCCTGTACATGAGCAGCCCAGCCGTCACCACTACGCACTTCCTGCCCGGCGGTACCGTTCCGGGACATTTCCTCCATGAGGGTGTTCCGTATCTCGGTAATAGCGCCCGGCTTGCCTATTACTATGGTATCGCCGTCAAAGCTGACTTTAACTTTATTGCCGGGCATGAGCTGTAAGGCATGGCGCATTGCGGCGGGTAAGGTTATTTGTCCCTTTGTGGTCATGGTGGTATATGCAATCATGTAATAAGTATAGAATAGGTAAGACTTTTTGTAAAGTATTACGAGTCCCGAATAATACGAGGTATTGACTTCCCCTTCCTTCCAAGCTATATTTATTTATGCAGATTTAAAATCAAACTTTAAATTTGCATGGAGCTTCCATGTTTTATAAACGCCGGATCGAAGCGGACATCATCCATTCCCTCAAAAACTTCCCGGTTACCGCCGTTACCGGACCCCGGCAATGCGGGAAATCGACACTGGTTAAGGAACTGGTCAGGGAACTAGTTCCCGGGTTCCCGGGAAGCGTCTATTTGGACCTGGAACGCCCCTCGGACCTGCAAAAACTGGAAAATGCCGAATGGTTCCTGAGCGCCCAGAAGGATAAGCTCATCTGTATCGACGAAATCCAGCGGAAACCCGAGCTTTTTCCCCTTATTCGCAGCCTGGTGGATGAATGGGACCGCCCGGGGTGTTTTCTTATCCTGGGGTCTGCGAGCCGGGATCTGTTGAAGCAAAGCTCGGAGTCATTGGCGGGGCGAATATCCTACAAACGGCTTACCCCGTTTCTTTGGGAAGAGTTGGACGGCAGGCATACCATGGAGCAGTATTTCTCCGCCGGGGGCTTTCCCCGCAGCCTCCTTGCGCCGGATGGCGGTGTTTCCTATGAGTGGCGGGAAAGCTTTATTTCCACCTTTCTGGAGCGGGACCTTCTGCAATGGGCGGGCTTTACTCCGGCGGCCATGAGCCGGCTCTGGCACATGCTGGCCCATGTGAACGGGCAGACCGTAAATTATTCAACCCTGGCTTCCTCACTTGGGGTCTCTTCGGTGACGGTGAAAAACTATATCGATCTGCTCAGCAGCGCCTATATGGTTGAGGTGATCCCCCCCTATTTTTCCAATTTAGGAAAACGGCTGGTTAAGGCCCCAAAAATATATATTGCCGATTCCGGTATAAGCGCCGCCCTGCTCGCTCTGCGATCTTTTGAGGAACTTTCAGGACATCCGACTTTTGGATCGATTTGGGAACAGATAGTGCTTTCCAATATACGGGGCCGGTATCCGGATGCGGAAATCTTTTTCTACCGGACATCCGGCGGCTCTGAAGTTGATTTTGTGATTAAGCTGGGGAACAGTATCGTTGCGCTGGAGTGCAAGGCGTCCTATAGCCCGGTTCTGTCCGAAGGAAATTATCACGCCATAGAAGACATTGCCCCCAAACATACCTTTGTGGTTATCCCGGCGGAAAATGGCTGGCCCATGAAGGATGGGATAGATGTTGTTTCTTTACCGGAATTGGAACACCGGCTTACAGAACTTCCCGACCGCTGACTTTCATGATCGCCCAAACAGCGCCTTCCCAAAGGAAACCTTCCGTATCTCAATCGCCTTAACCGGGCAAATCTCATGGCAGCAGTAACAGCGGATGCAGGTGTTGTAATCGATACGGACCTGCTTCTCCGGTCCCTCCCCTGCAATGTGCATGGCCTTTGAGCCGCAGATTCGGGTACAGTCACCGCAAAGACGGCAGATAGACCGGTCAATTTCCGGCCTGGGTGTCAGGCGTTCCCGGAATTTACGGAAGGGTTTGGGAAGGAGGAATTCCGTAAGCTGGCCCCCTGACTTTTTGAGGGGGATCTTCTTAAAGTCCGGGATACGCAATGTGTCCGGTCTTAGCAGGGGGTACTCGATTTCCGAAGGGGACCTGAGCCAGATGCCCCGGCTCAGGGCATCCCGGCTGACCGGTATTTCCAGGGGGGGATAGCCCACAATTTCGCTGGCGGCAAGATCCATGGCCAGCAGGTTGGGGGAGGCCAGGACCAGGCCGATATGCCGGGGATCACCCGAACCGGGGCCGGGGCCTTCCATGCCGATAATGGCGTCCATCAGGGCGTAATGGGGCTTAACCGCAACGTTCAGGTCCACGATCATGGCGGCAAAGCTTTCCCGGCTGGGGAAACGGACGTGCATGGGGCTTTTTGCCACCGAGGGGATGAGGCCGAAAAGGTTCTTCATGGCCCCCGTATAGTACATAAGCTGGTGGGTCTTCAGCTTGGGGAGGCTGATCACGCAGTCCGCTTCCCTGACTGCGGCGGTAAGGGAAAATTGCTTCTGCGCCTTGCCCTCAGGGCAGGGAATGTCGGCTTTCTCACGGGTAAAGTCAACCCATTCGGCGCCCATCCGCTTCGTTACTTCCCCAAGACCGGAAAGTTTCGCGGTAAAGTTTGGCGTTTGCAGCCCCGGACTGTCCCCCACCAGGATCCGGGCGGCGCCCCGTTCCTTGATCAGGCGGATGGCGGCCTCCAAAAACACCGGATGGGTGGCTATGGCCTTTTCCGGCGGTGAATCGAAGACGATATTCGGCTTGAGGAGGACCGTTTTGCCCGAAACATCAAGCCCCGGGGCGGCGTCCACCGCAAGACGGAGGGCGGCATACACCGTCTCAGCCTCATAGGTTTCACAACGGGTAATGGCAACTTGGGTATTCATGCCGTTATGCTAGCATATTAATAGTATATAAAACCACCTCAAAGCTATTCACAAAACGATAAATATCACCGAAACTATAAATTGAAAGCAGTAGGTGAATCACCCACTACAAGGAGTACATATGAAAAAATTATTTCCCTTTATTGCAGCGGTTTTAGCCATAGCGATTTTTGCCGGTTGCAAGGCGGCCCCCCCGCCCGTAGAAGAGCCGCCCGTAGCGGTCCCGGCTCCGCCGCCGCCACCCCCGCCCCCACCGCCACCGCCCCCACCGCCTCCGGAACCGGAGGACGCGTCTGATAAGGAAGGCCCCATGTTGACCACAGAGGTTTCTTCCGAGCTTTTCACCCCCAACGGGGATGGTGTAAATGATGAATGGTCCATCTCCCTCCGCGCCGAAGATGAAGCGGGTATCTGGAGCTGGATAATAGAAATTTACGAGCCGTCGGATGCGCTTTTTTATCAGATGAGCGGCTCCGGAGAACCTCCTTCGGTGTTTACCTGGGGCGGTCACAGCAATACCCCCCCGCATCGGGCCGGGGAACTGGTGCAATCCGATTCTGAGTACGGCTATTCCGTCAGTGTCACCGATACTGCGGGCAATGTAACCACCACAACGGGGAAAATCGCCGTGGGTGATATAAAAGGCCCCGAGTTGGACGTACATTTTTCCCCCGAGCTTTTCAGCCCCGATGGGGATGGCGAGAATGATGAACTGTTCGTTGCCCTGAGCGCCAAAGATCCGGCGGGTGTCCGGAATTGGGGAATAAAAATTTACGAGCCCAATTCTACGGACAATCTTTTCTTTGCGGCAGAGGGCGAAGGGGAACCTCCTGCGGAGTTTATCTGGGATGGCCGCAGTAATATTACCAATGAACTGGTGCAATCCGCTTCGGACTATACCTGGGTCTTCAGCGCCGTCGATAAGCTGAACAATGCGAGCACCAGACGGGGCTCCCTGTCAACCGACGACCCGCCGCCGATCAAGGTCGATATTCTGGTCATAAAGGATGGCGACAGGCTCAAGGTGCAGGTGCCGTCCATTGTGTTCGGGTCCAATTCCGGCGGTTTTACCGGCCTGAGTCCTGAGGTTATCGCAAACAACGAGTACGTCCTTGGGCGTATTGCCGCGGTGTTGAAAAAATTCGACACCTATAAGGTGCAGGTGGAAGGGCACACCAATCCCCTGGCACAGACCGAACGGGAACGGCAGCGGGAACTGGTGGCGGATCAGAGGCTAAGCACCCAACGAGCCCAAACGGTGGTGGATCACCTGGTAAATCTCGGGATAGACAAGAGCCGCCTGACCGCTATCGGTATTGGCGGCGCCCGGCCCCTGGCGCCTTACGCCGGCCCGGACAAGAAACCCAACCGGGACAATTGGTGGAAAAACCGCCGGGTTGAATTTATTCTGATTAAGTAGTAGAAGCGCAATCAAGAGGAGGCTGCTCATTGTTTGGGCAGCCTCTTCTCATACCGCGTGCCTGTCCCCGAAGCTGCGATTTTTTCGCGCACCAGTTCGCCGATGATTTCTCCGGGACTTTTGCGGGTGCATAGTCAAAGCCTATAAGTGCGTACTTGTTACTATAACCGACCATCAGCGAATCATGGATTTTTGTCCTGATGGCGTGCCGTATACTTTCTTCGTTGTAGCCGTGCTTGAACGCCGAATCTATGAACTCAGCTGTTGGTTCCATTACCTTATTATACCGTCCTCTCGCCAAAACCGCAACAAGGCCAGCCCCCTACTGCGCCGCGTAAACCACGTCTTGTTGCGGAAGGCATACAGCCCCGCCTTCTTCGCCTTAGCGGTGGTAATCACCCCCGCATACCGCAGGGGGTTATACAATCGCTTGCCGTTTATTTTTGGCAGCTACTTCTTCCGCAGATACAACTTTCCAACCCTGTTGAATAAGCCGCGGAAGTTCCTCATCCATGTGTTTATGCAAGCCTTC
>BNUW01000121.1 GCA_025997655.1 Spirochaetia bacterium
CGGGGATAAATCTCCGGGCAAAGAGTTTGCAGGTATATATTGACAAATTTAACCCCGCTATCGCAGTGCGGACATCTCCCGCAGATTACCATGCGGGGGAACGGGTTGTTGATTTGCCCCTGTATGCACTGAGTTTGCTGCCTGGTGAAATCAACCGATATTTTGCCATAAAATATTATACCCAGTCAAAAATAACCATTGGAAAGGCCGCTGAACTTGCAGGAATGGACAAGGTTAATTTTGAAATCTATTTATCAAAAAATAAAATCCCCATTTCGCTTTTGAGTTATGATGATATTCAAAATGATTTACAAAAAATATCAACCCTTAAAAAGATAAAGCAATGATAATTATTGCTGATACAGGTCCGATTATATCATTGGCCATAATTGATAAACTTAATTTGTTATCAGAATTATATGGCGAAATCTATATACCGAATGCAGTATGAGAAGAACTTGTAAAATATGCTAATATTTTGAATGTTCCAAAAGTCAAACAATTTAAAAATAATATCAAGTATATTAATTTGACTAAGTTCGTTCTTTACTCAACCGCAGTTATTAAATACCTTTTTAGCCATGACCCCTATATGCTTAATGCAAGCTTCCCCTTCCAGAAGAATTAATATACAGCACAGATTAATTTACCAAATTTATGAAGATGAAAAAATTGTAAAAATTATCAGAATGTGGACACATTACGAATAACCTAATTTACTATCATTCTATTTGCACCGCATTTCGTATAGCATTTCGCTATGTGCAATGGGCCTAAAATTTATAGAAAAAATTAAAAAAAAGGACTTGACACATAAGTCTTAATATGATATTATATAAATACTGGAGGATTATTATGGCAATAAACTTGAAAAATGACATAAAACCGATTTCATACATTAAAACAAATGCGGCTGAAATGATGAAATATGTGAACGACAGGAAAAATCCTATTGTTATTACTCAAAATGGTGAAGCACGGGCGGTTTTGGTTGATATAGAAACATATCAGGAAACCCAAGATGCTTTTGCGCTTTTGAGTCTTATACGCATTGCGGAACACGATGTGCAGGATGGAAATACAGAACCGGCCAAAAATGTTTTTGCTGAATTAAAGAAGGATATTACCAAAAATGGCTGATGAAATAGAGCAATATATTGTTACTATTACAACAAACGCAAAAAAAGATTTACGAGAAATAATATCTTACATTGCCCAGGATAATCCGTTGGCATCTATAAAAATATTGGAAAAAATAGAATCAAAGATAAATACATTGGATCATTTTCCATATCGGGGAGGATATGTTCCAGAGTTATTGAAAAGAAACATAAAAGAATATAGGCAATTACTTGAGTCGCCTTGGAGAATAATATATAAAATTGATAAAGATATGGTGAATGTGTTATTGATAATAGATTCAAGAAGAAATACACAAGATATATTAATAGAAAAATTGTTAAAATAAAAGTACGGTCCATTGCACATAACATACGCTATACGAAGCGCCCCCGTACTCCATATATTTTATTATTTGAGCCAGTTCCAAAATAGAAATTAATTAATCACGAAAAACACGAAATTTTACTTTTAAACAGCAATTTTTTTCGTGTTTTTCGTCTTCTTCGTGGTTTGAAATTCCTAAAAAAAAACAGGCGGGAGCATTAAACCCCCGCCTGTAACGGTGACAGGCGCGTTTTGCGTACCTGGCGCCGTTGCGTTCCCTACCGGCTCAAGGGCCAAAACCACTCGGAATAGTAACACCGGTAATATCACCTGTTCCAAGGTCAACATCGTCTTTACCGTTTAACCCTCCGGTGTCTGTATCTTTGGTAATATCAGTAAGATTGTATGGTGTAAATGTTGTAACCCCAGCCCTTGTCTTACCGACTTCATCATCCCCAAATGCCAAATCAAAATGAAGAATACCTTCTCTTGCAGGAACCCATATATCGAAAGCCACAATATCTTTGGGTTTTGCAACCTCACCTGCAGTCACCTCTTCTCCATATGTGTCTTCATCCTCTTCTGTCCATAGTACATCTTCAGGAGGCGGATAAGCATTCAACATTTTGCCGGCTATTTCAGCGCCGTTAGCATCATATACCATGAGCCATCCCGTACTCGCAAATTTTCCAAGGTCACCGCTCGTCATCCAATCTCCATCCGGCCAACTACCGGGGGTGCCCGGATTAATACCGGTAACTTTCAGCGTGCCTGAAATGTTAATACACTCAATTTCAATGCCGTCATTAAAAGGGTTATTGTCTGGGCGGCCAGTATTAATATTGAAATCTTCGCCATCGTTTATTCCGGTTACCGGCACTTGAAAATCATCAAGCGGATACATGAAGGGATCATTGGATGGACCTAATCCTGTTACTGCGAAATAAAGCTGCGGGGAGTCATTCTGGTTAAAGTTGTTAAACTGAATTTCCCAACTCGTATCGTCACCATAAGGACTACCGGTTCCAAAGTTTCTTAACACACCGCCAACAGAACGTCCGGCTAACACGGAAGCTGAAGGTGCGGAACCGCCAATATCACCTTTGCCAACCGCCGCACCTTTAAAATCGGGATTGCCATATACCACTACCTTTTTGGGAGTAACTCCGTCCCCCACTTTCAGCTCTTTTAGCTCGCCCTTTAGGATGAATGATTTGGTTGTGCCACCGCCGCCGCCGTTGCCGTTGCCGTTATCACAAGCGGCCAGAACCAATCCAAACACCAGCATCATTGCCGCCATTGCCACGAGGAGCATGGTCTTCCTGCCGGAAGCCTCACCCCAATTTTTTGTAGTTTTCAAAACTACCTCCCATATTTTCAGGAGTTATGTTTGATTTTGCCTAAAACACAAAACGGTGCTTCTGCGTTTTTATGGTACATAACTCCAGCGCTAGAACCAATTCGAATACCAGCATCATTGCCGCCCTCACTACAGCCGGTTACAGGCCGTCATTAAGGAATAGTCTTACCGGTAATATCACCTGTTCCAAGGTCAATATCTTTGACTCTGGGCGCCGCCGTCGCTGGGCCACTATAAGCTGTGGCAAGTTCCTCTGCAGTAAGATTGTGTGAGCTAATTCCGCTCACATTAGCCCTGGTCTTACCGGCATCATCCCCAAATGCCAAATCAAAAGTAAGAGTGCCCGCTCTTGCCGGAATACACGTAAGGAAATCCACGCTATGTTCGGGTCCCTCTGTATCCTCTGGAAGACGCGGAGGCACAAGAAGCTGTGAGCCGCTTATTTCAACGCCTCCATAATATACCATAAGCCATACCTTACCAGTCCCAAACTTTGCACGATCAGCGGTAGTAACACCGGTAATTTTCACCTGGCCTTCAATACCAATAATCTCAAGTTCAATTCCGTCATTAAAAGGGTTAGTGCCCGGGCGAGTATTGATATCGAAATCTTCGCCATCGTTTATTCCGGTTACCGGCAATTCAAAATCATTAAGCGGATATATGAAGGGGCGATCTTCCCCCATATCCTCCACCACTCCTGTTACCGCGAAATAAAGCTCCGGGGAGTCATTCGGGTCAATGTTGGTAAGCGGAATTTCCCAACTCGTATCGTTGGTATAATCAGTAACGGTTCCAATATTTCTTGACACATCGCCAATAGAACGTGCGGTGAACAGGACAGATTTAGAACCGCCGCCGCCAAAAACGCCTTCACCAAGCGGTTTACCCTCAAATTTGGGATTGCCATATACCACTACCTTTTGGGGTTTAACGTCTCCACCCACTTTTACGCCTTTTACCTCGCCCTTTAGGATGAATGATTTTTTGACATCCGGGTCTCCGCCGCCGCCGTTGCCGTTATCACAAGCGGCCAGAACCAATCCAAACACCAGCATCATTGCTGCCATTGCCACGAGGAGCATGGTCTTCCTGCCGGAAGCCTCACCCAAATTTTTTGTAGTTTTCATAAAACCTCCCATGTTTTTAAGAGTTATGTTTGATTTTGCCTAAAACACAAAACGGTGCTTCTGCGTTTTTATGGCACATAATTCCCTATTCGTCCGCCAGCCTGATAAAGACGGTATTGAGGCTCAGACTCAATGCCGTAGCCATAAACCCCGGTGGAAAATCCGTTTATGAAGATATAGTATAGGGGCATTTACACGATTTTTAACCTCGTATTTCTACTTGGTTAACCTCGTATTTCTACCTGATTTTTGCAAAAGGCGGATCGATTGATGCTGTATTACCCGGTTGTTCCCGAAACAGCGCGATGAAGGCAATGCGTCCGGCAGCGCCGGTTTTGCGGTAAATGCTCTGCAGGTGAAATTCCACCGTCCTGGGGGATAGGTCGAGTTCCCCGGCGATTTCCTTGTTCGCCTTACCCCGAAGCACCGCCAGGGCGACTTCCTGTTCCCGCCGGGAAAGCCCGTAGCGGCGGGCGGCTTCATCCACCAGCGCGGCAATACCTGCGGTACCGGCTGCCGGGGCGATGCTTTTCCGGGAAATACCGTAACGGCGGCGGTTCAGCACCATAATGATGTCCGCAAACGCCAGAGCGAAAGCGATAATGTTGATATGATGCGGGTTCAGGCCGAGCGCAATGGAGAGGATATAGGCAGCCTGGCCCAGCAGGATAATAAGTACGCAAAGCAGAAATAGTTGCAGCCATTCCCGCATTTCACGGCTATTTGCGGGTTCGGTTCCCACCCCCCCCCCCCCACGATTCAACTGGACAAGGATACTTGCCAGTAAGAACAGAAGGCTCAGTATTAAATAGACGAAGGCTGAAAAATACAGTATCCCCGGCGTAATGGCCAATTGATGCACGGATTCGCCGGCAAACCAATACCGGACGATCAGGAGATGATGCAAATCATTAGTGGCGCCCAGCAGGGCTAGTATTCCGGGGACAAGCAGCAGCAAGGCTTTCACCGGCGCCCGTACCTTTTTGCCGCAGTGGTCGCAGAAATAGAAGAAAGCCAGCGCCGGAACAAAGATACCGCCTATAAAGTGGAGTTTTGCCCCCGTGTAGGCGGCGTCCGGGGAATTGCCGGAAATTTCCAAAACGTGTCCCAGAAAGTATAGCATAATAGCCATGTGCAGTAGGAGGAAATATCCCCTCTTTTCGCCGTCACTTTTAAAAATGATGAAAAAGACTATGCCGGCTGCACCGGCCAGCATCACCGCGGCAATTCCTGTCAGAATGGCATTCAGCATAGGGTGATTATATACATTTTGCAGGAAAGTTTTAAGGGGCTTCAGGGCCAGCGCATACTTGCTAAGTAATATCCATCGAATAGATAAAGAATGAAAAGAGTCCACGGATTACACGGATATACACGGATAGGAAATACAATTTCTTATTTTATCCGTGTTTATCCGTGTTAATCCGTGTAATCCGTGGATTAAATTCTTGTTTCATGGAAAACCCGAAGTTCAGCCTATAAGTATGCGCTGGCCCTGTAAGGGGTGGCGTCTAGATTCCAGGAATTTCAAATTTAACCACCGACCTCACTGACGCCACGGACTCCTGCTTTCTTATCCTTTCCTTTGTCCGTGTTGTCCGTGGTTAATCCTTATTTAATCAATACCGGCGGCTTTCCGCAGCCGCGAAATAGTCTGACCTGCGATACGCCGGGCTTTTTCCGCACCCTGCGCCAGGGTTTCGTCCAGGGCCTTGGGGTCCGCCATGATCGCATTAAACTTTTCCCGCAGGGGGGTCAATTCCCGGTTCACCACCCGGAACAGCTCTTCCTTGGCGACGCCCCAGCCCATGCCCCCCTCCCGGTAGCGGGCAGCCAGAGCCGCCTGCTCATCCGCCGTGGCAAAGAGCTTATATAATAGAAAGATCTGACTTGTCTCCGGATCCTTCGGTTCCTCCACCCCCTGGGAATTGGTGACGATCCGCATGATGAGCTTGCGGAGGTCCTTTTCCGGGGCAAAGAGGGGGATGGTGTTGCCGTAACTTTTGCTCATCTTCCGGCCATCCAGGCCCGGCACCACGGCCACCGACTCCTGTACCGCCGCCTGGGGCACCTTGAGCACCTCGGCCTTATAGTTAAAGTTCACCGCCTGGGCAATATCCTGCGCCATTTCTACGTGCTGTACCTGGTCCTTCCCCACGGGAACCACATCGGAATCGAAAAGGATGATGTCCGCCGCCATGAGCACCGGGTAGGTAAAGAGGCCCATGTTGACCCCCGCGTCGGGATCGTCGGCTTTCCCGGTATTAGCCTGAACCGCGGCTTTATAGGCGTGGGCCCGGTTCATCAGCCCCTTGCCGGTAAAGGCCATAAGGGCGGTGCTTAGCTCAAAGGTTTCGGGGATGGCGCTCTGGCGGTAAAAGATAACCCGCTCCGGGTCAAGCCCCGCAGCGAGCCAGCCCGCAGCCACCTGCCGGATAAGCCCCGACAATTCCTTTGCATCCTTTACCGTGTTCAGGGCGTGGTAATCCGCGATAAAGTACCGGGCATCGTAGTCTGCGGACAGCGCCAGGGCAGGTTTGATGGCGCCAAAGTAGTTGCCGATGTGGAGTATTCCTGTGGGTTTAATCCCCGTAAGGGCGATCTTCTTCATTGCTATAATGTACCGGGAAGGGAGCTTTGCGTATAGGGGGCTTACAAACCCAGAACCACCCCGGCGATCCCCGCTATGGCGATATAAACCACCGGGTGCTTCTTGAATTTATATACGAGGAAAAACAGAACCGCAAAAAGGATACACTCCCGCCGGCGCAGCATTGCTGTCCAGGTTTCGGCGGCAGGGTTGTAGAGGGAGACCGCAAGGGCCCCCAATGCGGCGGCGGAGAGGAGCCCCGCCCCGGCGGGACGGAAACCGGCAAACAGGGCGGCCACCGTTTTACTTTCCTTAAAGGCGTTGAGGAGGCGGGCAATGATAACAATGATGATGATGGAAGGGCTCACCAGGCCCAGGGCCGCAATGAAGCCGCCGGGAATACCGGCGTACTGGAAACCCGTATAGGCGGAAAGGTTTACCCCAATGGCCCCCGGCAGGGACTGGGCCACCGCAAGCATATCCCCGATTTTTTCCGCGCTGAGCCACTCGTCGGACGCTTTGTCCGCCATTTCGTAGAGGAAGGGCAGTGTTGCGTATCCTCCGCCAATTGAAAAAAGCCCGATCTTAAAAAACTGCGCAAAGAGGAACAGTAATTTCATTTACGAAACACCAGCAGTCCCACTACGCCGGAAGCGATAACCAGCAGCACCGGGGAAACGTTCCAGACAAAGGAGAGCGCAAAGGCGATGATATAGATCACCAGGGCTTTCCAGTTCTTGAATACCCCCTTCACCATCTTGATCACCGTGTCCAGGATCAGCGCCCCAACCGCGACCCGTATGCCCGTAAAGGCGTGCCGCACCACGGGAAGATCCGCGAAGCTGCGGAGGCATAGGGCGATAATGGTAATAAAGGTAACGCCGGGCAGCACAAAGCCAATAGTTGCAAGGGCTCCACCCAGAGGCCCCTTCCGCTTATACCCGATAAACGTAGAAAGATTCACTGCGATGATGCCGGGGGTCACCTGGGCGATGGTGTAATAATTCATCACCTCGTCCATGTCGGTCCAGGCTTTCTTCTTTATAAGCTCCCGT
>BNUW01000122.1 GCA_025997655.1 Spirochaetia bacterium
AGATTCTCTTGTTCTTTCTTTCCTTCGTCGCCGCAGACCAAAGGTCTGATGGCGCCTTTGCGGTGAAAATTCTTCTCTTTATCTTCATTATATTCTTCTTTAAAGCAGTTCCGCGATAATCCGCCGCAGCCGGGGGGCGATGCCCACTGCAACTATCCCCTTGATGGTATCCCCGATAAGGAAGGGGAGAAAGCCCGCCGCCGCAACCTCGGCCCAGCCAAGGTTCATAAGCTGTTTAAGCCGGAGCAGGCCGGGAATATAGACGGAAAGGAAGGCCAGGGTTACCGCCAGGATGATCCGCCAGGCAGGGGGCCGCTTTCCGGTCCGGGGTCGTCCGGCGATAAGCCCCGCAATGAGGGCCGCAAGCAGGTAGCCGGCGAGGAAGCCGCCGGTGGGGCCGAGGAACCGGGTGATGCCTCCGGAAGCCCCGGCAAATACCGGCGCGCCCAGGGCTCCCGCCAAAAGGTACAGGCCCACCGCAAGGCTCCCCCCCAGGGGGCCCAGGATGAGTCCCGCAAGGACGGCGAAGAGGTTTTGCAGTACCACCGGCACCGGGGAAAAGGGCAGGGGGATGGCGATGAAGGTCCCCGCCGCCGTGAGGGCCGCGAATAGGGCGATGAGGGTGATTCTGCTGATCGTCTTACGCCCGGTAGAAACGGTGAAGTTCTTTTCCATATATACTCCCTACTGTTTATGGCGAAAAACCCGGTAATTGATGGCGGGGAAGCAATTGTGCCGCCGTTCCAGGTTCGTAAGCCATTCGGTACTAATATAGCTGCTTCCCAGGGCTTCATAAATGGTGGTGAAATTCCGCAGCGCCGCCACCACCTGGTTCCGGGCATAGGCGGCGTTTTCCTGCTTGTACAGCATCTCGGGCCAGTCGGAACATTGGGTAAGGAGTATTTCCCGGGCTGCCTGGTTCAGGGCCCGTTCTTTGATCCCCGTGTCGTTGGGGAATCGTTCCGCCAGCTCTACCATCCGGTCCAGGGAACGCAGGACATGGCGGTAGAGCCAATCGTTAGATGCATCCAGCCACATTTCTCCGTAGCCGTTAACCCCCCAGGAGGAGTACTCCGGACAAACCAATGGAAAAGTGTCGGCATTCTGTTTGTAGAGATATTCCGCGGGGTTCATAAAATATCCCCCCCCGCGGCGCGCCCCTTCCCGGAACAGGGCTTCGAGAAACGCCGGTCCCTCGTACCAGAACCGGCCGAAGAGGTCCGCGTTGTAGGCGCAGAGACTGATAGGGTTTTCCAGGTACGCGGCTGCGGTGCTAAGCCGGTCAATGCGGGCGTTCAGGAAGGATACGGCGGCGGCCTCTGCCCGTTCCCTGGCTTGCTGGGGATCGTAGAGCGTCCCCCCGGAGGCCCAGTACTTGTATCCGGTCCGTGTCCGGGCGCCTGAGGATTCAAGGAAGGGCCGTACCGTCTCTGCGGGGAGTTCATACCCCGCATCCCGGTGGTAGTCCCGGTACAGGGGATCCATATGGCAGGCAAGCGGGGCGGGCGGACCTTCGGTCCGTTCCAGTTCCCGGCAGGCATAAAAGTCCCTGGCCAGGATAAATATGCCGGCGGGGGTTTTGACGGGAGACCAACTCCCCCGGGAAGCCGGAAGGTCCGTCAAGGCAAGGCCGTGGGTATCCACGATGGTATAGCTGAAGTTGTAGGCCCGCAGGTACCGGTCCAGTTCCGGTGACCAGCCAAGCTCGGGCAGCCAGAACCCGTGGGGATTCTTGCCGAAGAAAGCCCGGTGGGAAGCCATGGCGGTTTCAAACTGGGCCTGGCAGGCCTCGGGATAGCCCGCATAGAGGGGCAGAAAGGCATGGGTGGCGGCGGTGGTTAAGAGTTCCACCCGGCCCTTCCGCTGGTAGTAATCAAATATTTTTAAAATCTTATGCCCGTACCGTTCGGTAAAAAGCACCCGCTTGTCCACCGTCTGGTTATAAAAAGCCTGGGCCAACTGATGCATTGCCCCATCCGGGGAACCTAAGGAACCGCCAGTCCGCTCCAGTTCCCGGACGCCGAAATCAATCTGCCGGTCTACATAGCGGAGATATCGCTCCAGAAGGTATTCATCCTGCAGCATATGGCAGAGGGTAGGGGACAGGGAAAGGGCTATCTTGAAGGGAATATGATCCGCGTCCAGGCGGTCAAAGACCTCCAGCAGGGGCAGGTAGGTTTCGGAAAGGGCCTCAAAGAACCATCGCTCCTCCCGGATCTCAGGCTGCGTTTCAGGCGGCGGCGGTTCTGAATTCCGCACAAAGGGCTTATGCAGGTCCAGTACCACCGAAATGATCCCGCCGTTGTTCATGGGGCGCTGCTCCTGCAGCGCTTCGGAAGGCGGGATGAACGCATCGTATTACGGAGTATGTTGAAATCATCAATCCCGGAAAGGCGGAGCAGGGGATTGCCGGAGGCTTCTCCGGCGATATTTGTCTCAGGCAGGGTCGGCATATTGAAGGGTTTGGAAACCGCCAGGACCGCAGGGGCGGCCTTCCGCATAGCGCAGAGTTCCACCCTAAAGCGCCCTCCCTCGGGGGGGAATCCCAGATACCAGGCGGAATCGCCGGTTCCCACCTGTACGGTAAAGGAAAGGTTATCCTTCGACAGCACCCTGAGGCAGTACCCGTTAAAGTCCGGGGACCGCTCCAGGGTTTCTTTATCGTGGGCATTGACCTCCCAGAAAGCGAACGCCCAGAGTGGGTCCCGGATTAAGACTTCTATATAACTAATATTGTAATGCTTCGGCAGGGGGGCAGTTGCGGGCGGGGGAACCTGGATATCCAACAGGCCATCAGAGCCCGGGTCCTGTTTACCCTCAGTTTCCAGCAGTTCCTCGATAACGATGGCCCGGTCAAGCCCGGGGGGCAGGTCAATCCCCTCCCGGTCCGCGAGTTTCAGCAATTCAGCCGTGGTTACACTTTCCAGAAAAGACCGGTCCAGGGGCAACGCTTTTACCATATGCCGTGATCTTGGGGAAAAGGCGGCGATGTGTCAATATGTACTTTATTCTATGCTATCACTATAATAAAGGGAGTATGCTGCGGACCTCCAGCCCATTCATGAACCATACAAACCGGCGTAACCAACGCCGTTTTCCGCCGGGGCTATTCCTTGCGCTGCTGGCCGCTTTCTTTGCTTTGGCCCCGCCCCTGTACGGGGGAGGGCAGCGGGATGCCGCGCCTCAGAATAGGTCCGGTAACCGGCGGCCCGGCGTGGTCCTGGGGGATACCGCCCCTACGGACCCGGAATTTGACGAAGCTATCCGCATCCTTTCCACATTCCCCGAAGAAGCCGGGGCCGCCGCCACGGAGCAGGAGAAGCGGATGTGGGCCATTGTCCTCCGCCAGGATGGGTATAATACCCTGCCCCAGGACATGCAGGATGTATTGACCTGGTGGCCGGATGATTCGGCAAAGATGCTTGACCTTATTGAGCGGCTTGAACTGCTGGCACCGGTTCTGGAGGTGGACGCTGAGGTGCTTTCCCGGATTAGGGACATGGCCCTGTTCTCCTTTAAGCGGCGGCAATTGGATGTCATTATGGTCCGGGGGCGGGGGCTGCTTGACCGGGGGGATTATGTCGCCGCCCTGGGCTGCTATCGTGACGGCCTGGACATATACCAGGATGAGTTCTTTGATATCGGGTACGGGCGGGACATCAATGCCCCGGTTCGTGAGTCCCTTGCCGCCCTTGCGGAGGCGGTGGGGTCCTTTCCCCGGCTGTTTAGCGGTTTCAAGGGCGCTATTGCCGGCATTAATGGCATCGGCGTTTCAGGGGACACGGCCACCCTGGCCCGGCTCCGGGAGTATTATGCCCGGCTTACACCGCTTATCCAACAGGTAATCACCCTGAATACGGCCATCGCCGAGGCGGGGAATACCTTCGATGCGTACATGGCCCGTATCCGGCAGCGGGATACCTCGGTGGGGGATCGCAGCTTCCTGGTCTTTGCCTCCCGGCTGATCCATGGCCAACGCGACGGGGAGGGTATGTTGGGCGCCGCTGCCCGGCTCTGGACTGCGCTTCTCTCCCCCCTTGACGCCCTCCTTGCGGCTAATACGGAGCGGGCCTACCAAAACGCCTCCTCCTCTGCGCAGTTTGAATCGGTTATCGCCTACAGCGCCCTGGGTATGGGGTGTCTGGAGGACTGGCGCCGGTTTTATCAGGGCCAGGATGTTCAAACCTATCAGTACTTTGACGACACAGTGCTCGCTTCCAAGGCGGAGGCCTATTTGCGGTACGCGTCCTTCCTTCTCGCCTCCGAAAGCCTCCGGGACGCCGCCCCCCTGCTGGAGCAATACAGCCGGATAGTTTCGATGAATACCGCCGCATCGGGCCTTGGGTCCGCGAGCGGCAATGTTACCATGACCCGGGAAGCGGAACTGCAAAGATTGTGCCGCGAACTGGCCCGCACCGTGGAGCCGGTGCAGGAAGGGCTGCGGGTAAACGCCGAGGCCCTGCGAAGATACCGGTCCGCCCTTTCCGGGCAGTCGGGGCTCTCTGAGCCCTTGCTCTATCCCCCCATGGAGCAGGCCCTTTCCCGTTTTAACAGCATGGACATCTTTGCCCTGGAAACTGCGTCGGTGGTGCGGGGGTATATGCTGGCGAACCGGGACTTCGGGAGGCAGGTCACCGAATGGCAAACCCGGCTTACCGAAACGAACCGGCTCTATACGCGAAGCGTCGTCCCCGCAGAGACCGTTCCCAACGATGAGGATATTGCCCGGAACACCGATGTGTTAAACCGCTTTGTCAAGATTGAGCAGGGGCTCTCTTCGGTCTTCGCGGCGGGGCAGGCGCTGCTGGCCCGGTATAATGGGGAGTCCCCCCGCATGGCCGCCGAGCCCCGGATAGCCGGCCTGTCCCGTGACGCCCGGGCTCTCATGCAGGAGCTTGAAGCGCTCCAACGGAACATTATTGCCCAGGAAACAAGCGTCCGGGATCAGATACGGGAACTTGAGGATCGCCGGGCCGCCGCCTTGGCCCGGGAGCTTGAGCGGCTCCGTCTCGAAGCTGAGGCCCAGGAGGAACTGGCCCGCGCCAAGGCTATGGAAGAGGAACAGCGCCGGGCCGCCGCCCTTGCTGCGGAAATTGAGCGGCTCCGCGCCGAAACGGCGGCCCAGGAGAAACTGGCCCGTTCCCAGGCCTTGGCGGAGGAGGAACGCCGTGCCCAAGCCCTGGCCCGGGAGCTTGAGGAAATGCGTGCCAAAGCCCTTGCGGATGAGCTTGAGCGGCTCCGGGTTGAAGCCCAAGCCCAGGAGAATCTGGCCCGGAACAAAGAAATGGCGGAGGAGGAACGCCGTGCCCGGGCTCTGTCCCTGGAACTTGAGTCCCTCCAGGCAAAAGCCCAGGCCGAGGAGCTTGCCCAACTCCGCGCCGAGGCCCAGGCTCAGGAGCATCTGGCCCGGACAAAAGCCCTTGCGGAGGAGGAACGCCATGCCCGTTCCCTGGCAGAGCAGCTTGCGGAACTCCAGGCTTCGGCTCAGGCAAAAGCCCAAGCCCAGGAGCTTGAGAAACTCCGGATGGAAGCCCAGGCCCAGGAGGAACTGGCCCGGACCAAAGCCATGGCGGATGAGCAGCACCGCGCCCAAGTCCTTGCCCGTGAACTTGAGGAAAGCCGCACCAAGGCCCTTGCCCGGGAGCTTGAGGAAAACCGCGCCAAAGTCCTTGCCCAGGAGCTTATGGAACTGCAGGAGGCAATCCGGGCACGGCAGGCCCTTACCCCGGCCCTGATAGCCCAGGCGGAGGCACTCAGGCAGGAGGGGGACCGGTTCCTGCAGGAAGCCCGCTCCGCCCTTTCCCAGGGCAACTATGACCGGGCACGGGACCGGGTGCTGCGGGCCGGGGAACGGTACGACGCTTCCCTGGTCATCCAGGAAACCCCCGCGACCCGGCAGGCCCGGGATGTGGACCTTGTTGCCCTGGGCGCGGAAATAAACCGGCTGGAAAACCAGAAGGTCATCCAGGAGCTGCGCCCCCTGGTAACCCGGGCTCAGGCGGCTTATGAAGCAAGCAGCTTCGAGGAGGCCGAGCAGCTTCTGCTCCGGGCGCTGAGCCTGTGGCGGCGGACGAACGTGGAGGATGATCCGGAGTTGATTTACTGGCTTGACCTGGTCCGGCGCGCCCTGGCCCTGCGGGCGGGACGGGTTATCCCTGTAACCGCTCCCCTCTATGCCGAAATGAGCCAGCTTTTAAGCGAGGCAAAGAAGCTCTATAACGACGGCGCCGCCCTGGTACAGGGGAATAAGCGGGCGGAAGGAAGTGCAAAGTTTGACGAGGCCCGGCGGAAAACCCAGGAGGTTAAGCTCGTGTTTCCCGTCAATCAGGAGGCTAACCTCCTGGAACTGCGGATAGACCAGGTTACTAACCCCGAAGCCTTCAACGCGGACTTTCGGCGGCGGCTTGATGAAGCGGTGGCGGGAACGAAGCGGAAGGACCTGCCGTCCTTCGCGGCGCTCCAGAACCTGGCGGACATCAACCCCGGGTATCCGGGCATCCGGGGTATGGTGGTCCAGGCGGAAATCGACCTGGGCTACCGCCCCCCCCCGCCGGATACCCGGGCCCGGGATCGGTCCACCGAACTCACCGCCGCCGCCCTGGGTATCATTGAACGGAATGAACGAGCCCGGTTTCCCGCCGCCCTGGCGCAGCTCAACCAGGCCCTGGTCCTGGATCCAACCAACCGCCAGGCTACGATCCTGAAAGACCGGCTCCAGACTTCCCGGGCAGCCACCGGTGATGGCGGCGGGGGAGGGGGGGCTCCCCTGGTGTTAAGCAATGCCGCCGAACGGGAGTATCAGCGGGCGGTGCGGGAACTCCAGCAGGGCAACATCCTGGTAGCCAGGGATATTGTGCAGCAACTCATGGCGGACCCCCGGAACCGTACCACCCGTCTTACAGACCTCCAGCGGAGGATACAGTCCTACCTATGATACCCAGGCGCATCCTTCCACCGGTGGTCTTCATCCTGCTCCTCCTTTGCTTAGGCCTTAAGCAGCTTTCGGCTCTTTCCGACTTCTACTGGGAGGACCCCGCGCTCTTTACCCCCAAGAGCGCCGACTTCCCCGTATCGGCCTTTAATGACCGCCTCGCTGTCCTGGCATGGCAGGAGCACCGGCGCGCGTCACCCTCCGGGACCGCAATTACCATCTCCCTGGCGGTCAAGGTTCCCGGCCAGAGTTGGAGCAAACCCCGTACGGTGGGAGGCCCCTACATCTATTCCGGCGAGGAACCGGCCATACTCAGCGCGGCGGTGGACAGCCGGGGCCGTATCATCCTGGCGGTGGCGGCCTCCGCTTCGGAGACGGAGATACTCATCTCCGGGGATCGGGGGGAAAGCTGGAAGCGGACCCGGCTCAACAACGGTGCGGAAGGTTCCGTGGCCCCCCGTATCTATCCGGTGTCCGGCGGGGGCTACCTGCTCTTTGTCACCAGGGGCGTCGGGGAATTCCTTTCAATTTTTGTCTCCCGTTCCGATGATGGCGAGTTCTGGTCTGCTTTCACGCCCTTTGTGGAGGAGCCGGATCTC
>BNUW01000123.1 GCA_025997655.1 Spirochaetia bacterium
GGGGAGGAAGTGGAGAGCGTAGGCAATTATGTGGGTATACAGAAATACCGCTACGGCGACATCTTTGAATTCAAAACCGAAATCGCCGGGGGGACCGAGGGCTGCGTTATATCCCGTTTTGTCCTGCAGCCCCTGGTGGAAAACTGCCTTATCCACGGGTTTGAGGATACCGAAAGCGGCGGCGAAATCATCATACGGTCCCATCGTGCGGGGGAAAGCCTCTGCCTGGAGGTTATTAACAACGGCGATAGTATGGACGGGGAGACCCTGGACCGAGTAAACCGGAAGATTACCCCGGATAAACCCTCCGGTAACATAGGCATAAACAACATCCGCGAGCGTATCCACCTGCAATTCGGGGATAAGGCGGCCCTGGTGTATTCCTGTGAGGCACATGGGGGAGTTGTGGCAACCCTGCGGTTTCCCTTTTCAGAGCATTATTCAGAATCGTAAAATTTTACTGATTTTCATAAAATATTTTGGTTTTCTATCAAAGATAGTATAGAAAATCATACAGAAATGCATGTCCTGGGAATAAATAATAGCAAAAAATAGAAAAACATTTCATTTGTGCAATATACGAAGGGGGTTTATACTATAGAAAGCCTGTTCAAAAAATTAAGCAGGCGAAGGAGTACAAGATGAAGAAAGTATTGGCAGTAGGTGTTCTCCTGCTGGCCGCGGCAGGGATGGTCTTTGCCGGCGGCGGCTCACAGAGCGGCGGAACCGGGTCGGCGGCGGCAACAGCCACCGGCGCGTTTGACTGGAAACGGGCTTCGGGGTCGGAAATCACCGTATTTATGGTGCAGCATCCCACCCAGGAATCCATTGTCACGAAATTGGCCGAATTCACGGCGACGACCGGTATCAAGGTAAATATTTCGGTTACCCCGGAGGCCAACTATTTCGATCAGGTCTCTAACTCCCTGTCCAGCCGGTCAGGAACCCCGGACCTCTTTATGTCGGGCGTGTATCAGTTGTGGGACTATTACACCGCCGGTAACGTGGAAGACCTTACCGCGTATCTCGGCAATCCGTCCCTTACCAACAGCGCCTATGAACCCGGGGACTTCGTGCCCAGCGCTTTCAACTCCCTCAAATGGGACGGCGTGGCCGGTCATCCCGTGGGAACCGGCGCTCACCTGGCTATTCCCCTGGGGATGGAGCTCTATACCCTCGCCTATAACCAGCGCGCCTTTGATAAAGCCGGTATCACCAAGGTTCCGGAAACCTACGACGAACTGCTCGCTGCCATTGATAAGCTCAAGGGCTGGAACGGACCGGGCTCCTATGCCATCGCCGTCCGGGGCGCCCGTGACTGGGGAACCATTCACCCCGCGTACATGACCACCTATAAGAACTTCGGCGCCACGGACTTTGCCGTTGAAGGTGGAAAGCTCGTATCCAAGCTAAACTCCCCCGAATCGGTGGCCATGAACACCTTCTTTGTCGACATGATCAAGCGGGGCGGTTCTCCCCAGTGGTCAAGCAAGTACTGGTATGACTGCGAAGTGGACTTTGAAAACGGTCAGGCGGCCATGTTCTGGGATGCTTCCAATGTGCAGGCCCAGACCATTTTCAAGAACATGCCCGAATCTCCCTACATCAAATATACCACTTCGCCCACCGCGAAGGCCGGGGACACCATCAACTCCAACTATTGGATCTGGTCAATGGCGATGAATTCCTATTCAAAGCAGAAGACCGCCGCCTGGCTCTTCCTCCAGTATTTCAGCAGCAAGGACTTCCTCCTCGAAGCGTCGGTTAAATCGAACAACATGGACCCCGTCCGGACCTCCATTTACAACAACGCCGACTTCCAGAAGAAGATCTCCATACTGCCCAACTGGTATGCGTCATGGCAGAAGACCGTTCCCACGACGAAGGTCCAGTTCACCCCCCAGCCGGCTTTCTTCCAGACCACCTATGAATGGGCCGCAACCCTTCAGGACCTTGTGGCCGGTACCAAGTACAAAACGATTAAGGAAGGACTGGATGCCCTGAAAGCCCTTCAGGACAAGATGGTCCAGGAATAAGGTTCCGTTTCTCTGACCCGGGGTGCAGGATACAAAGGAATACTTTGTGTTCTGCACCCTTTGTGGTAAAATATGTGAAGGGGTTTACTATGGGAAAAAGCAAGCAGGACGCCGCAGCAATAAATTACAATGAATTACCGCGAAATATCCGGATGCGGCCGTACTACATTATTTTGCCGGGGATGATCATTTTAATTGGCATCATGATCCCCTTTCTCGTTGCAATATTACTGTCATTTACCAATGCTTCGTATCGTTTGCCTATAGATAGATGGAAGCTTATCGGCCTCCGGAACTGGATCGGTATGCTTACCAATCCCGAATTCTACCACGCCGTTTTTGTTACCCTCTCGTACGCAATCTGCGCCACGGGCTCGGAACTGCTCCTGGGAATGGGCATTGCGTTCCTCCTCCGGAAGGATAACCGGTATTCCCGTATCCTTAAGGTGGTGTTTATGTTCCCCCTTATGGTGGCCCCCGCCATTGCAGTCCTTATCTGGCAGCTCATGCTTTCCAACTCCGTTGGTATTGTGGAAAAGCTCCTCAATCTTTTCGGCCTGTTCAATTTCCCCTGGGCCGGGTCCCCAAAAACCGCGCTGTTCACCGTTGTTTTTATAGATGCCTGGGTGAACACCCCCTTTGTGATGCTCCTGGTGCTCGCGGGCATCCAGTCCCTGCCAAAGTCTCCCTTCGAGGCCGCGCAGGTGGACGGCGCCGGCGCCTGGTTTACCTTCAGGACATTAACGCTTCCCATGTTGAAGCCCTATATATACATCGCCGTTTTGTTCCGCTCCATGGCGGCGTTACAGGAATTCGGTATTATCTTTGCCACCACCAAGGGAGGGCCCGGTAATACCCTTATGAACATTTCCCTTACCGCCTACCTGACGGCCTTTACCTATCAGAAGCTTGCCCAGGCCATGCCCTATCTCCTGGTGCTCTGGATAGTCGTCAATGTAACGGCTAATTTCCTCGTTAAAAAGCAGCGAAAATATGCCAAAGAAGCGGCAGGATTATAAAAGGAGCCTTGTATGGATACGGTAACCGCCTTAGAACAGGCGACACGGAATAAGAAAACTATCGGGGCGGGGCTGGGGATACTTAAATATATCGCCCTGACCATCTGGCTGGTGTTTGCCCTTTTCCCCCTGTTTTGGATGCTTATCTGCTCCCTTAAATCAGACGCGGAAGTGGTCAGTACGGTCTTTAAGTTCACGCCCACCCTTTCAAACTATCGGGTGGTACTGCTCCGTCCGGACTCCGATTTTATCAAGGCGTTTTTTCAGAACTTTGTCGTGTCCGGGGGCGCTATTCTCCTGACGGTAGTTGCCGGCGTACCCGCTGCCTATGCCTTTGCCCGGTACGATTTTAAAAACAAGGAAGGCTGGGCTTTCCAGATACTGTCCTTCAAGTTCGCCCCGGAGATTCTGGTAATACTGCCGATATTCCTGATTTTCCAGCGCTTACGCCTCTACGATACCTACTTCGGTCTCATCTGGGTGTACCAGCTCATCACCATGCCCCTGCTCATCTGGGTTGTCCGGGGGTATTTCGAGGACATCAGCGTTGAGATAGAACAGGCCGCCCAGCTTGACGGGTATACCTGGTATGCGGTCTTTTTCAAGATACTGCTTCCCCTTATCAAACCCGGCCTGGTGGCGGCGGGGCTCCTGGCCTTTATCTTTGCGTGGAATAGTTTTACTTTCCCCCTGATTCTTTCGGGGGTCCATGTGCAGACCATCACCATCACCTCCCTGCGGTTCCTGGCCTCCGATTCCGTCCACTACGGACAGGTCGCGGTGGCGGCGCTCATCGCCGTACTGCCGGAGATTATCATTTGTCTGTTTATTCAGAAACACCTGGTGCGGGGCTTAAGCTTCGGTGCGGTTAAAGGTTAATAGAAGGGTAAGGATTGTTCCATGGCAGAAATTGAACTGATTAATGTTACCAAGAAGTATAAAGATACGGTCGCGGTAGATAAGTTGAGCCTGACGATTAAGGACAACGAGTTTTTTGTGCTCTTCGGCCCCGCCGGGGCGGGCAAAACCACGACCCTTAAAACAATCGCGGGGATAGAGTTTCCCCAGGAAGGGCTGGTTAAGATCGGCGGTGAAATCGTCAACCTCATAGAACCCATGTACCGGAATGTGTCCATGGTTTTTGAGAACTACGCCCTCTACCCCCATATGAGCGTCTACGATAATATCGCCTTTCCTCTGCGGAGTAAGCTGCACCGGAAAGACGAGACCTACATAAAAGAGGCGGTTGAAAAGGTGGTCAAGATGATGAAAATCGACGGCCTGTATCAGCGCAAGCCCAGCCAGCTTTCCAACGGCCAGCGTCAGCGGGTCGCCATCGGCCGCTGTCTGGTACGGGAGCCTTCGGTGTTCCTCATGGACGAGCCCCTGGCCCACCTTGACGCCAAGCTGCGGCACTTTATGCGGGGGGAACTCAAGGAAATGCAGAGCGCCTTTAACACCACCACCATCTATGTTACCCATGACTTCATGGAAGCCATGTCCCTGGCGGACCGCATAGCCGTCCTTAACCACGGAAAGATAGAGCAGTTGGGCACCTCACTGCAGATGTACTACACCCCGAAAAACGAATTTGTTGCCCGGCTGTTCGGTGAACCGGAACTGAATATCTTCCCCTCCGTGCCGGTAAGCGAAGGCGGCGCCCTTAGCCTCCGCGCCCTGGAGCAGGAAACGCCCCTGGCGCCGGATGCCGATGTGGTTGAAGCCCTCAAAGATTCGGGGGCCTCAAAGATAGATGTGGGTATCAGGGGCGTGGATATTGTTTTTAGTTTTGCTGAACAAGGGAAGGATTGGATACGGGGTACGGTGTACGCCAACGAACCCATCGGTAATAAGGTTATCATGACCATCGATGTGAACGGTACGAAACTGCGCATTTCCGCATCCAACGATACCGTTGCCGACCTGGATCAGGTTATCTACGTTAAATTCAATATGAAGAACGCCATTTACTTTAACGGCGAAACGGAAGAATTTATCACCCGAAGCGATCTTAAGCGATACCTGGGATAAGGAGACAAAATTGGCGCGGCTTACCCTGAACAACGTATACAAACGGTATGATAATACTGAAAAGAAGCTCTTTGGCAAGAAGAAAGCGGAGAATGACTTTGCCGTGAATGATCTTTCCTTTTCCTGCAAGGACAATTCATTTATCGGTATCCTCGGCCCTTCGGGCTGCGGAAAATCCACGACCCTGCGGATGATTGCGGGGCTGGAGCAAATCACCGCCGGGGAGATGCTTATTGACGAGGTTCGTATCAACGATCTTCAGTCGAAGGACCGGAACATCGGGCTCGCCTTTGAAGACTATGCCCTCTATCCGCCCCTTACGGTCTATGACAACCTTGCTTTCAACCTGAAAGCAAAGGGGCTGCCGGCGCCGCAGATAAAGAAAGCCATTGACCGGGTCGCCCCCCTTTTGAAGGTTGACGAGCTGCTCACCATGAAGCCCAGCGCCCTTTCCGGCGGGCAGAAACAGCGGGTCAACATCGCCCGTGCCATTGTACGGCAGCCCGGGCTGCTGCTGCTGGACGAACCCCTTTCGCACCTTGACGGTAAGATGCGCCAGACCCTCCGGCAGGAAATCAAGCGTATGCACCGGGAGATCCGGTGCACCACCATCATCGTTACCCACGACCAGATCGAAGCCATGTCCATGGCCGACACGATCATCATCATGAAGGACGGCAAACTACAGCAGATGGGTACCCCCCTTGAGGTGTATGACAGTCCGGTGAACGAGTTTGTGGCGGGCTTCATCGGCGAGCCCCCCATGAATCTTCTGCGTTCAACCATCGCAAAGACCCAGGATGGTTTCTTTTTTACCTTTACCGCCAGTGATTTGCGGGTACAGGTTCCCGCACGGTATAACAACCTTATTTCAGACGGCATGATCCTGACCCTCGGGGTGCGGCCGGTGGATGTGCTTATCACCGAAAAACAATCCAGCACACCGGTACCGGTTGCTATCTACGAAAACTTCGGCGATGAGCGCCGGGTCAGTGTCCGTGTCGGGGAGGATCTCCTCAACCTCACCACCACTGCGGAAGCGTTTTATAAGCGGGGCGACATCATTCATCTGGAGTTTAACGCCGAAAAGACGCACCTGTTCAATGCGGAAACAGGAATTGCGATTAAATAAGCGGGGAGCATAACATGAGTAACTATCCTAAGACAATGAAGGCCTTGGTTGCCTACAGCCAAACTGATTATCGTTTGGAAACGGCCTATCCGACCCCGGAATGTGGTCCCGATGATATCATCCTTAAGGTTGAGGGCTGCGGCATCTGCGCCGGCGACTTAAAATGCCAGCACGGGGCGCCAATGTTCTGGGGGGATGCTATCCAACCGGGATATGTTGAACCTCCCTTTATCCCCGGCCATGAATTCCTCGGAAATGTCGTGGAGATAGGTAAAAACGTAAAGGGCTATGCCATTGGCGACCGGCTTACTGCGGATCAGATTATCCCCTGCGGCGAATGTAAATTCTGCAAGAGCGGGCAGTACTGGATGTGTCAGCCCCATGATATTTTTGGTTTCAAGAATACGGTTAACGGCGGCATGGCGGAATATGTGCGCTATCCAAAAAACACAGTGATGCACAAAGTCCCCAAGGCTTTGCCCCTTGATAAAGCCCTGCTTATTGAGCCCTACGGCTGTTCCAAACACGCGGTTGACCGGGCCAATATCCAGTGCACCGATGTGGTGGTCATTTCCGGCGCCGGTACCCTGGGGCTGGGCATGGTTACCTACGCGGCCCTGAAGAACCCCAGGGCCCTGATCTCCCTGGATATGGCGGATGACCGGCTTGCAAAGGCCAAAGCTTTCGGGGCCACCCACACCTTCAATCCCTCCAAGGTGGATGTGGCTAAGGAGATCAATACATTGACCGATGGTTACGGCTGCGATATTTACATTGAAGCTACCGGCCATCCCTCCAGCGTTATCCAGGGGCTCGGCTTAATCAGGAAGCTCGGTACCTTTGTTGAGTTCAGCGTCTTTGGCGATTCCACCACGGTGGACTGGTCAATCATCGGGGACCGGAAGGAACTGGACGTTCTTGGCGCCCACCTCTCCCCCTACTGTTTCCCCTTTGTCATTGAGGGCATCACCAAGGGAACCCTGAAAACCGATGGTATGATAAAGACCACTTTCAAACTGGAGGAATGGGAAAAGGGTTTTGAATACGCTACGGGCAAACACGGAGACCTTAAAGTAGCGCTTATACCGTAACTATAGTGCAAGGTCTCGCAGATTAGGGATGGATGCACGACAAACGCATGAAAAAAATTATTCACTGATTAAGATAGAATTTCTAAGGATTAACCACAGACCACACTGACGTCACGGACTCCTGCTTTCTTATCTTTTCCTTAGTCCGTGAAGGTCTGT
>BNUW01000124.1 GCA_025997655.1 Spirochaetia bacterium
GTTCGTCCCTTTAGAGCAGGAATCCAAGCAGGCCGTACCCGGTTGGACATATCATAGCAATGAGTCTTCCCAATAGTATGCCCGGTGGGCCAACTTATTCCGGACATAGGGGGATTTGTCATAATCCCAGAACCGTTCCAGAAAATCGGTGAACAGGACATTCCCTTTCCCGGCCTTGATAACAGGGATGTCAACA
Organism: Spirochaetia bacterium; assembly: GCA_025997655.1. GTDB lineage: Bacteria > Spirochaetota > Spirochaetia > Treponematales > Breznakiellaceae > Termitinema. The sequence goes on from BNUW01000124.1 coordinate 197, forward strand.
AGTTCCTGCGCTTGAGTCCTACAAATTCAAAAATATAGGGATTGCGAATAATCATATTTGGCGTTATGTTCAGACGCATAGCCACACCACGTAACAGCCGCTTTTTTCTTGTTTTGAACTTCCGGTGAAGCTATCTGATTTTCCGCCTTTGTTTCTATCATATAGATTTTATCGGTAGTTTCAGCGACAAAATCCGGGACATATTCAAGGTTTTGATTTCCAAGTTGGTAAAAAATTTGGAACTGGCCTTTTGCAGGTTTGAGCCATTTAATGCTTTCCTGTTCAATGATAACCGAAAATCGCCTTTCAGTATCAGAATCAAATTTCATTGCGGGGTATAAACACTTGGTAAAACCGTTGAATATAATTTTACCGATTTTTGACTTATCAAAGGTAGTACTGCGGAAATTAAGCGGTTTAACTCCTTCTTCCGCAGTAAAAGCAATTTCTTTTAATGGCGTAAAACCTTTGCTTACTTTTATATCGAAGTCCGATGTAGTTTCAGTCTGGTGATCCAGCATTTGAGCGTGAATGAAACCAGCAAGCTGTTTTTGGTGAAACAAAACTACGTTTCTTGTATCCTCAACTGTTTTAAGATATGTTCCTAAATGCTTAATAAGCTGGGTACTTAAATCATATAACAAGTCACTTTGGTCATCATAGGAAATATCTTCATAGTTAATCAAACCCCTTACCAGATAGTTCTCTAACCGTTCCTCAAGTTCTGCGTGAGCAGAACAGGTATCTTCCCTGATAGAAGAAAGAATTTCCTGATTATTAGTACGCAAATGCTGGATAAGTAAATCCCGGCTTACCGGCTGGTATCGTATCCCACTACAGTCTAATTTGAAGCTGCCATAACCGATATTGATATTATTTTTAGGGATTACCAAAATACAGGGAATATCAATCGTACCGGCAATCATGGCGCGGGCTGTTTCGCAGGCGATTCTTTGATAATCAAGTTCTTCATCGGAAACTACGTTTCCGCCTATCCCGGGTAAGTCGCTCTGTTCTCCCCCATAAATAGCTTGGGCCTCAGCGAGTATTGATTCCATTGCATCATCTGAAACTGCATAGGTTAAAGAGGGGGCAGAATCCCGATGTTGAATTGCGGCAACTACCGCCTGAGCAAATTTCTGTTCGGCCGGTTTCTTAAACAGAGGAGTTACCGAATCCGTCACCGCTCTAGGAGAACTGGAGGAAGGGGGTTGTAACTTCACCAGAAAACTTGAGGAGGTGACTATGGCTTTCAATTTTTGAGAATCGGCATCTTTATCAAGATACACTGCTTTCAAGTGGATTTGTGAATCCGGGCGATTGGCCTCATCAACAATTTCCTGAAACTTGTCATGGGCAATTATGTTAAGCCGGTCTATTGTTGTCACACCTGTCCGCTTTCCGTACGGCAGCCTAAGACCACGCCCTATGGATTGCTCTACCAGAGTACGGGCATTGGCAGCCCGTAAGGGAACAATGGTATAGAGGTTGGTTACGTCCCAACCCTCCTTTAGCATGTTGACATGGATTACAATTTCCGTAGGTTCATCGTTCTTCTCTACTGATAGGAGCCTTTCTACATTTTCTTCTTTTTCCTCTCCCCGCTGGCTTGAATCAACCTGTATTACCTTGTCCTTATAATTGCCGTTAAAGAAGTCATTACCTTCAATCAGCTTTTTTAATTCGGCGGCATGGGTCGTATCGGGTGCTATGACAAGTACAAAATGTTTAACGATATTCTTTCCATTTTGCCGGGCATAGGTTTCAAGTTCGACCTTTGTCGCTTCGTGAACACGAATAGCGTCTTCAAGTTTGATTCGCTCCAGTTGTTCCTGGGTAAATTGGGAAGCGATAAAGTTCTTCTTGGTAACAACCGCCGGTTCCTTTACATAACCGTCTTCCATTGCCTTTGAAAAGGGATATTCGTATATGACATTTTTGAAAAAAACCGGCCCTTTCGTTGATTCCGTAAACGGCGTGGCTGTTAATTCAAGGCCAAGAATTAGGTTAAGATCGTTCAGGGCTTTTATACCTGCGGATGCCCGGTAACGGTGAGATTCATCCATCAATAGCACTAAGTCAGGCAAGCCTGAGAGGTATTCAAAATAACTTTGCCCGATATATTCAGAAAAGCGTTTTATCCGGGGAGCATTCCCGCCCCGAACCTCGCTGTCGATTTTTGAAATATTAAAAATATTGATATGAATGCCGGTAAATATTAATTGGCTGCTGCGGACATCAATGCCGGATTCATAGTTATCCCCGGTAATAATAAGCGGCGGGTTAACTACATATTCAGACAATCCCTTGAAGACATACTTTGGGGTATTGGGGGTAAAATCGTCTATCAGTTTGTTATAGATGGTCAGATTCGGCGCAAGGACAAAAAAATTATTGATATGTTTGCTTAAATGAAGATAGGTTATAAATGCGCCCATAAGGCGGGTTTTACCAACACCGGTGGCAATGGCAAAGCAAAGGGACGGAAAATTTCGTTCAAAATCGGTAACCGAAGGGAATTCGCTTTGTATTGTTGAACACCGTTCCTGCAAGCCGGCGTCTTTGTCCAGAGAAATAATATCGGTAATACGAGCAAGAATTTCAAGGCTTTCGGTTAAGGGGCGGCGCAGACTCAAGCGGCCTGAAATAGAGTTTACCAGTTTATCGGTCATTTGTATCTTCCTTGTGTTCAGCCTGAATACGTTTCAGCTCTTTGTCAAAATCAGAGGCAGTTACCGAGGAATCCTCGGTAGCTGAATTTATTTGCAGTTGCTTCTTCATTCTTCCTCCAAAAAAATTAAGGCGAAAACTAAAAACCGCAGAGGACGCGGAGTTCGCGGAGGGTGATTTCTCTACGTCCTCAGCGCTCTCTGCGGTTTAAGATTCTGCCTCCTCTTCAAATAATCCCGGCTGTTTTTTCACCGATTTTTTTGCTATCGGCAGGTTTTCAATCTGTAAGCTGTAATCATCATGCCCCCACTCGCATTTTGATAATACCGATGTGGGTATTTTTTTTATGGTCAGATTAGGAAATCCACCGGCGCGGGAACGAAACGCGGTACACATGACGAGAAGGGTTCGATTGTTCCCAACTTCATCGGAAAGTAAGGCAAGCTGGTCATGGGTAAGCTGAGCGGTGGTTACATAGATATAATCGTTTTCTGTTGATGTTCCATGCATCCAGTAGAGGGTGTCGGATGGCGCGTAGGTAAAGCCCCCCAGCTTGCAGACCGCTTCCGCAAGCATTTCCGGGTTATATTCTTTATTGATAATCCAGTTGTCCCATTTATCTTTTTGAAGCAGGGAAGGCGCTAACCGGTAATACCGGAAACCGCCGCCGCCCTTCCAGCCTGCGGCTTCGGTAATGCCGCCTGAGTCCTCGCCGTCGATTACCTTTTTTAGCCGGGGGATGATGTGGGTATGGCAGTGTTCGTCGAGTTCAATCATGATCCAGCGGCGGCCCATTTTGTGGGCTACCGCGCCGGTGGTGCCGGAACCGGCGAAGGAGTCGAGGACGATGTCGCCGGGGTTGGAACCAAGAGTGAGTATACGTTCAATTAAGCGTTCAGGTTTTGGTGTTTCAAAAACTGATTTTGAATTGAATTCTTTAACTTCTTTTTTTGCGTCTTGATTGTGTCCAACCTCCGTATGTTTCCATATTGTTAGTGAAACGCTACCTTCTTTTACATCAGTCAAAAATCGTTTTATACGAGGCATGTTATTGCCATCAGGACCAAACCATATACGATTATCAGTTACTAATTCTTGAAATTTTTCTTTACTTACAGTCCAGGCTCGACTAGCAGGAGGATTATAAATCTTTCCAGAAGGTACCGTTATTGGGTAATCACAATTTTTATTGTATGTTCTAGCAGTCAAATCACTTGATGACCACACACCACGAGGATCGTTGTCAATATTTTTATAACGTGCATCCATTTCTTCAGAACGAGGTAAAAGATTCGGCCTCCACACGTCTTTATTCTTTGCATATACTATTATAAAATCATGGTTATCGGAAAGCCATTTTGCGTCATTTTGTGGCGAAAACTTTTTTTCCCAAATAACATTTGCAACAAAATTATTTCGTCCAAATATTTCATCTATCATTATTTTAAGATATGCCTGCTCGTTATCGTCTATTGAAATCCATATTGAGCCATCTTTAGCAAGTAACTTGTGCAACAACTCCATCCTGTCCCGCATAAGCCCAAGCCATATTGAATGTTCTATGCCATCGTCATAATGTTCAAATGCGCTACCAGTATTGTAGGGCGGGTCTATGTAGATACATTTTACTTTGCCGGTAAATTCCTGTTCCAGGGCTTTGAGGGCGAGGAGGTTGTCGCCGAAGATGAGGCGGTTGTCGAAGAGGTCTTTTTTACCATGACGGGCTTTTGCGTGATATGATTTTTAGTCGTCGGCAATGAGTATGCGCGGTTCGAGGCGGGGGCGGGTTTCTTTGCCTATCCAGGTTAGTTCTAGGCGTTGAGGGTTAGGGGGCATTGGTGATATCCTCCGCTGGATTACTTTGCTTTATTTCACTAACGGGTATTGTTTTGCCTTCTATCGTAATACATGAAATCACCTCAAGTAATCCACCTGTAAAAACACTATAAGAGAAAGGTTTAGGAGTATACTCTTTGCCATTTTTATCCAAAATTTTACCATCGGAATCAATCGTCAAACCAGTTGCTGCAATAATATCGGCATTGCTTTCTTTTTTGCCATCGATAGTATCAAAAATATCATTGTTGTTTTTAAAATAGTCTTTGAGATGTTGTTGTGCTGAGAAAAATAATTTTATATCATCCATATAGTTTTTTTCTTTAACCAAATTAACGAAAAACTGTTTTGCATTATCATCGTCTTGTATTACATTGATTAATCTCTCCAATGATTGTTCAAGGTTTGTTTTGTCTTTTATGTAAAAGGACACCGTCAATTCTATCTTATTTTCAATAGACAGATTTTTGTCATTATAAATAATAAAATTCATTGTTTGCTCATCAAAACTGTCTCTTTTCATAAGAGTTTCAAACACCTTGTCAATCTTAAAATGATACATATCAGAGATAGTATCATTAAGTATTTGAGATAAAAACATCGCAGGACATTTTTCGATAATAATTTCAGAGTATTGAGTGACGACACCATTTGACATAAGAAGGGATAATAACTGTTGTCCCAATTTAGGATCATTTATGAGTTTTTTTTCAATAAATTGTTTTGTTTCGTTTGAATTATCGGCAACAATATATTGAAGTAATGTGTAAAACTTCATATCATATTCAGAATTATCAAAATGATTGCGAAGCAATTCAATAGTTTTTTTATAATTTAATAACAATAATGTATTTATTATTGTGCTTGTGTTTCCATAGAAATAAACATTTTGCGAACGTGAAAATTCTTGTAATAAAACTTTTTTTAAAATATCGTAATCATCTACATCTATCGCAGGGTTATTTGCAATGTGCTTTATTGCTTCACTCCGTTTTATCATATCTTCAGAAAAGAAATCGGGAATACTTTTTGTATAGACATCCTTATAATAACGTTTAAATACAATATCAGGTGTTTCCTCGATTTCCTCAAGTAGTTTTTGTGCTTCATTTATTTTTGAAAGCGAGAAAAAACCAAAAACAATAGCAAATATTACAAGGGCGCATGAAAATAATGTTATTGAAGTGTCTAATTTTGAAATTGATTTTTCATACAGTTTTTCCATATTTGTAGTTATGGTGTCGTTTACTTCTTTTTCAATTTTAATAGCTGACTCTTCACCCCATACATAAATATTCGCAGGAATGATATTTCCTACTGTTCCAGAAATTATAAAAGTAGTAATAGCTGCGCAAAGAATAGATAAAATGGTTGCACACAAAATAAAGAAAAACGACGGTATGCTTATTATTATCTTTCCTTTTCTTTTCGGAAGAAAATACTTTTTTGAGTCGTTTTTATCTGTTGTAGCTTTATCGGTTCCCATTACACTACCCCTTCAACTCTACCACAATTTTCTCAATATTTACTCGACGGTTGGTATGATGGCTTTTGCTTGAAATGCCGCGAAGGATACGGGGATCGAGGTGCGGATGGTTTTCTTTGCCGATCCAGGTTAGTTCTAGGCGTTGGGGGTTAGGGGGCATAATAGATTAGCACTCCGGTAATACAACTACAGCCAAATTTATTTATCATCTTTTGCGTCGTCCATAAGCATTTGCTTGTCACATTCATCAATAACATATTGAGGCACCAACTGATACTCGCATGGATTCAATTGATAAATATAATCATTTTCAATGTGAAATGCCTCATTAATGAATTTTGCAATTATTGTTGATTCCGTCTTACTTAAATCATCACCAACAAAAATACGAAACAAATGCAGTTTTTCATAATTGCTGGAAGTTTCGTTGTAAAGTTTTTTTATTGCAATATCATCTTTGACAACTTTCAGCATCTCCTTATAATTAAAGGCAGGAATTTTAGCAACTATTTCTGTTGAAGCGCTATCAATTTCATTTTGTGTCATTTTCGTCTGTTCGTTATTTAGGTAGTGTGGAACATCGCGTTTGTGAAGCAAATTAGAAATTAGATGATATGGAGCATTCTTTTCATTTATTACTTCATAATACCTTCTTAAATACACCAGTTTTGTAATATTGTTAATATTTTTATTGATATTTTCATTGCAGATATCGATAAAAGTTTTTATGTTATCTTTCTCAATTGCTTTTTCTGTCAAATTTCCGTGAGTGTTTTCTAAAAACCAAGTTGAGGGAACATCAAATCTATCTCTATGATGAAAAACCATATCAATAATCGGCTCAAAATCATGGGTAAGTAGGAGAACCGTCTTTCCACTTAAAGCCTTATCGCCTTTTTTGAACAACATATCAATTATTGCATATTTTTTGTTTTTATCGAACGAAGATATAGGATCATCAAGAATTATTAAATCAGCATTACTTTTAAGCGCATCGTACATAAACAAAACGATAGAAAAGGCATTACG
>BNUW01000125.1 GCA_025997655.1 Spirochaetia bacterium
TTCCCTGTCTGATGATAATAATTTACCGAAATCCAATAATTCTTTAAATTTATTTGTGAATTTTGATTTTTCTTCCCAATGTTTTCCATAATAAACTACATGGTAATATAACATAATTATTTGCTCATAGTTTAATTCCGAGACAATGTTGATTATATTATCAGCAATAGATATTTCTATATTATTTGTTAATCCTTGTATGACTATATTTGCTATCCATTTACATTTTTCATCAAAAGTAGAATTTGCCGATGATTTTAATCCTGTTTCAATTAAAGTTATTTTTTCCTTATTGTTTTTTATATCATCTGTTAATTCTTCAACTTTCTCATTTATCGCCCGCAAATATTTAACAACTCTATCCATTCTTTGATTAGGAATAACATAACTTAATATTTCGCCAAGACCTGTTCCTACATATGGAACCATACCTGCAAAAGACTTCACAGCACTAATTACTTTGTCGTTTAACTTATTTTCCAAATCATCTTTTATTTCTGTCATCTATAAATTCCTTTGTCAAAATCAAATTTTTCTTCCTTTACCTTTTTTCTTTGTATCTACAAAAAGCTCCCCTGTCATTTTTTGATAAAGTTCAAAAAGATAAGCCACCCTTTGAGTATCATCATCAAAAGAACGACCATAAGCCTTTTCAACTGATTTGTCTAATTTATGATGAGCCTTTAATAATTCAGGTGGCATTGTTAAAGGGTCATATAAATCAGCAAGGGAACTATTAGAAAATAAAAGTCTTGAATTAAGAACTGATTGGGCATTTTCTTCTATTTCTTTCTTAAATTTATCCTTTTCCTCTGGAAAAGGGAAATTATTATAAATGGCTGGCGAATATCTATAATCACTCTTTAATCTTCCACAAATTACTTTCATCCAAGCCATATGAATATTTGATGTCAATACACCGAATAAAAACAAGGTAGCATTAGGAACAATGTAAATTTGATCACTGGCAATAATTGAAGGTTCAAGATACCCAATTGGAATATATCGTCTTCGTTCTGAAGAAACTACTGGAACTGCTAAAAATCTTGTTTCAGGGTGTCGTATTTGAGTAAAAAGCATCGGTGTTTCTGCATCACGCCTTACCGAAGCAGTCGGACTATTCAATCTACATTCAGCAACTTTCTTTAATCGGGATTCTATTGGTTTTATAGAACGATACTCAGTAGGCGCAACACCTTTTAACCATAAACAATATCTAATTTTATTATTGATAAAGTCTTCACCACTAACATATTGTCTAAAAAACTTTTTCGATTGTGGAAACTCAGAAATCATAATATCATATTCATTTTGTGAAAAAATGAGATTTCCGCCATCAGTTGGCTGGCTGCCTTTACTCATCTCTGGAAAATTTTTCTGTAATGGCTTACCTCGTGCTTGAATAAAAACATTTGGAGCGTCAAAAAGATAGCCGTTAATATTAGATACTTTACTTTGAAATTTATCAGAAAATAAATATTTTTCTTTAACAACTCCCTTACAACTAAAACCAATTATTACACAATGGACAGAAGCCTTTCCTCTTGCTTCATTGTTCCACACAAAAGGAAGATATGCAAAAACAATTTCAATATTTGCCTCTGAATATAACCTCGACATAATTGCCACAGATTCACCTTGGACAATTGAATTTGTAGATACAAAAGCAGTTATTATTTTTGTTCCTCGTATATATTCAGCAGATTTTTTATACCAACAACATACATAGTCTAATTTTCCGGCTTTACTATCATTAACAAATACATTTTCCATATCTGCTATTTGTTCTTCATTTCGATATTGATGTCCTATAAATGGGGGATTACCTAATATATAAGTCAATTCATTTTTGGGAATAATAGTTTCCCAATCAATAGTTAGAGCGTTGCCATTTATTATTGTAGCCTGTGCTGTTAAAGGAATGCGGACATAGTATTTATCGAATAAAGATGAAACTTCCATATTCATTAAATGATCTATAAGCCACATTGCTGTCTGCGCAATTCGAGCAGGAAATTCTTCTATCTCAATACCATAAAACTGATTTACATTTACCCTAACCATCAATTCCAAATTAAGTTCGTATTGTCCATCAAGAATTTCTTTTATTACTTCAATTTCCAGTTTTCTTAATTCTCTATAACTGATTACAAGAAAGTTTCCACATCCACAAGCCGGGTCAAGAAACTTTAATTCGATTATCTTTGTATGAAATTCCAACAACCGATGTTTTTTTGTTTCAGATACTAATTTTTTTATTTTATTAAATTCTTCCCACAAATCATCAAGGAACAAAGGCTTTATTAACTTTAATATATTTTCCTCGCTGGTATAATGTTCTCCCAAAGTCCTTCTTGCTTCTTTATTTTTAACACTTTGAAACATAGCGCCAAATATAGCCGGTGATATTTTACTCCAATCCAAGGTGCAACATCTAATTAGAATATCCCTCATCTTTGAATCGAAATCTGCTGAATCCAGCCTTTCCTCAAATAGACCACCATTCACATAAGGAAATTTATTTAATTGTTCATCAAGTGTCTTTAATCTTTTTTCAGGATGTCTGTTAAGCGTTTCAAATATCTTTTCAATATGAAGGGCGAGGTCACTTCCATCAGGATTTGTCCGGTGATTTATATAATTGATAAAATGGTCGTGTTCAAATATTCCAGTATCATCAGCGAACAAACAAAACAGAAGCCTTACCAAATACATTTCTAATTGGTGACCGCTATACCCAATATTTTTAAGGGTATCGTGTAATTCACCCATTCGTTCTGCGGCTTCTATATTTACCGGGTCAAGTTTTTGAAACTCTACATCTTTATATCCGGCGAGAAATCCAAATAATTCTATGTAATCAACAAATTCAGTAAGAGTAAAACTATGTTTTTTATTATTATCTTCTAAATCATAATAATCAAAATTGTTAAAATCACAAATTAAAATAACCTTCGGTAATTTCTTTTGACTGAGGCTGTTGGCGTAAGCCCTTGCCTGTTCATACGCTTTAATTAAATCTTTTCCCGGAGATTTCATTTCAATAAGGATATAACCGGGCCACAATAAATCTATATAACCAGACGATGATTTTAATTTCTCTCCAAATAAATCAGGGGTATCATCATATCCATCTTTCAATTCAACTTTATTTTCAAATAGAGCAACCTTATTTCTGGATACCCCAAAGATGGTAAAGAATTCATTTTCAAAAGTCTGGGCATCCGCTTCTTCCCGTGCTGTGGGTGCTTTATCTTTCCATTCATTTACAAAAGTGGAAGCCCTTGTTCGTATCTCATTCCAAGATATAGCCATTATAAAATCCTCATTCCCCCGTCATTTGTTATTGGACCAATTATTAGTAATTCTTTTCCCATCGTCATTTCTTTCCCGCTGGTTGATAATGAATACGGGACATTCAATTCAATCCAATTATAACCATCGTATAGTTTTCTCACTTTTGGAATATCATTGTAAGAAAGAATCCAGTTATCACGTTCCTTCAGTATATCAGCCAATAAGTTATGGTTAATATCACTTTCACCATAATCCGGGGGCACATCCATATACGGCGGGTCACAATATAAAAAATCATAGGGATGTTTTGCTATGGATTTTTCAAATGACATTCTACCCCCAAAGTCAAAATTTATCACCTCTGGCATAGCCCCATCATTTTTATATTCGGTGCGAAATCCATTATAAATCCCTATCTTTTTTTCTACAAAATCGTGTTTTGTGCTTTTGAAATATTGATTTCCAGCAGTATTACTATTAACCCTCGAACCAAAACTTGTCATTATTATAATCCACCACATTGCAGCCCGGTCTATTTTATCTGTATATTTTCCATTGTCATAATCTTTCCTTATTTTCTTATAATTCTCCTTATAATCTTCTTGGTGCGGTTCAATTCTTTTTGTAATAAAATAATGTATTCTTTCTTTTAATTTTTTATTATCGTTTAATATTTGAGTCCATAAATTAGCAATGTTAATATCATAATCATAACCTATAACATTATGACCTTTATTTGCCAAATTTATTTCAATAGCCCCAGAACCTAAAAAGGGGGAAACAATATCTCTTTCATCACTATACATCGAAATCAATGGTAAAATCCTATCCATAATTTTAGTTTTACCACCCGGATAACTAAATGGAGGATTTACATATTCATAAGGACTAACATCAATTTTTAATCTTTCTTCTATACCATCATAAACATATTCTAATTCATCCTTGGAACCAAAATCTAAAATGAAACTTTTATTTTGGTGATAAGGTGATTTAATAGTAATGTATATCTTGTGGTCTTTTACTGGCTCAGGTTCTTTATCATCTTTTAACTTGTTGGAACATTTTATAGCCGAATACCGAGTAGGTATTTCTTTTGCTTCTATTGCATTTTCGATCGCTTCATCAACTCCGTCTCTTGTTAATTTACTAATCTGCTCTTGTTGTTTTTTTGTTAATCCTAATTCTTCTTGAATAAGTTCTATTTTAGTTTTTTTCAAATCAAAATCCTCATTAGGGGGATTTTTGAATTTTCCAGACCTCCTATCACCGCCACGGCCATCAGACTTTTCCTCAATATATTCTTTTATATTCAATTCAGTTTCTAATTTTTGGCGAGCCCATTCTTGGCCTTGTTCCAATATCTCATTATATTTTTTGGGGTCTATACCCTTTTGTTTTAAGGCTCTTTTTGCTAATTCAATTTTCGCCTGTAATTGATTGGTAAGGTCTGTCAAATCTTTGGGGTTAGATAGAAGACCTCTTTTTTTATTGACGGAAAGCGCCTTGGTTTCAGCCATAACCTTTTTCTAAACTCCCCAACTCCAGACTATGAGACTTTCATAGACATAGATATTAAAGCATAAATCGTCAGGTTGGTCCAGCCTATAAAAACAGGCTACTTGCCTTCCTTCGCTCTGCTGTGGAAGGTATTACCCCCGGAATGGACTTCTAAAAGCCTTCCCAGACCTTTCAGGTGCCTCTACATTCAATTTTCTATGGCTAAACCTTACCTTCCTACCCCTTTTCAAATCCGGCGGCACGTGACCAATCCTTAATCAAAATCTAATCTGTTTCTATACATAGATACATTTGATAAAGATAGTTGTCTTAAATGTAGAACTGGTATAGAATTAAGGTATATTTTGTTTATGGAGGCATTAGAATAATCTACCAATTTTCTACCATTTGAAAAATATGATTTCATAAATACTTATAATACAAGGAATTATGTATGTTGCCTACTTTTTCAACTTCTTGGCCGCATCAAGCTAATTCTTTATGCTATAAAGAATTAGCTTTTCCTTTGAGGCTAAAAAGGTAGCAAAAAGCCCCAAATGGTAGAAAATTGGTAGATTATAGCCAAAAAAGGCTATGATAAACCAGGAAATACTGAACTTAAAGAAACAATTGCTACTGGACGCATTAATGGAAGTTGATAATGAGTTAGGCTCTTCAAACAATTTTTCATTAAAGAAAAAAAATTACTATACCTTAATGCTTATCAATGGCATATACCATGTCCGTTATTATGATGTGAAAACAAAAAAAGAAATCCCTATGAAACGGACGCTTAATACTTCTAACAGGAAAGAAGCGGATGAATTAGCGGTAAAATATAGAGATGCATTTATTACCGATTATTATAGAAAAAAAACTGGAATAAAAAATGTAATAGAATTATTTTCAAATTACTACAAACCGGAAAAATCTACATACTTACAAAATCAACTGGAAAGAGGAGATAGAAAACTATCCCCGGAAATCATTAAAAAATACGATGGTTTTATGAATAATCATTTTATCCCCTTTTTAAAAGAAAATAAAATTACAAGAATTGAAGCAATAACAATGGATACAATAAAATTGTTCCAGGACTTCTTAATTAAAAGAGGTATAAGTAGAAATACAATAAATAAAAATATAATCAGTGGCGTAATAGAACCGGTCTTCAATGCTGTTAAGAAAGCAATGAATGAAAAGACATATAAAAAATATAGGTTGTGGTGTTTAATATCTGCTACTACTGGACTGCGGGTAGGAGAAATATTTTATTTAAGAAAAACAGATATAAAAGTAATTCAAGCGGTTCCCTATTTATTTGTGAGCGAAAGTGACGGAAGAAACTTGAAAACAGAAAGTTCTACTAGGAAAGTTCCTATTCCACCAATGACAATAAAAGCATTACAAGAATATGCTGAAGAATATAAAATAAAAGATTATTTCTTTTGTACTTCCCCGGAAACTAAAATTGATACAAAAGGCTTTATGTATGCTATGCAACAAATGGCCGCCCATTTAGGATATTCTCGCCAAGATAAGCGTGGTAATATTCAAAAATACGATACTTTGGTTATTAGTGAAACTAAAACCGAAAAATTAGATTTTGATAACTATAATCTTGATAAACCCGTTGACTTATTAGATTATGGCCCAGATGATATTATTTTATGATACAATAAAAAATAATATTTTCCACAGAGTTGAGTAATATTAGAGACCCAATTGTAAAGGTAAGCCCATTGAAAACATCAGGATCACTGGTTTTGTTAGGGAACTCTTATCAGCCTAAATAAAAAGCCCTGCCTGTAATAAGGAAGGGCTTTTGTTTCAACAGATTTTTAGGCTACGCCAAAACCGCAACAGAACCATCAACTTTTTGGGGAGCAAGAGACTCAATCTCATCAGCCTCTTGGCTATAAAACCCATTACCTTTATCATAACTCCCTCCCCATAATAATACCAGTTCCTCAACGGTAAAGTATATTCTTATTGGAGGGCTTTTGAATCTCAATTCATACAGTCCTTTGTAGGTATCAAATAAATCATGGTAGTCTCCATAATGACCAAACACATGACAGCATCGTATTCTTCCATAGCGTGTCATTTTGACCTTCCCGGTCAGACCCTATAGTGCTTGGATAGATTTTTCAGGGCTTTTGAAGCCGTCTTTTCAAATGACTCCACCGATTTTGCTAAAACAACAGCAACTTCCTCGGTGTATTTGGTAAGGACGGCAGAGGGACAGGCAGAGGTGTCAGGTGTTTGGTCATTATGGAGACTACCATGATTTATTTGATACCTACAAAGGACTGTATGAATTGAGATTCAAAA
>BNUW01000126.1 GCA_025997655.1 Spirochaetia bacterium
TGTACCGAATATGGTCGATTACACGAAGCATTTTACAAAATACCAGCTTGACCGCACATTAAAGACTAAATTTCTTTCATATAAAGTTACAAAACATATCTTAAAAAAGTAAATGCAGCGGCCCTGCAAAGAGCGCTTGCAAAAGAGCATCCGGCGGTGTATATTTATGCAGTGAAAGAACGGCTGGACCGCTTAAAGGCGGTTGAAAAACTGATTAAGACCTGCCGCATTGAATCCCAGGAAACCCTGCTGGGGTACCTGGAAAAAGAGGGCTTTACGGTCACCCAGGCAACCCTGTCCCGGGATTTGAAGCTCCTCAAGGTGGGCAAAATTTCCGACGGGGAAAACGGCCATGTCTATTCCCTGCCCGATGACGAGGAGGAGCGGGAGACCAACCGGACCTATGCGCACGACTTCATGCGGGGCTATATTTCCATCGAATGGTCCGGCGCCATGGTGGTAATCAAAACCTATTCGGGGTATTCAGACGCGGTTGCCCTGGCGGTGGATAACCTGGGCTTCGACGATGTGCTGGGCACCATTGCCGGCCGGGACAACACGGTGTTTGTCTGCCTCCGTGAAGGGGTTACCGGGGAAGACTTTATGAAGCGCATGAAGGAAAGTATTCCGGAACTGGAAGATTAGAGAAGATGAAGAAGATGTCCACGGATTACACGGATTAACACGGATAAGATAAAGAATTTTGAATCCTATCCGTGTTCATCTGTTAAATCCGTGTCTATCCGTGGACTCTTATCTTAGGTATGGAGGAGAACGAATATGGCGTATGTTGATTTTGATACGACTGAGGCTTATAAGAAGTTGTCGGCACTGCCCAAAAAGGGGAAGGACTTTACCTCGTTACTGACCGCCGTACGGGTCAAGGCAAGCATGGTTCCGGCAGGCGGCGGCTTGACCTATTCCTGGGCGGCAAAGGGAGTGGAGCAGGCCGAATTGGACGCCCTGCAAGCCCTGGCGGATGAGCAGGACCTCATTGGCAAGTACAAGGCCCTCCTGGACGGGGAGCTTGTCAATACCGGGGAGAACCGGAAGGTGCTGCACCACCTGCTCCGGGGGCAGGGCGGCCTTGCCGCTACCGGTAAGTCGGTTGTTCACGAAGGCAAGGATTTGGGTAAGTTTTACGCGCAGGAACGGGAACGGTTTTCGGTTTTTGCCGAGCTGGTCCGGGCGGGGAAAATCAAGGGCTCCACGGGAAAAAGCTTTAGCGCCGTGGTCCAGATTGGCATAGGCGGCTCCGACCTGGGCCCCCGTGCGCTGTACCTTGCTCTGGAAAACTGGGCGGTGAAGGAGGGGCAGCGCTTCCTTACGGCGAAATTTATTTCCAATGTGGACCCCGATGACGCATCCCAGGTCGTTTCTTCGGTGCCCCTGGACGAAACAGTATTTGTGTTGGTTTCCAAAAGCGGAACCACCCAGGAAACCCTGTCAAACGAACTTTTTGTCAAGGATAAGCTGAAAAAAGCCGGGCTCGACCCCAGCAAGCACATCGTGGCGGTGACCAGCGAATCAAGCCCCCTGGCCCACAATCCCGCCTACCTCGATTCCTTCTATATTGATGATTTTATCGGCGGCCGTTATTCCTCCACTTCTGCCGTCGGCGGGGTGATCCTCTCCCTGGCCTTTGGTCCCGCCGCCTTTAAGGAACTCCTTGACGGCGCCCATGAGGCGGACAAACTTGCCCTGGAAAAAGACATCCTCAAAAACGCCGCCCTGCTTGATGCCCTGCTGGGCGTCTGGGAGCGGAACTTCCTGGGCTATCCCTACACAGCAATACTGCCCTACAGCCAGGCCCTGTCCCGGTTCCCCGCCCACCTGCAGCAGCTTGACATGGAGTCCAACGGCAAGCGGGTCAACCGCGATGGTTCCCCGGTGCACTATTCCACCGGCCCCGTGGTCTTCGGCGAGCCCGGCACCAACGGCCAACACTCATTCTACCAGCTCCTCCACCAGGGCACGGACATCATCCCCCTCCAATTCGTGGGCTTCACCGAAAGCCAAAGAGGGGACGACGTAACCGTGGACGGATCGGTCAGCCAGACCAAGCTCAAGGCGAACCTGGCCGCCCAGATCGTAGCCTTTGCAAAAGGTAAGGCCGACAGTAATAGTAACAAAGAATTCCCCGGCGGCCGTCCTTCCAGCCTCATCTACGGGAAGCGTCTCACCCCCGCCGCATTAGGCTCATTACTGGCGCACTTTGAAAATAAGGTGATGTTCCAGGGCTTTGTGTGGAACCTCAACAGCTTTGATCAGGAAGGGGTCCAGTTAGGAAAGGTGCTGACGAAAAAAGTTTTGTCCGGCAATTCCGGGGATGAGGCCTTGGATGCGTATAGCGAAATATTGGGAGTGAAATAAGAGAAGAGGGAAAAACCACAAAGTTGCGCTGGGCAGGCAAAGTTTCAGAGCCCGTTCAGGAGAATATGCTTTTCGTTCCTCCAAACGGGTTCATTGTTTTTTGTACTTAGGGTGTGACCGGCGTATACGGGAACGGAATCACTCCAGGGGCCTTTTACCGGATTGTTGTTCCGCCAGCGTGTCTTTGCCAATCCCCGTTTGTTGCAGTAATTCCGGGGTAGTGAGGGTGGGATGGGCAATGGAGTAATTCTGTTCCCGTTGCGCTAGGCTCTATTCCTCGGCTACATAATCGGTATGCCGGTCTCCTGGGGGCATTCGGAAGGAGACCACAGACAGTCCGCCGTGGTTTGTTATAGAAAAATCCCCGAGGGTAATGATGTCCATTCCAACAATCACGTCAAACTTCCCATTATCAATAAACTCGGCAACGCGTACATTGGGAATAACGACCTGATTCGGCAGCAGAATATCCACGATGTCGATATTGGCAATCTGGTACCCGCCGAATCCGGCGACTGTTTCCCGGTCAACCTTGCTCAGACCCAGTTTGGCGGCTAAACCTTGGCTTAGTGAGGACAGGGAAGCGCCGGTATCCCAAAGGGCAACAACATCGACCTGCTCACTTCTCAGATTGAAGGTTCGGCAAAACTCCAAAGATTGCCGTATAGATACCGGAGTACGGATTCTGGATATGAGGCCATTCGCTTTGATGGTAAATGCTTGGGTTCCCATTAGGCTAAATCAAGCATTGATAAACGACCGCATGGTTATAATAGGTCTCAATATCTTCACCCTTCGGTTTGCATTTCTTTACCATGAAGGTTCCCGGAATTTCCTCTTTCATTGAGGAAAACGCCGCCATTTCTTCTTTGTAATAGCCCAATACCCTTGCATCCTTGATAACGACATATTCGCCGAGGTGTTTTTCTACAATCTCGGCCTGATGTGCCGTATAATAATCAAAATCAGTAGTTAACATGCCTTTCCCTCTTGCCTACAATATATCCTATCCGAGGTTCAGGGTCAAACGGTAGGCGCAGATATATCCTCTAATGCCTCTAGCAGCAATTAAGGAACTCCGGGGAAAGGCTTACGGCCTTCCATCCTTTACTTTCTATAGTGCATATAAACATCTTCCAATGTCTGAATAAGCCGCGTGGTAATATCCTCACAGAAGCGGTTTATAAGGACTTTACTCTCATCGGGGACGGTTTTGCCCTTAAAAAGTTCACAAACCTCTATTTCAAGGCATTTTGTAAGGGTACAAATCGTCCCGGCTTTGGGAAATGTATTTCCCCGTTCTATATTGGATAAATTGGTAATTGAAATATTTGCTTTCCATGGAACCAAAGGGGGGTCTTGTACTGTCTTAGGAAATGGGGGAAAACAACGATAAAAGGCGTTATTTGCAGGGCTGGCGTATTATCGGCTTCATTTTAGCTGGTTATTAGTCTCTCGAACGACTGTATTCATCATATTGAGTGAGCTATTTACCAGTTTGGTGATGTCTTTGGTAAGTTTTGCGATGATTTTCTTTACATCCTGTGATGCGGCATCTTCTGGACGCATCAAAATATACGCGTCGATCCCCAGGCCCTGGGCAATCCCTGCAAAAGTATCGGGACTGGGCCATTTGTCACCCCGCTCAAGCGCCCCCAGGTACGGAACAGATATACCCGATTTTTCGGCCATTTCCTCCTGAGAAAGGCCGGAATTCACCCTATACCGTCTAATATTGAAGCCGACCAGACTCCTCAGAACCTCCCCTTTTCCACTTTTTTCCTTCATCACTAAAAATAGTATGAAAAAAGCTTGTAATAGCCTCAATTATCTTATAGAATTATTGACAATTCTATGAGGATTTTTTTATAATTTAGAGCGTGATAGGGTTTTAGTGGTTTTTACGCCGTCTTTGGCGGCTTAAAGATGACGGGCGTTGCCCGTCTGGATAGGTACTGTGCTGGAGCCATGGGAGCATGGAGATGGCGCAGGTAGAACAAGTTAGGCGAAGAAGTTTCGTCTAAAAGGAGACTTATATGACTGTTGAATTAGCGCTTCTTCCTATTGGTTTAGTGGTTTTGGCTGTTTTGATTGCTCTTGGATTAACGGGAGTATGTGTTGATTGGGAAGGCTCATATCCTCATGGGGAGATAGAGCATACTTCTGTCGGTATTAAGAGGTGATATTTAGGCGATCCTCATTCCGAGGGTCGCCTATGGAAGCGGAAACACAGAGATTATCGTAAAGGCGGTTTAGTTTTGGAATTGGCCTTAGACGGTATTACGCTTGAAGAATTTATCAATAACAAAAATGGGCTGATTGTGGAAAAGCGGGCGTATGAGATATCCGGGGAGGTTAGCGACGATTCGGCCAAGTCCATCGGACAGATGGTCGGGGCGGGCGCGATTGTTACGGGCAGCCTTTCAAACATCGGTACGCTTTACCGGCTTACCCTCAAGGCGATTGATGTGGCAAAGGCGGTGGTGGCGGTTTCCTTCCCGGCGGACATCACCAACGATGAGGGGGTACGGGCGCTGCTTGGACAGTCAAGCATTGCCGCAGTGCCCCGAAGTCCTGCGTCACAGACCTCCACAGCGGGAAGCGGTACGAAAGGCACGGGGACGGTAGGCGGGGTGTGTGGGGAAGGGTTATGATATTCTTGAAATTAATCTTAAAGGAATGAATTATGGCTGAAACAATTGAAAAAGTCAATTTAAAGGACTTTCGAGAAACTTTTTATAAATGTCGAAATTTTGAATTATCGCACTTATGGCAACGTTCAATATTTCTTACTGCCTTTTTATTGTTGTGTTTTACTGGTTATGGTCATGTAGTTATAAAAATCATTAGTACATGTTCTCCTAATATGTCTTTGATCCTTTATGAACTTGCCTCCGGCATAGCTTTGATCGGTATTATTTTTTCAATTATTTGGATTATGATGGCAAAAGCCTCAAAAGCTTGGTATGAAGTTTATGAAAAGGCAATTTGCAAAATAGAAAACGAACCAGAACTCGGAGTTTCTGAAATGTTTGATGAATATAAAATGGGTAAATTGGTAAAACTAGAAATAGAAGAAACTGATGCAAATATATTTACGAATAATCCAGGCCAGTACTCTCCATCGAAGTTAAATATATTTATTGGTAAAATATTATTATTTATTTGGGGATTAATTTTCATTATTCATATGGTTATTTTAGCCATTCATATATTTCCCATTAATCTACCACGATTTATTAATCATTATCTTGCCTTTTCTGTATTGGTTTTTTTCTTTTTTCTAGTATTGCTTACAGCATTAACTAATAACTGGGCAAGAAGTAGTGCTATGAGACGGCAATTTTATGGCACTAGTGTCAGTAAGAAAATATTGGAAGTTCCTACCCTTACTAGGGGAATGCCGGAAGGGGAAGGAAGCCCCAATTAACGAAGAAATGTTTTTCTATAAGGAGTTATTATGAAGAAGTTTTTTGTTTTATCATGTTTATTGGTGGTTTTAGTTTGCGGATTGTTTGCACAAAGCAACACAAATGTAACGAACAATAATTCAATCATTATCAACGGCGATGTATATTATTTCAGACCTTCCACACAAAAATCATCTCCTCTTCCTACATCTTCATATACAGGTGCAAGATTGAATAATGCCACTTGGTATGGGGAAGATGCGGCAAAAGCATGGGCATCCATTGCAAACTGGGTAATAGAACACGCTACCCATCATGTAGGCATGTACAGGAATGATGGGTATAAATATTATATTACACAAGTAGCTGTCGAGAATGCCGGGCAGTATCAATCTTATCATCAAACCTGCACCGTAAGATATTGGATTGTAAAAGATGGTAGCTCTTATGACTCAGGACGTTTAGACTATGTGCAGTTTGGGTGGTAGTATGAAATATATTATTCCCATAATAATAGTTCTAATGTTTGGTTGTAAAACAGTCCCACAAGTTATAGAGTCAACGCCTGTTCAGCAAGATCAGACTCAATCTGAATCAGACAAAACTATAGCAAGGGATATTTCAACTAATGAAGGAGATAATTTTGTATCTTCCACCGAAGAACACAATACAATAAACAATGATAATCGCCAAGTTGTTATCCGAGGTGATTTGAATATTACAAACAATAATGAAACAACTATCAATGGCGATGTCTATATCAATAAACCTGATGGATTTAGTTTTGATGGACTATTTCAATAGGGAACAGGAAATAAATGATTCCACAACTAACTAGTGCAAAACAGAATCTTAAAAGGGCACAGGAGAAGCGAGGGTATTAGGATAATGCAGGGGCGGAAGGAAAGAAAAGGGAGCATACGGTTGTCCGTTACATCTGCATTTAACAGGTTCCTATAGTTTTTTTAAAGGTGATTTAAGAGGTGATTTATGAAAAATGTACTTACCCTAATGGCGATTGCTGTGGTAGGCTGGCTTGGATATCAAGGCTATGAACAGTATAGATTCACAGAATCTCTAAGGAAAACTGATTTACTACTTGGGAGAAATGATTCATCTTCCCCTGCAACTAATACATTAATTCCGGAATTCCAGTCATACGAAGAAGCCGTTGCTTACCGGAACGGACGCTTCTCAGGCACAGAACGCAGCAATCTAAA
>BNUW01000127.1 GCA_025997655.1 Spirochaetia bacterium
GATCACTTTTGCCGGATCGCCGGATATTTTCCGCCAAAATCTATACGTATATTATTCCAATCAGCGGCGTAGCCGCTTAGCATAATTCTTTATTAAAATACGAAAATTCTTAGCGCCATGGAGGGCGTGCCCCCCGTCTTGGGACAAAAAAAATTTCGTTTAACGTGAAAGGTTTGCGACGTTTTTGTTGCCCGAATAAGGGCTTTGCGAAGCAAAGACCAGGGCAACAAAAATGTGGGTGGAGTGAGCCGTGGGAAGGAGCGCAGCGACTGACCTAGGCGAACGGAACCCGGAGGGGCTTTAGCCCCGAACCGCAAACCGTATGTTATGCGAAGTGGCTTTCCTGTTAATTAAACTTATTATTTCTGAATAAATATCTTATAATAATATTTACCAGTTCCATCAAAATATTCAACCCCACATTGAGGTGGATTGCAAGAAGTATTCATTTCAATACGTGTTTCATTAATTTTCATCACATTAGGTTCAGATTTCATGTCTGATTTTGATCCTCTTGAAAAATATAATACAAATTTTTTCTTTGCTAAATATTTTTCAATTTCATCGACTTTATCTTCACCCATATATTCTAATTTATGCAAGTCTCCATTTCTATCTTTAAAATCTTCTATTTTTGTATAAATCCATTTTGTATCCTTTTTCGAAATAGATTTTAATACTTTTAATGGATTTTTTAATTTTAAATTTTCACAATACTTAAATATTGTAGCAACCCAATAACCAATCAAACCAGTTAATACTCCCCGAAAAATATTTTGCATAATGAATTTGAAATCAAGACTTTCCATTTCAATATTATTGCTTATCATTCCTAATAGCACTAAAGATATAATAAACAAGCATGATACCAATACTTTAAACATAATTATTCCTCCATAGAATAAGTATATTTGTTTTTTTAAAAATGTCAATAGTCAATAAAGGCAGGAAAGCCATTTCGCATAACTCCCTATAGACGAATTTCCTTTCGTTAAAAGGGGCTGCCAACCTCGGTCTACCGCTAAAGGTGAATAGATTTGGGGCCTGACACCATTTGCGTTAACCTTTGCACTTTTCACCCTCGCCTCCGCCCGTTTTGTTTCCCTTTACCATACCGGTAAAGCCCATTGTTTTCCTTATTCCTATCCCCTATCAGGAAACAATAATTTTTTAATAGGTGTGTAAAAACACGCCTCATCTGGTTTACTGAAGGCCGGAAAAGCATAAACATCTACCTTTTCATAGAAGCCTCCTTCCTTATATAAGCCCCCGGCTATACCGGGAGCTTCTCCTCACCGCCCAAACGGTGCGAAATACCTGCCGGGCGGACGAAAAAACGGCATTTCGCCAGAAAATAGGCGAAAAGTACTATTTGTCTTTAATGGATGTGAATATAATCATACTAATTGTATTCTATTAGCACTATAGCATTTATGTCAACAATTTTGATGTGATTTTTATCTTATTATCATCAAATAATGGGATTTAAGGAGAATCTAAAGTCTGAACTGACATACCAGGGTATGTTGGTTAAGGAGCTTGCCGCCTTATCAGGAGTAAATAAATACAGTATCAACGGCTACTTGAATTCCCGAAGCCAACTCCCTTCTGTCGAGGCGGCGGTCAGGATTGCCCGTGTTTTGGGGGTATCCGTCGAGTATCTCGTTATGGGGGAAGAATATCAGACTAAAAGCCCGCAGTCGGCGGATACCGGCCTGCGCTTAAGCGCCGACTCCCGGATAATTGCCCGCCTTGCCGAACAAATGCCGCCGGAAAAACGAAAATTCATCCTTGACTTTATCCAATGGCTAAAAGGCCGTGACACGGTACCAAAGGACTGACTATGGTATTGGTTCTGACCCCTTGTTTTTTTATTCTCTTCTTTACAATATAAATACTACCTATGGCACCATTTAACCTGGCAAAACTGGTTTCCCTTAAGGATTTTATCCCCCGGACCTTCGAACTTTTTTCCAAAAAGGCATATTCCTTCCAGTCTCTGGGCAAGGACTGTATCGCGGGGGTCACCGTGGGTATCGTCGCCCTGCCTTTGGCTATGGCCTTCAGCATTGCCGCCGGGGGCAGTCCCGCCCAGGGGCTGTATACCGCCATCGCTGCGGGGTTCTTTATCAGCTTCCTGGGGGGGAGCAAGTACCAAATTGGGGGGCCCACCGGGGCCTTTGTGGTAATTATCTACGGGGTGATAACCCGGCACGGCATGGGGGGGCTCATCCTTGCCACCGTCATGGCGGGGATCATCCTGGTCCTCATGGGGGTTTCCGGCCTGGGGCGGCTGATAAAGTATATCCCCTACCCGGTTACCACGGGGTTTACCACCGGTATCGGGGTGCTGATCTTTTGCCAGCAGATAAAGGACTTCCTCGGATTACGAATTGAAAAAACGTCCCCGGAGTTTTTTGAGTACTGGGGGCAATACATCGACACCTTTTCCACCCTGCAGCCCGTTACCGTCGGGATCGGCCTGGGTACCCTGGGGATCATCCTCCTGATACGGAAGCTGTACCCCCGGATCCCCGCCGCGGTGGTAGGGGTTCTGGCGGCTACCCTGGTATGCTACTTTTTCAAACTGCCCACGGAAACCATCGGCTCCCGCTTTGGGGGTATACCCCGGGGGCTGCCCGTACCGGTGATGCCGGAGCTCAGTTGGGCTCTGATCCGGGACCTGTTGCCGGACACCTTAACTATCGCCCTGCTGGCGGCCATCGAATCCCTGCTTTCGGCGGTGGTGGCGGATACCATGACCGGGGACCGGCATAACGCCAACATGGAACTGGTGGCCCAGGGGGTGGGTAACATCGCCTCCGCCTTCATGGGGGGCATTCCCGCCACCGGGGCTATTGCCCGGACCGCCACGAATATCAAGTCCGGCGCGGTAAGCCCCGTTTCGGGGATGATCCATTCCCTAACCCTGGTGCTCTTCATCCTCTTCCTGGCGCCGGCGGCTTCCGCTATCCCCCTGGCCGGCCTTTCGGCGGTACTCATGATGGTGGCCTGGGACATGAGCGATCTTGCCCGGTTCACCCGCATCGTCTACCGGGCCCCGAAGAGCGATACCATCGTGCTCCTCACCACCTTCATTCTCACCATTGCGGTTGACCTGACCTTTGCGGTGGAGGTGGGGATGATCATGGCGGTGGTCCTCTTCCTCAAGCGGATTATCGAAGTAACGGAGATACGGAACGGCGAAAAAATCGGCGGCCTTGAGATTGGGCTTGAGGATGCTCTCCGGGACGACAACCGGTCCGCCCTGCCCGAACATCCCAGTGATGTTGAGATATACGAAATTACCGGCCCCTTCTTCTTTGGGGTGGCGGATATGCTTCAACACATCCTGCGGGCGGTGGCGAAGAAACCCCGCGCTTTTATCCTGCGTATGCGGGACGTACCCGCCGTGGACTCCACGGGGATCACCGCCCTGGAATCCTTCCTGGTCCAGTGCCGACAGGGGAAGATCAAGCTCATCATCAGCGAGGTCCGGGAACAGCCGCGGAAAGCCCTGGAAAAGGCGGGGTTCATCACCGAACTGGGGCCGGGAAACATGGCGGCCACCCTGGAAGAGGCGATACAACTGACCAAACCCATCGACTTCTTTGTCCCTGATTTTTGAAAATGGATTACGACTGTATCGTAGTCGGCGGCGGCCATGCGGGGATAGAGGCTTCCCTGGCGGCGGCCCGGCTCGGCTTCTCCGTACTGCTCATCACCCAAAACCCCGACCGTATCGGCGCCCTCTCCTGCAACCCCGCCGTGGGGGGCCTCTCCAAGGGCAACCTGGTCCGGGAAGTGGACGCCCTGGGGGGCCAGATGGGAAAACTCATCGACGCATCCATGATCCAGTACCGGGTCCTGAACCGTTCCCGGGGGCCGGCGGTCCAGGCGCCCCGTGCCCAAGCGGATAAGCACGCCTACCAAACGGCGGCCCGGGCGGCGGTGGAGACCCGGAAGGGCCTGGCGATTTTTATGGACACCGTGACGGACCTGATGGTGGAAAAAGCCCAGGTCCTGGGGGTAGTGACCCTGCGGGGCCATCGCATAAGCGCCCGGACGGTGATCCTCGCCACGGGTACCTTTATGGAAGGGCGCATCTTTATCGGCGAATACGATGCCCCCCAGGGACGGCTGGGGGAAGAGGCCGCCCTGGGCTTGGGGGCCAATCTCAGACGGCGGGGCTTTCCTGTGGGGCGGCTCAAGACCGGCACCCCGGCGCGGATTGCCGGGGATTCCATCGATTACACAAAGATGGAACGCCAGGATGGTGAGGAACCGGCGCCCTTTTCCTTCGATGTGGATGCAGGAGCAGAGCAGAACCGTCTGCCGCAGGTCCCCTGCTGGATAACCTATACCACCCAGGCTACCCATGAAATCATCCGGGCAAACATACACCGGTCGCCGCTTTACGGGGGGAAGATCACCGGTGTGGGTCCCCGATACTGTCCTTCTATTGAGGACAAGGTGGTTCGCTTCCCTGAACGGGACCGGCACCACCTCTTTATTGAGCCCGAGGGGCTGGATACCAATGAAATGTACTTGAACGGCGCATCCAGTTCCCTCCCGGAGGATGTGCAGACCCGTTTTATCCACAGTATTCCCGGCTTGGAAACAGCCCGCATCGTCCGGCCCGCCTATGCGGTGGAATACGACTACCTGGACCCCTTAGACCTCTACCCCACCCTGGAATCCAAGCGCCTCTCCGGCCTTTTTATGGCGGGCCAGACCAACGGCAGTTCCGGCTACGAGGAAGCGGCGGCCCAGGGCATCATGGCGGGGATCAATGCGGCGATGAAGCTGCGGGGGGATGCGCCCCTGGTGCTGGGCCGGGATGAGGCATACATCGGGGTGCTGGTGGACGACCTGACCACCCTGGGTACCAGGGAACCCTACCGGATGTTTACCAGCCGGGCGGAACACCGGCTCATGCTGCGCCACGACACGGCGGACACCCGGCTCAGTCCCAAGGGCCGCGCCGCAGGGCTTGTGGCGGAGGAACGCTGGGAACGGCTGCAAAAAAAGACCGCCGGGCTGGAGATTATCGCAGAATTACTGCGCACCCGGAAAGTACCGGGCATTAAAGAACTGCAAGTTCTCGAACAGGAAAACAGTAACGCTATTCCCGCTCTCCACCCCCACGCCGGTGACAGCCTGGAACGGGTCCTGACGGATTCCGCAGTAGGACTGCCGGACATCATGCCCTACGCACCGGAACTGGCGGACTATCCTCGGGAATGGCTTCTGCGGGCTGCCCTTGACATTAAGTACGCCGGGTACATCGAGAAGGAACAACGGGCGGCGGGCCGGACCGCGAAGATGGACGCCATCAAGCTGGACACCGCCATGGACTACGATGCAATCACCGGCCTTTCTGCGGAGGCCCGTGAAAAACTGCGGGTGGTGCGGCCCCTCACCGTGGGGCAGGCGGCCCGTATACCGGGGGTCCGCCAGGGAGATATAGCGTTACTGATGGTGCTGACGAAAAAAGGATAAGGGGGATACCCATGTTGTTTAGCATTGCAATCTTGATTGTCTGCGGTTTCATGCTCAGCGGGATAATGCAAAAAATCAGACTCCCCGGACTGGTGGGTATGCTTGTAACCGGTATACTGTTAGGTCCCTATGCCCTCAATCTTATCGACCCTAAAATACTGAACATTTCCGCCGAGCTGCGTCAAATTGCGTTGATCATCATATTACTGCGGGCAGGTTTAGCATTAGACATTAATGATTTAAAAAAAGTGGGACGCCCCGCCATTCTTATGTGTTTTATTCCCGCAACCTTTGAAATAATTGCAACAACAATTTTCGCGCCGATGTTTTTTCTTATTTCACGCCTGGAAGCCGCAATTATGGGAACCGTACTTGGCGCCGTTTCTCCGGCGGTCATTGTTCCCATAATGTTAAAACTTATGGAGGATGGTTATGGAAAAGGAAAACGAATCCCGCAGCTTATTATGGCAGGCGCCGCGGTAGATGATATCTATGTGATTGTTTTATTTACTTCCTTTCTTGGCATGTATACAACTAATGATTTTAGTGTTTCTAATCTGGTACAAATTCCCCTGGCGATACTGGTCGGGATTATAATTGGGATTATTGCAGGGATTATACTGGTCAGGTTATTTAAAAAAATACCCATGCGGGATACGATAAAAGTTTTTATTGTATTAAGCGCAGCTTTTCTGTTTGTTTCTTTGGAAAATCGGGTAAAAGAATATATCCCCATATCCGGTTTATTGGCGGTAATGGCTCTGGGCTGTACTATTTTAAAAAAATACGAGGTTCCGGCAAAACGCCTTTCCGGAAAGCTGTCAAAAATGTGGGTCCCTGCTGAATTATTATTATTTGTATTGGTAGGAGCAACGGTTGATATTAGTTATGCTGCAAAGGCAGGCCTATCAGTCCTTGCGCTTATTTTTATAGCCCTGCTTATCCGCATGTGCGGTGTTTTTGTCTGTGTTATAAAAACACCATTAACCATGCGGGAACGCCTGTTTTGTTCGGCGGCATATCTTCCAAAGGCAACCGTTCAGGCGGCAATTGGAAGCATCCCGTTAACGCAGGGCGTTTCCGCCGGTAGTATTATTTTAACCGTAGCGGTGATCGCAATCTTAATTACCGCTCCGCTTGGCGGATTTATTATAGATGCAAGCTACAAAGGGTTGTTGGGAAGCCATGCACCTTTTGATTAGTCTCCGAAAGCACGCAGGAATACTACGTGAGTGGGGCCTGTCAGAGGGAAGAGATGGGGCCCCCCCGGGGGTACCCCCCATCTCTTCCCTCTGACACCCACAATACAATTTATGGCTGCGTGCTTTCCCCTATAGGGAGAGGTGCATGGCTTCCCACCTTTACGCGGGATTGCGCGCGGGACACACTCAATACAATTTGCGGCGGCGTGCTTCCACCTCTAGGGAGAGGCGCATGGCTTCCCCCTTTGCGCACGGAATTGTG
>BNUW01000128.1 GCA_025997655.1 Spirochaetia bacterium
CGCCGGTTTTGAATATAACCCCCTCGGTCTCCATTATTTTGATGCGCCGGTCAATAAAACTTTTATCCAGTTTGAAATCGGGGATACCGTAGCGGAGATACCCCCCCAGTTTAAGAGCCGCTTCGTAAACAGTAACGCTGAAGCCTGCCCGGTTGAGATAGTAGGCGGCGGAAAGTCCTGCGGGACCTGCGCCGACCACCGCAACTTTTTTACCGTTCCTGACACGGGGCGGACGGGGAACTACCAGGCCCAATTCGTAGGCCTTTTCGATGACGGCCAGTTCGTTTTGCCGGATGGTTATCGGCTCGTCGTTGGAGCCAAGGACGCAGGATGCCTCGCAGAGGGCGGGGCACACCCGGCCGGTGAATTCCGGAAAGGGGTTCATGTATTCCAGGACGGTCCATGCGCCGGCCCAGTCGCCCCGGTAGAGACGGTCCTGCCATTCGGGCATCACGTTGGAAATGGGGCAGGCCCAGTGGCAGAAAGGGACCCCGCAGTCCATACACCGGGCGGCCTGCAGGCGGCGTTCATCATCGGACAACAGTATTTCTACTTCACTGTAGTCGTTTATCCGTTCTTCCACCGGCCGGTAGCCGGAAACCTTGCGCTTTATCTTTAAAAATCCCTTTGGATCACCCATGCTGCCTCCTCCTATACCCGCGCCGCAATATCTTCCCGTTCCCGGATATCGTAGAGTTTCCGGTCCAGCTCCGCCAGTTTCATCTTCTGGAGGGCCATCTTATATTCCACCGGCAGCACCTTTATAAACTTCGGTTTGTACTCACCCCAGTTGTCCAGAATGTTTTTTGCGTATGATGAACCGGTCCAGTAGATATGCTGTTCAATATACTGCTTAACAAAATGCTCATCCTCTTCGTTGTCCAGGCCGGAGAGTTCCACCATGCCTTTGTTAAGGAAGTATTCGAAGTCGCCATTTTTGTCCAGTACATAGGCGATGCCCCCGGACATACCGGCGGCAAAGTTCCGGCCCACGGGTCCCAGAACGATAAGATAGCCCCCGGTCATGTACTCCGCGGCGTGATCCCCGGCGCCTTCGACAACCGCCGCGGCTCCGGAGTTGCGCACACCAAAACGCTCGCCCGCAACACCGGCTGCGTAGAGCTCGCCGGAGGTTGCACCGTAGAGCAGGGTGTTCCCCACAATGATGTTCTCATTTGTTGCAAAGGATGAACCCGTTGGGGGGGCCACCACGATGCGGCCGCCGGAAAGGCCCTTGCCCAGGTAGTCGTTGGCATCCCCGGCCAGGCGGAAGGTGATCCCCTTGGCAAGGAATGCGCCGAAGCTCTGCCCCGCAGAACCGGTGAAGTCTATGGTGATAAAGTTTTCCGGCAGGCCCTGACCGCCGAATCGTTTTGACACCTCGTAGGAAAGCATGGTCCCCACAGACCGGTCGGTGTTACGTACCGCTAGTGTTAGTGCGGTAGGAATCTTCCCATCCAGAGCGGCGGCGCATTTTTCGATAATCCGCCGGTCCAGGACCGCAGCAATCTTGTGAACCTGATCCTCCACGCAGAAACGCGCCTGACCGCCGGGAATAGAGGCAGGACCCTCAGCTTTATAGAGCAGGTCCGTAAGGGTTACCCCAGCGGATTTTGCCTTACCGCTTTCCCGTTCCACCAGTAAATCTGAGCGGCCCACAAGGTCATCAAATTTTTTGATACCCAATGCGGCCATGATTTCCCGAACCTCCTGGGCAAGAAACCGGAAGAAGGTGACCAGGTATTCGCTTTTGCCGGTGAAGCGCCGCCGCAGTTCCGGGTCCTGGGTGGCGACCCCAATGGGGCAGGTGTTTTCGTGGCACTTCCGCATCATCACGCAGCCCATGATGATTAGGGTAGAGGTACCGAAGCCGAATTCCTCCGCCCCCAACATTCCGGCGATCACAATGTCCCTGCCGGTTTTGAGCTGGCCGTCGGTCATCAGTTTTACCCTGCCCCGGAGGCCGTTCTTGACCAGCACCTGGTTGGTCTCCGAAAGGCCCAACTCCCAGGGAAGCCCCGCGTGGCGAATGCTGCTCTGGGGGCTGGCCCCGGTGCCGCCATCGTAGCCGGAGATGAGGATATTGTCCGCGTGGGCCTTGGCGACACCGGCGGCAACGGTACCCACCCCGGACTCCGAAACCAGCTTGACGCTGATCCGGGCCTGGGGATTGGCATTTTTCAGGTCGAAGATAAGTTCCGCCAAATCTTCTATAGAATAGATGTCGTGGTGGGGGGGCGGGCTGATCAGCGTGACCCCGGGGGTGGAGTGCCGGACCTTGCCGATCATGGCGTCCACCTTGTGCCCCGGAAGCTGGCCGCCCTCACCGGGCTTCGCGCCCTGGGCAATCTTTATTTGCAATTCCTGGGCGTTTGCCAGGTATTCGCTGGTAACCCCGAACCGAGCGGAGGCGACCTGCTTGATGGCGCTCCGCAGCCAGGTACCGTCGGGCTTAACCGCAAACCGTTCCGGGTTTTCACCGCCCTCACCGGAATTGGAGCGGCCGTGGATGGAGTTCATCGCACGGGCTATGGTTTCATGGGCTTCCCGGGAGATGGAGCCGAAGGACATGGCCCCGGTGGTGAAGCGTTTCATGATCTCCTCGACGGACTCCACTTCTTCAATGGGAATTGAGGCGCCCGGCGCCGCAAAATCCAGAAGGCCGCGAATCACATGGGGGGCCTGATTGAACGTATTGACCAGGGAGGAAAACTCCTTGAACTTTTTATAGTCCGCAGTGCGGGTTGCCCATTGCAATAAGTAAATCGTTTCGGGGTTCCAGGCGTGCCGTTCCCCATACCTCCGCCAGCGATACTGCCCGTTCTCGGCAAGGAGGAAATCGGCGCCATGGGGATCATCCCCGGTCTTGTCCCGGAATTCCCTGGCGAGCCGGTGGTGGTCCAAAACCTCCGCTTCCAGTTCTGCGAACCCCGCGCCGCCGATACGGCTGGGGGTACCCCGGAAACACTTGTCCATTACTTTTTCACCGAGCCCTATGGCTTCGAAAATCTGCGCGCCCCGGTAGGAGCGGAGGGTACTGGTACCCATCTTGGACATCACCTTGAGCATGGCCTTGTTGAGGCCCTTGATGTAGTGCACCATCGCCTCAGAGAAACTACCGGCACGTTTGCCGTCGGGACCGGCACAGATGGCGGCAATGACGGCCAGTGCGCCGTAGGGGACCACCAGGTCCGCCCCGTAACCAAAGAGCAGGGCGAAGTGCATGGGTTCCCGTGGTTCCGCAGACTCCACGATGATCGATAGGTTCATCCGCAGGCCCTTTTCAATAAGGCCGTGGTGTACCGCGCCGGACGCCAGCAAAGCCGGTATGGCACACCTACCGGTGTGAACACTGCGGCCGGTATCGGACAAAGCAGCACGGTCTGAAAGGATCAACAGGCTTATGCCGTCCTTGACCGCCGCAACCGCCGTTTCAACTAAGGTATCCAGGGCCGTTTCCAAGACGCAGGAATTTGCCGCCGAAGTTGCAGCTTTTTTCGTGTGCGGTTTCCCTCCGGATGTACCGCCGCCCTTCGCTTCAGAAATACTATCTTTCACGGCGAAGGTGGCATCCAAGGTGCGTATCTTAAAATCACCGCCGATCTTCTTGAGGGCATCCAGGTCCGCAGGGGTCATGATGGGGTTGAGTACCTTGATTCGCCGGCAATGGGCTTCGGTTTCCTCCAGGAGATTTTTCTGGGGGCCGACGAAACTGGTCAGGGTCATCACCAGGTCTTCCCGGATGGAGTCGATGGGCGGGTTGGTCACCTGGGCAAAAACCTGTTTGAAATAGGCGTAAACCAGTTGGCTCCGGTCAGAGAAGACCGCGATAGGGGTGTCGGTACCCATGGAGCCCGTGGGTTCCTGTCCGGTTTCCGCCATCGGAAGGAGCAGCTTTTCGCGGTCCTCACGGGAATACCCGAAGGACTTTTCCATGTAGAGGAGCGCGCCGTTCTCCTCAGTATCACTGTTCAACTGGGGATCGGTAAAGGGCGCCGGGCATTCCAATTCCTGCTTTAGGGTGATGCGCTGCTTAGCAATCCAATCGGCGTAAGGTTTTGCTTGGCACACATGGCGCTTCACTTCCTCGTCGGGGATGATCCGGCCTTCAACCATGTCCACCAGGAGCAGTTTTCCCGGGCGGAGACGGCCCTTGTAGGCCACTTCTTCCGGCGCAAAGTCCTGCACCCCGGTTTCACTGGCCATGACAATGAGGTCGTCTTTGGTGATGGTGTAGCGGGAGGGGCGGAGGCCGTTCCGGTCCAGGGTGCCCCCCACATAGCGGCCGTCGCAGAACACCATGGAAGCGGGGCCGTCCCAGGGCTCCATGATACAAGCGTGGTATTCGTAAAAGGCCTTTAACTCCGGGGATATGGGGTTCTTGTCGTTCCAGGATTCGGGGATGAGCATCATCAGGGCATGGGGGAGGCTGCGGCCGGACATGACCAGCAGTTCCAGGGCATTGTCAAAGCTGGCGGAATCGCTCCGGCCGGGCTCCAGAACCGGGAGTATATCCTGCAAGGCGGCCCCAAAACGGGGGTGGGTGAATAGGGATTCCCGTGCGGCCATCCAGAAACGGTTCCCCTTGACGGTATTGATTTCACCGTTGTGGGCAACCATCCGGAAGGGCTGGGCCAGGGGCCAGTCGGGGAAGGTGTTGGTGGAAAACCGGGAGTGGACCAGGGCCACGGCGGTCGTGACCCCCTCGTCCCGGAGGTCGGGGTAGTACTCCCTGAGTTGGGAGGACATGAGCATCCCCTTGTAGACGATGGTTTTTGAGGAAAGGGAGGGCATATAGCCTGGAACCGAAGGTTCCCTGGCCCCGTTTTCCCGTATGCGTTTCTCCAGCTTCTTCCGGAAAATGTAGAGGGCGAATTCCAGGTCCGACACCCCGGAGGGCACGGGGCTGCCCAAAAAGATCTGCCGGACAAACGGCTCTGCGGCCTGGGCGATTGCGCCGATAGCCCCGCTATTGGTGGGCACATCCCGCCAGCCCAGAACTTGCAGCCCCAATTCGGCACAAGTTTCTTCTATATACTTAACAATTATGTTGCGATTTGCCTCGGCCTTTTTATCATCCACTGGGCCGGGGAGAAATACCAACCCTGTACCGTAGGTTCCGACGGGGGGGAGCGTGGGGATGAACCGTTTATAGAAATCGTGGGGAATCTGCAAAAGCACCCCGGAACCGTCGCCGGTCTTATTGTCCGCACTTTCCGCGCCCCGGTGCTCCATCCGTTCCAGAA
Organism: Spirochaetia bacterium; assembly: GCA_025997655.1. Classification (GTDB taxonomy): domain Bacteria; phylum Spirochaetota; class Spirochaetia; order Treponematales; family Breznakiellaceae; genus Termitinema. Next base: position 5,247 of record BNUW01000128.1, read on the forward strand.
CCTCAAGGCCCCGCTTCAAAATACCATGGCCGGCGCGGCCCTTTATGTCCGCTACGGTATCCCCGATTTCAAACTGGATAAAAGTTTTATTGACCGGCGCATCAAAATAATGGAGACCGAGGGGGTTATATTCAAAACCGGCGCGCGGATCGGTTCCGCCCGCTACGGTTTCGGCGCGAAGGGCGCGGATGGGGGCAATGGCTCAGGCAGTATCATCTCCGCCAAGGAACTGGAATCATCATTCGACTTAGTATTACTAACCATTGGCGCACGGGAACCCCGGGACGTAACGCTGCCGGGCCGGGAAAACTCCGGCATCGTCCAAGCATTAGATTTCCTATCCCTCCAGAACCGCATTCTGGGCGGCGAGAACACCGGCCTTGAACCTATCACCGCCTACGGAAAACGGGTGGTGGTCATCGGCGGCGGCGACACCGGATCCGACTGCGTGGGCACCGCCAACCGTCAGGGAGCCATGCGGGTCACCCAAATAGAAGTGCTGCCCAAGCCGCCGGAGCACCGTGCCGATGCAGAACCCTGGCCCCTCTGGCCCAAGGTTCTCAAAACCTCAAGCTCCCACCTGGAAGGGGGCGAACGGCTCTGGTCCATCAACACGAAAGCTTTCATTGGGCGCGGCGGAAAACTGGAAGCCATCAAGGCATGCCGGGTAGACTGGACCGAAAAAGACGGCCGCCCGGTGATGTCGGAGGTTCCCGGTTCAGACTTCGAGATCGGCGCAGATTTAGTGTTGCTTGCCATGGGATTTACCCACGTGGTCCAGAACGGCGCGGTAGCCGACTTCGGCCTGGACCTTGACGAGCGGGGTAACATCCGTACCAGGGGCAGCTTCCACACCTCCAACCCAAAAGTCTGGGCCGCCGGGGATTCCCGGAACGGCGCAAGTCTGGTAGTTAGGGCTATCGCAGACGGAAGAGCGGCGGCTGAGGCGATGGTGAAGGCACTTTAGTGAATAATCACGGCAAAAAAATCATTGCCCCAATTGTGGTAACAATAGGTATAGCCTTGTATTACACAATCGGTGTGATAGTTTTGTTACATGTTGCATTGCCCAAAATCATTAAAGTTACCGCAATTATTATATCAGTAATAGTAACGGTAGTTTTTGTTTTTGTATTAATTGAGCGAATCAAAGAAATAAGGAGCGGCGAAGAAGATGATCTTAGTCAATACTGATTTCATTTCCGGAAAGGAACTGGAAACCCTTGAACTGGTAAAAGGGAGTACCATTCAATCAAAAAACTTAGGCAGGGATATAACCCAGGCTTTTAAGTCATTGATTGGCGGAGAATTAAAAGCGTATAATGAGATGATGAATGAAGCCAGGGCATTGGCAACCAAAAGGATGGTTGAAGAAGCGGAATCCCTGGGGGCGGACGGTATTGTAAATATCCGGTATGCCTCATCGGCGGTAATGCAAAATGCGGCGGAAGTAATAGCATACGGGACTGCCGTAAAATTCAGGTAGTTTTTAGGAGGAATTATGCGTGTACTGTTAATCAACGGGAGCCCCCACGAAAAGGGCTGTACTTATACCATCCTGGCGGAGGTGGCGGGACAGATAGAAGCCGCCGGTTTTGAATATAACCCCCTCGGTCTCCATTATTTTGATGCGCCGGTCAATAAAACTTTTATCCAGTTTGAAATCGGGGATACCGTAGCGGAGATACCCCCCCAGTTTAAGAGCCGCTTCGTA
>BNUW01000129.1 GCA_025997655.1 Spirochaetia bacterium
TCTACCGTCTGGGTAAGGAACTCTTCGATGGCTTCCCGCTTGGCGATAGCTTCATCAATCACCGGATTGGAACCCGCATGGTAGGCCCCTACATTGATAAGGTCCTCCGCCTCGCGGTAGACCGACAGGAGACGGCGGACGGCGCCCACCGCCTTTATCGTAACCGGGCCGCATACGGTGGAGGCAAGGCGGCTTATGCTGGTGAGGACGTCAATGGCGGGATAGTGGTACCGTTGGGCCATGCTGCGGGAAAGGACCATGTGGCCGTCCAGGATTCCCCGGACCGTATCCGCCACCGGTTCGTCCATATCATCGCCGTCCACCAGGATGGTATAGAAGCCGGTGATTGATGAAGCTATCGCCAAGCGGGAAGCCATCGAAGAGTTCCTTACCCAGACGGTAGAAGAACGGACGGCGATGGCCGACACCATCAAAGCGCTGGGCAGGATCGCCGGGCTTGAGATCCCCACAGAAGAACTATCCCGGCTGCCGGGCAGACCAGGCAGCCAGGCATGAAGCGTTTCCGGTTTGGTCTCCAGAAGATATTGGAACTGCGGGAACACGCAGAGAAGGAAGCGGAAATTGAACTGGGCAAAGCTGTGGGCGCATTAACCCTGATAGAGCAGCGTATAGTGCAGGTGGCGGCGGATCGGAGCGAAGCCGCCGCGCAGCGATTCGCTCCGGGAAACGGGTTAGCGGAAATACAAAGCTACGAACGGTACATCCTCCGGCTCGACCATACCCGGGACACCCTTCTCATGGACGCAGCCCGGGCGGAACTGGTGGTGGCGGAGAAGCGCGACATCTACTTGGAAGCCGCCCGGGACCGGAAGGCGCTGGACAAGATCAAAGAGCGCCGTCAGGGGGAGTACCGGAAGCTTTTCCTTGCGGATGAGAATAAGGAACTGGATGATGTAGCGGCACGAATGCGGCGGACCCGGGTATAACTATTTGAGCCAGTTTCAAAATAAGAATTTAACCACGGATTACACGGATGAACACGGATAAGATAGGGAATTTTATATTCTATCCGTGTGTATCCGTCTCATCCGTGTGTATCCGTGGACTGCTTTCTCTTCTGTTTTATATTTTGGAACTGGCTCATTTTACTAAAGTATTCATCCTCATAAAGCGATACTAAAAGAATGAGGAGCATCAAATGAAAAAGCACACTACCCTTGCGGCTGTTCTTATACTTGTTTTGAACGGCGCCCTATTATTTGCCCAGGAAGACGAGACTGCTTTACTTGCAACGCAGGATGAACCGGCGCCTTTAGATGCGGCGCTTGCCGAAACTCTGTCTGACTTGGATGCTGAAGTAATAGCTTCACAGGCAGCGCTTCCCGAAGCCCCCCCCCCGCAAACGGATTCTTCCGCCCCTCCCCCGGTCAACACTCCGCCGAATCCGCCGACCGCTGAAATAGCCTCCCCCCCGCAAGCGGATTCATCCGCCCCGCCTCCGGTTAATGCCGTTCCGAATCCGCCGGTAGCCGACGCCGCTTCCGGTGATGCCCTGGTTTATTTCAACCGGGGGAATTGGTATAGAACCAGGGGCAATTATGACGCGGCCATAGCGGATTATACCCAGGTACTGAGAATCCGGCCTGATAATGCGAAGGCCTATTACAATCGCGGTTTTTCCTACCATAACCGGGGCGCACTCGACCGGGCCATCGCGGACTATACCGCCGCGCTGAACATCAATCAAAACTATGCCGATGCCTTACATGGCCGGGGGAATGCGTATAGAACCATGGGTGACTATGACCGGGCCATCGCGGACTATACCGCCGCACTGAACATCAATCCCTATGATGCCTTAGCAAAAGTAAGCCTTGATTTAGCGCAGAGAGAACGGGGCTATGGGGCTTTCCTGGTGCAGAAAAATTATTGGGGTAACCAGGGTTATTTTAACCCGTATTGAAATCCCGTTTTTTGTATGGTATAGTTGCCCGCATGACGAACCATACCCGGCGGCTGCCGCTTATCGCCCTTTTCCTTCTGGCTTTCGCCGGTTCTTTAACTGCTCAGACCCCGCAACCCTTAACTGTTTACGCCATTCGCGGTCCCTCCGGGGTCGGCATGATCCGCCTCTTTGAAAGCCCCCCGGTTGTGGGCGGGACAGCCCTGCGGATGGAGGCCCTCGGCCAGGCGGATTTGATGGCCGCCAAGTTCATTGCCGGGGAAGCCAAGGTAGGGATACTCCCCGCCAATATGGCGGCAAAGATAGCCTCAACGGGGAAGCGTATTCAGATTGCTGCGGTTACCGGCACAGGGATGCTGAGTCTTTTGACCAGTGACAGCTCCATCCGGGGTATCACCGATTTAAAGAACACCACCGTGGAAGTTGCCGGCCAGGGGGCCACCCCGGATTATGTGTTCCGGCGCATACTTCTTTCCAAGGGGCTTAATCCCGACCGGGATGTCCGGCTTGGCTATGCCTTGACGTATCCCGAGATTGCCCAGTCCCTTATCGCCGGGCGGGTATCCACGGCTTTGCTGCCGGAACCCTTTGCCACCATGGCCCGTACCGGAAACCCGGCGCTCCGCCAGGTGGGCGATATCCAGGCGGAATGGATCAGTGCAGGCGGGAAGGGTAACTTTCCCATGACGGTCCTGGTGGTGGACGCCGATTATGCCAAGGCAGAACCGGCGAATATCCGTGCCGTCCTCAATGCCCTTAAAGCTTCTATAGAGTGGGTACTTGCCAATCCCCGGGAAGCGGGGGTTCTGGTGGAGAAACACGGCCTGGGCTTAAAGGCTCAGGTGGTGACCGCCGCCATACCCCGCAGTAACTATGTGTTTATCCCCGCCGGGGAAGCCCGGCCCAGCCTGGAAGCCCTCTTCTCCGCCTTCCTGCAATTCGCCCCCGCTTCTATCGGGGGCAGCCTCCCGGCGGACAGCTTCTACCTTGGGTTCTAAATGGAGGCGTGCGCCACTATGGAGGCGTGCGCCACTGTGGTGGCGCTTGGCCGGCGTTGTTACCTTTCTTGCGGTATGGGAAATCGGCGCCCGCATCTCCGGCAGCATTCTTATCTTCCCCGGTCCCGTACCGGTTATCCGTCAATTCATCGCCCTGGTTCCAACCGAACGCTTCTTCCGTGCTTTGGGTGGAAGCCTGCTCCGGGTTTTGTTAGGGATACTATTCTCCGTCCCTCTGGGACTCGCTGTGGGAATCCTTGCGGGGCTGGACAAGCGGATACACGCATTCCTGTCCCCCTTCTTTGCGGTCATTGCCGCCACCCCGGTGATGTCGGTCATCCTCATCGCCTTCCTGGTGTTCGGCTCCGAGCGGACCCCGGTGTTTACCGCCTTTCTCATGGTCTTCCCGGTGATGGCCGCCAATACCATTGCGGGGGTGCGGGCGGTGGACCCGAAGCTCAAGGAACTGTTTGCCCTGTACCGCATATCCCGGGAAGCAACGGTGCGGCGGCTCTACATCCCGGCGATCATGCCCTTCATCCTGGGGGGTATGCGCAGTTCTCTGTCCCTGTGCTGGAAGGTGGTGGTGGCCTCCGAAGTGTTGGTGCAGCCCCTGCTCGCCCTGGGAACCGGGATGCAGCGGGCAAAGGCCCAGCTTGAAACACCGGAACTGTTCGCCTGGACCCTGGCCGCTGTGATAGCTGCGGCCCTTACGGAATGGGCCGCTTCACTACTGCTCGGGAGAAAGAGGTAGGATGCTACTATGGCCCGTGGCCTTGATTTCCGGCGATAGTAGATATATACTACCAATATATGAGTACCCCAAAGAAACTGCGTGGCAAGGACTATGTAGGTTGTTTAATCCAGTTTCTCGCAGTGGTAGGCGGTATATTAGGAATAATCCAGGGAATAGCCTGGCTTATCGGAGGGAAATAAAATGGCGTGGCTTAACATAATCGTAGGAATCATGTTGGTTATCAGTGGGTCTGTTGGGCTTGTGCTTAAAATACAGGACATCAGGGAGTGGTTAAACTCATAAGGATTGCCCTTTGTTCATCTCCATCCGGAACCTTTCCTTTGCCTTTGACGGCAAGCCCCTCTTCAAAGACCTTTCTCTGGACTTGGGTGATGAAGGCCCCACGGTGATCCTGGGCGCTTCCGGTTGCGGCAAGACCACCCTGCTCAGGCTTATGGCGGGGCTTTTGCCGTCGGACCCCCCGGACGCCATTGACCGCGATGGCGATGTTTCCTTTGTGTTTCAGGAAAGCAGGCTCCTTCCCTGGTATACGGTGCTGGAAAATGTCAGCCTGCCTATTGAGCGGACTATGGGGAAAGCTGGGACATCGGACTTTAGTCCGCGGGAGCGGGCCATGCACTTCCTGCGGCTGGTTTCCCTGGAAGAAAAGGCCGGCGCGTATCCTGCGGAACTTTCCGGGGGCCAGGCGCAGCGGGCCTCCTTTGCCCGGGCTTTCGCCTTTCCCGCTCCCACCATCCTCATGGACGAGCCCTTTCAGTCCCTTGACATCCCCCTGCGAATCCAGCTTATGGACATGGTTCTCTCCCTCCTGTCTGCGGACATAGGTCCGGCGGAAAAGCGGCTTGCGGTGGTGGTAAGCCACGATCCCCGGGAGGCGGTGTACCTGGGCCGGCGTATCCTGGTCCTGGGAGCCGGGGAACATGGCGCGGCGGGTATCGTGTTTGACCAGACGGTAAACCTTACCGGGGAGGAACGGGCCTACGGTTCCCCCGCCAATGCACTTTTGGAAAAGAAGCTCCTGGAGGTTCTGCGGACCACTGACTACACGGACTAGGACGGACGTGCTATCCGTGAGGTCTGTGGTTTGGTCCCCTTTACACCGATGCGAAAAATAATCTATACTCAGTAATTATGATATTCCCCTTAGAAGAACTTATTGAGTACGAAGGCAACATGTACGAAATCACCGCCGCCGCTTCCCGCCGGTCCTATCAGCTTTCCATGTTGAATGACCCGGACATTGATGATAATGATGGCAAGGTGGTATCCTTGGCGGCCCGTCAGGTCTTTACCAACGAGATTGAATTCCACCTGGAAGATTGATACCGATACCGCCGATCCTGGTCCTCTTCGGTCCCACCGCATCGGGCAAAACCGAAATACTGGAACAACTCTTTACCGGGCCCAATCCCCTCTGCCGGGCGGAGGTTGTTTCCGCCGATTCCATGCAGGTCTACCGGGGTATGGACATCGGCACCGCCAAGCCGGAAGCGGATTTGCGGAATCGGCTGCCCCATCACCTGATTGACATCCGTAACCCCGATGAGCAGTTCAATGCCGGGGATTTTGTCCGCCTGGCGGACGAGGCCTGTGCGGATATTGCCCGCAGGGGAGGGCTCCCGGTGGTTTCCGGCGGGACCGGCTTCTACCTCCGCAACTTTGTCCTGGGCCTCCCGGAAACGCCCCCTTCAAACCCGCTTATCCGTGATCAGGTACAGGGGGAACTTCACCACCGGGGCGTAGCGGCTCTGATAGAGGAACTTGCCGCCTGCGATCCGGTCAGCGCCGCCCGCATCCACCCGAACGACACCTACCGTCTGGCCCGGGCCCTGGAGGTGTTCCGCACTTCCGGCCGCCCCCTCAGCTCCTACGCCCCAACTGCGGCTCCGTTCTCCTTGAACGCCGCCCCCCGCCCCCAATACCGCTTCCTCATCATAGGCCTTGAACGAAACCGGGAGGATGTGTACCGCCGCATCAACGAACGCTGCGCCCTCATGTTCCGCCGCGGGCTCCCGGAAGAGGTGGCGCGCCTCCATGCGGCAGGCTACACCCCCGGCGACCCCGGCATGAAAGCCATCGGATACCGGGAGTTCTTTACGGAGGAAATCCCCGGTGTGTGGCAGCTTTCTGCGGACCCTGCGGGCGTTGAAACCCTGGTAGCCCGGAACAGCCGCCGTTACGCCAAACGGCAGATCACCTTCTTTGCGTCCATCCCCGGCGTTACCTGGGTTTCCACCGCAGAGGAACTACGGCGAGAACTGAATAAAGGTAAGCGATCAAAGGAAGAAAAGAATATGCGCCCCAAATGGTATTAGGGGTGTCAGTGGAAAGTATGGCATACTTTCCGACTGACAGGCCCCCTCAACACCGTTACTGCGCATATTCTTTTCTTACCGGCTAACCCGCACCAAAGATATTGCCGCTTCGTGCAATTCCCGCACCCCCCGGGTTCCCAGACGAATCCGCGTCAGGGTAAGCGCGCCGTTGCCATCGGAAGTATCGCTGCGGTCTATCCGGTAGGTTTCATGGGTGGGGCCGGGACTGTTCTGCGGGCGCAGTTCAAGTAGTTCCTGGTCATCCAGCATAAAAAAGGCGTATCGTCCCCGTTTTTGTATGGCCCCGCCGGAATAGAGTTCGTAGTTTCCATCGGCGGAAAAAACCAACCGGCCGATGGAACCGTCATAGGATGCATTGATGTAGGGGATGCTCGCCGCTGCCGGATCTGTTTCGGCAGCCTCCGCCTGCGTGTCCCGGGCGGCGACTGAGGCAGCGGCCTTCCGGTAAGAACCGTCCCAGGGGGCGGTAACGTAGATCTTCAGACGGACATCCTCAAAGACCTTTACCCGTATGCTGTCCAGGGATTCCATCTCAATGTCAAGGAACCTTCGCAGGGTGGTGACCGAAATATTCTGGCTGGAAACGTAGAGGCCGCGCCGGGTGGCGCTGGAATTCTGCCAGCTAAAGACCTGCTGGATCTCCTCGCCGTAAAAGATAATCTCCCGGCTTCCCGGATCAAAATAGATATACTGCCGGTTATCCAGGGTCCCCTGGGGGCTCACATAATACCAGAGGCCGGTGATGAATTGTTCAAATCCCTCCCTGCCCCCGCCCAGCACTTCCCGTACCCGCCGCTCTTCAATCTGGGAACCCGGAATCCGGTTTATCCGGCTCTGCTCATAAAACCCGTTGACGCTGTTATACGCGTAGATATTCTCCACC
>BNUW01000130.1 GCA_025997655.1 Spirochaetia bacterium
GTCTACTTTCCATTGTTGCCGGTCATCTTCCAAGCTTTCTAGAAATGATAATACCTCTTCCATTTCTTTAACCCCTCCCAGGTCTTATGAAAAAGTATATCACTTTCCTTTCATGCGTTTGTCGTGGATACAACCCAAAGCTGCCGGACGCCATCATTGCAGCTACCGCCATGGTATTCAGTGCGTCACTGGTTACCGGAGACGGCCCCCTGGGTAAAAAGAAGATCCCCGGCTTACCCATCATCTTCGCACCTTCCCCAAAGGATAAGGCTCCATGGTGGAAGGTGTTTAAGTCGTCGTTTAAAAGAAATAGATCGCTGTGGATAGCATTAGGTTGTTTCATCTTCTCCACCGTGGTGTTCGCCATCCTGTTCATCCTTACATGAGCGTGACGAGAGGGAAGCGTTAAAAGTAACGCAATCAAACCAACCGTTATAAGAACGAGGAAGACCGGTAACACGTATTATTAGGGGAATAGCAGATTTTCCCCGCAGTATCATTGATAATTCTTTTATCCTCTATAACTGCCTTGCCGTTTACCACAACCGCGCATATCCCGTCGGGCAGGGCGTCCATTCTGCCCTGATGGGGGAACACCGCATTATCCCGGATAGCGGCAAGGTCAAATACCGTAATATCGGCGTCATTGCCCGGGGACAAACATCCTTTCTTTGAAAGCCCCATGCGCTGTGCAGGCAGGATGGTCATTCTGGATACCGCGTCAATGAGGGTAAGTTTTTTCTGTTCAACCACCATCTGACGGATAAAGCGGGGGAAGGTGGCCGCATCCTGGGGATGCACCGCCCCCAGCGTATCGGAGGCGTCACCCCCGGCGTCACTCCCCACCATCATGTAGGGCAGCTCAAATGCCATGGGAATTTCGGCGGGCGCCCCGATGAGGACGATTGCCGTATCATGGGGAAAGTTTTTTCGGAGGTCCTCAAAGCTTTCCCGGTCCAGCCGCTGCCCCGCGTATTTTCCTGCGGGCATTACAATAGCATCGTAGGAACAATGCCAATTTTCCAGGCAGCCATCATCAAAGACGGCGGAACCAATACGGGTACCAAAGCTGGTGTACATTCCGCTGTCGCAGGATACATCAAGCCCCTCGGACACCGCGTTATCAATGATGTCCAGGGCCTGCCGCATCATGCCAAACCCGAATTGGTAGGCCGCATGGGAAACCTGGACCCCCGCGCCGGTAAACCGGGAAAGTTCAATGACCTCAACCAGAGCATCCAGGCCCGGGGAAAGATCACAACGGATATGTACGGTAACGGGTTTTCCATACCGGGCGGCGGTACGGCTGAGGGTGTACAGTTCCTCCCGGTCGGTGCCGGGCATATACTCCAAGCCAAAAGACAGGCCCGCGGTTCCGGCCTGCAATTCCTCTTGCAATAAACCGTTGGCAATATCAATCTGGGCGGCTGTCATCGGCGCATAGCGGTCAAGCTGCCCCGCCTTTTGCCGCAGGGTACTGGCCCCCGACAATTCAACCTGATTTATGATGAACCCGCTTTTATCCATAGCCCGAAAAAATCCGGGATAATCATCCAAACCGTTCCCACAGTTGCCGTTAACCGCGGTGGTCACCCCCTGCTGACAAAGCAGGGCTCCGCAACGCTTTTTACCCTCAATGTGGGCGTGGATATCAATAAACCCCGGAGACACATAGCGCCCCCCGGCGTTAATCACCTTCGCCGATTCCCGGATTTCCCGGCTTATCTCGGCGATTTTGCCGTCCCTGCAATACACATTCGCCGCAGTAAGCCTGCGGTTTTTGGGATCAATGACTATTCCGTTCATCACCGCAATATCATACATACAATCTTCGCAATCCCCATGCGCTGATTATGGCATAGGAACCCAGGGCGGGCAAGGGGACAGAGCGGAGATGGTGGCGGCATAGGATAAACTTTCAATCCGTCTAATTGGTCTCGTTATGCGATTTGGGCGTACTTTACAATTTATGTATTTTTAATTTTGTTTCTTTTGCTATTAATTCAAAATCCTGATCTTTATGAAATACTTGAATATTATTTCGAATAGCATATGAAGCTATTAAGCAATCATTCTGTTTTCGAATTGTTATACCTTTTTTCCTTAACATTCTATAAATATTTATTGCATTATTTGTTACTTCCATTATATCATTGTTTAAAATGGAAAAGTTTAATAATGTTTCTTTTACATCATAAAATGTAGTATCATTTTTTATCCCACGTAATACTTCCATATAAATTGCAGGACAAATGAAAATATTATTAACATTATTATGTTCTACCAAATTTTGCAATTCATCAGCTTCTTTTGATTTATAATAATTGAAAAAATCTATCCAAACCGATGAATCGACCATTATATCCATTATCTTTCCTCCCGTATCTTTTCGAGATCGCCTTCCCATATTTTCGTTCCACGATATTTTAATATATTCTTTTGATTATATTTCCGAATATATTCACTTAATATAGTGTTTATAGCGGCTTTTTTGGTATTTTGACCACTAATCTCCATTGCTTTTTTAACCAACGTGTCATCCAAATCAATATTTGTCCTCATATTTTCCTCCAGTGTGTAAATATATTAAGAAATATACACCGTTTTTATAATATTGTCAAGTGTTTTTTATATACTATTTCCAAAAATTTTAGCCCAATTTCGTATAGCCTGTGTTAAACGAAGTGATTTTTTGCTTTTATTATTTTATTCCAAGAACCAACATCATTCCATTTTCTACTTTTTCCATTATTTCTTTATTTAACTTTGATATTTTTTCGATAAATCTGTCTCTATCCAATGCATATAATTGGGTGACTATTATAACAGAATCATCGGCTAATTTTGATTCCTTTTTCTTTAAAAAAACATTTCCGGGTGCTTCCGCTAAACGTAAATTTGTTGTCAATGGTACTACTACAATTGTTCTGATTCTACTTTCGTTAAAAGAATCATCCTGCACTATGAGTACCGGTCGTTTATAACCAGCCTCACTACCATAAGGAATACCAAATTGAGCCCGCCAAATTTCACCACGTATCATTTTTTGTTAATTCCCTTAGGCTTTCAAGGCCCGCATTTGCTATTGGCACAAATTCTTCATAATAATCATCGGTATATACCTCATTTAATTTTTTGGTAATATTTTTACGATTGTTTTTTTGTAAATATTCCACTAATGCATTTACATATAAGGTGCTTCTGGGGACACCCAGAGTCCGTGCCGTTTCCTCTGCTTCAAAATATACCGTATCCGGTAAAGATATTGCTGTTTTCATATTATGAGTATAACCTTGGTATAACGGTTTGTCAATAGCTTTTTTTTAGAAAATTCAGTTATTTCTTTAATAAGGTGTATGATTTTGTAGACAATTTCAAAATTATTTCGTATAACGAAAGTTATGTGCAATTGTGCCTAAACGTGGTTTAAGAATAAATAATATTGACAAAATAATTGATATTATATAAAATTTATGGTATTGTATGATAAAGGAATGTAGGTTATGAACAGAGAACAAACGGTGGCTATAATTAAGAATGAACAGTTGGGTTATTATAGTTGGTTTGATGATATTAGTGCTACATCGGCCAATAAAATTGTTATATTACAAAAAAATGGTCAATGGATCGTTTATTCAACAGGTGAACGAGGTGAAATAGATTCGATGCAGTCCTTTGGTTCTGAAGATGATGCATTAGCAACATTCATACGTCGTCTAAGAGCGATGAATAAACTTATGGCAAGATGTAGGTTAATTGCAGGAGAAAATAATAAAACTAGTGAATAATAATCCAAGTATTATGGATAAAGAAAAATTAATTATTTTTGAGAAGAGAAAATTGAATTATATCTCTTAAGACCTGGAAAGTGGAGTATAATGTATGGGAAAAATATATAAAAGAGCCATTGAATTATTAATGGAATAAAATAATGGGGTACGGCACAACTGCACATAACATACGCTATACGCTTCGCCGCAGTAGCGGCTTGGCCTACGAAAAAACGCAGTCGGCCTACGGCCTTAGTGCGTTTTTTCTCCGGCACATTTTTAGTGGCGCTGGAATGCTTCGCATTCCTTTATCGCGCCACTAAAAACGTCGTATAGCTTTCACGTTATGTGCAATGCGCCCTAAACGTTTTTGTAAATATTATGAAAAAATCATTGACAAAATAATAAATGGGATATATTATATATAAATATTTAAACGGCGGGAAAGACCGCAAAGGATTTTCAAATGAAGAAGAACAAATTTTCTGTTCTGGTAATGGTGTTAACATTCGGTTTCGTTCTATTAGGTTGCGTTACCGCAGACAAGCCTGTTTCCGCGGAAGTGCCTGGTGTCCCTAAAACGATTATTATCACAGGGTTTAATCTGCCGGTGGAAGGAATAAGAGAAGTTAATGTAGAACTGACGGGAGATTGGGTCGACGAGCAAAACGCTTGGATAAGACCCGCGAGTGGTGTAGCACAACTCAATGGTCAGACACTCATTGCTGAGTTGTGGACTAATGGCCTTACCGATACATCTTGGACTGGAACTGGCGAATACGGCATAATAGTCCAAATAAAACCACGCACGGGTAAAACAGTCGCAGATTATCGGTATCGATTCAATATGCCTGGTGAACATTCTCTTAACATCAAGGATGCCGAAACAACACTTGCATGGTCAGACTTTGTATTTGGCTGGGAATGGGAGGAAGACTGAGTTTTATAAGGCAGGTGGGGGATTTCCCCCGAATAAAGAAATTATGTAAAAAAATTATATAAAAATAATAATGGAGTACGGGCGCACTGCACATAACATACGCTATACGCTATACGAAATTTGAAATGCCCCAAATATATTGAAAAAAGAATTATAAAGAAGCAACAAAAAACCTGAAATATACGAAGAACCCGCGCCATCCGTGGCGCGGGAATATTTTGTTTTATGAGCTATAGACAGATAGTAAATAATTATGTATAATGAGGTTCAAATTTAGATAAATATTCTGTGGAGTAGAAACATGAAAAAGAGCATTACCGTTTTATTTCTTTTATTGGTTGCTTTATGTGGCGCAACAGGGGCTTTTGCCCAGAGCGAGAGCGACTTTGAGGTAACAACGGCAAACGGTCAGGTTACTATCACCAAATACACAGGAAGCGCCACCTCCGTGGTTATCCCCGCAACAATAGGGAGGGTGCCGGTTGTTGCGATTGGGGGCTGGGCATTTAACGGCCACCCAAACCTTACCTCGATAAGCATACCAGCAGGCCTTACCGGCATTAGTAACACCGCCTTTTTGGGCTGCACCAGCCTTACCTCAATACTAGTGGACACGAATAATACTTACTATACAAGCATCAATGGAGTGTTGTTCAAAAAAACAGGGGACACGCTTATTATCTATCCCGCCGGACTAAAAGGGCCGTATGCTATACCTGTAGGCGTTACCAGCATTGGCAACAACGCCTTTCACGGTTGCACCGGCCTTACCTCGGTAAGCATACCCGCAAGCGTTACCAACATTGGAGGTAGTTCTTTTTCCGGTTGCACCGGCCTTGCCTCAATATTGGTAGACACGAATAATAATCACTATGCAAGTCACAACGGGGTGTTGCTCAACAAAACAGGGGACATGCTTATTACTTATCCCATTGGACTAAAAGGGCAGTATGCTATCCCCTCAGGCGTTATCAAGATTGAGGCCAGTACCTTTTCAGGCTGCACTGGCCTTACCTCAATAAGCATACCCGCCAGCGTTACCAGCATTGGTGACTATGCCTTTATTGGCTGCACCGGCCTTACCTCGATACTGGTGGACGCGAATAATAATCACTATACAAGCCACAACGGGGTGTTGTTCAGCAAAACAGGGGACACGCTTATTATCTATCCTGCCAGACTAAAAGGGCAGTATGCTATACCCGCAGGTGTTGCCTACATTACTTTCGGTGCCTTTTCCGATTGCGTTGGCCTTACCTCGGTAAGCATACCCTCAGGCGTTACCGTCATTTTTCCCGATGCCTTTTCCGGTTGTACTGGCCTTACCTTGGTAAGCATACCTGCAAGCGTTACCAGCATTGGTCATGGTGCTTTTTCTGGATATACCGGCCCTATCACGATACGCATCGGTGCGAATGTAAACGTGGATACTACGGATATGATTAAAGACGACTTTAATATCTATTACAGTGGCAACGGCAGCAAGGCGGGGGTGTATACCTTCCGCAACGGCGCGTGGAGTTATGCGGCGCGGTAGGTGAAAAAGTAATTTTGAAGAAAAATAAAAATATAAAAACAATCGGCTATAGTGAGGCACGGCGCGCCGTCCGTGGCGCACCGCTTCGTAGCAGGTTTTTTGTTGAAAATAGTTATGCTAAAGCATTAGTAAAAGCCGCTTCGCGGCTGGGGCATTTCAAACTTCGTATAACATACGCTATGCGAAATTTATATTTTCATATTGGCAATAGTCAAGTACTTATATAGGCAATTAGCATATAAGATATGGACTTAAAGCAGCTATTTATTTATAATCTGCGAAAATTCAGGGCTATCCGAGGGTTTTCCCAGATGAAACTGGCTGAATTATGTGATACCGCGCCAAATTATATTGGCCAGATAGAGATAGGACGGCGCTTCCCTTCATTGCCCTTAATCGAGAAGATAGGCCGAGCCCTGGAAGTAGAACCCTACCGCTTCTTTATAGAAGAAACAAGCAAAAATAACACCGAATTGGACGAGGCCATCAATTTGCTGGCCAAATTACCGGATCAAGTGAGGCTGCAGGCGATAAACCGCATCAGCGACCCTTAGATTTGGCCTGATCTAACAATCTCTCTTGACATATTTTCCAATTTTGTCCATCATCTCCTCACAATGACAAAAAAT
>BNUW01000131.1 GCA_025997655.1 Spirochaetia bacterium
GACACGGCTCATACCGGCAATTTTGCCGCTTCAACGGTATACAAGGCCGTTGTTACCCTGACCGCAAAAACCGGCTATACCTTTAACGGCGTTGCAGTGAACAGCTTTACGTACTCAGGCGCAACCGTAACCAATGCGGCTAACAGCGGCACGGTAACCATCACCTTCCCGGCAACAGCCGCCGTTGTAACCGCACTATCCCTGAATGCCCTGGTAACGGCCCCGGTTAAAGGTGAAACGCCCCAGTCAACATTTGCCGGAAACACCCAGTACACCGGAACCATTGCCTGGAAAACCAACGCCGACACGGCTCATACCGGCAATTTTGCCGCTTCAACGGTATACAAGGCCGTTGTTACCCTGACCGCAAAAACCGGCTATACCTTTAACGGCGTTGCAGTGAACAGCTTTACGTACTCAGGCGCAACCGCAACCAATGCGGCTAACAGCGGCACGGTAACCATCACCTTCCTGGCAACAGACGCCCCCACCACCTACAGCGTCACGGCGGACGGCGCCGCGTATACCGCCACAACGACCAAAATCGACTTTGTGTTCTACGAAGCCGTTAACGGACTCACGGCCAGCGATATCACCATAGGCGGATTACCGGCAACCAAGGGGACCCTTACCGAGACCGACAGCACACACTGGAGCCTGAACCTTACCGTTAGCACCGCGGGAGCCGCCACGGTGACCATCAACAAAGCCGGTATCGAAAGTGGGACGAAAAGCATAACCCTGTTCGTCTTCAACACCTCGGTCCAAAGCATCGCCGCCAAATTCGGTATTGACGTAACTACGAACAGCGCGGCGAAAGTAACGGAAGTCTTTACCGCGCTCCACGCCTACCTTGCGACAGGCCCGTTGCCTTCAGGGTCGGGCACAACGCTCAAGCTGGGAGCCATAGCCCTGGGCGACTACATCGACCTGCTCTCCCTCACAGTCGCGGGCTATCCCACTGACAACGCTACAAATGGCTTTGGCAAATTCACCGTAACCGATGCGCCAATAACCGGCGGCACTGATAGGGGCAACCGCCTGCGCCTTATCGTGGTGGGCATCAACACCTACAGCAACAAAAACGGCAACGGAACCGACCCCCATGTGGTGTTCCAGTTCCAGAACGTGCCGGGAACCCACCGGATGAACGCCGACAATACCAACGTGGGCGGCTACAAGGATAGCGAAATGCGGAAGTATCTTGTTCCGGTTAGCGGGGTGACTGGAAGCGGCAAATTCCTTGAGGGGCTTACAAACGCGGGCGTGCCGGATAGCGTCCTCTGGGCGCCGTCCCGCAGGGTGTGGAACGGATTCACACAGGCCGAGAAGAACGCTTTAGTAACTACCTCAGCAAATACGGCGGTGGATACGATAGCGGACAAGCTCTTCCTGCCCACAGCATGGGAGATGTTCGGCAGCAATTCAATCTCGAACGGAACCTACGAAACGAATGCCAATCAGGGGCGGCTTGAGTACTACGCAACAAGCCGCATAAAATACAACAGCGGCAATACTGCCATATCGTATTGGGAGGCATCGCCCGCTTCTGCGTCGGCCGCCTGGTTCGCTAGTGTCCTCGGCAGTGGTAATCTCGGCAACTACAATGCGAGTAATGTGGAGGGCGTCGCCCCTGCTTTCTGTGTCAAATATATCGCTCCCTAAGAGCATGCCGCTTCCGGGAAACCGGGGGCGGCTTTTATTTCGTGAGCGCAATGGGAAGCGACGACCTTGCGCCGGCATTATAGTTCCTACTATAACTAAAACTATGAACCAAACAGTAACCATTGAAATTGTTGATACTGCCGCATTGAGGCTCTTGCGGGATTTGGCGGCTCTGAGCCTTATCCGGTTTACGCCGGAGACCGCATCTGAAAGCGACATAGTAACGGCTCGTCTGAATGAAGTCTACGCGCGGGAGGATTCATCCCTTGACCCCGGTTTGATGCTGGCGCAGGCCGAGGCGATTGCCGGGGAAGATTGGTAATGGTTTAAGGTGAGGTATGGTGGGCAAATCTGCCGGTACGTATCATACAAAACGATGCATTTAATCGCAGCGCTATACAAACCACTTTTAACGATAAGAATTGATTTACAGGGCGCTTGTGCGCCCGGCGTCATCGGCGACATGGTGCGCAAGGAACTGAAAACCGCCGTGTAGGATGGAGCGGCAGCGGACAGCCCCTCGGTCTGATGCCGCCGTTGCGGTTATATCTCCTTCTTTATCTATTCAGTCCGCCTTTTTGTGGTATACTGTATGAAAAGCGTAATGGAGGCGCATTATGATGGAAAGCGTTGGTATTATATGCGGTGTCGTTCTGGGCCTCTTCGGGTCTGTTTTCTCGATTGTCCAGTTCTTTTTCCAGCGGCAAAGGGACAAAGGGCAGGAGATAAGAGACCGCTTGGCTTTTCTTATGCAGGTGATTATCGACAAGGATATTCCCCGTGAATCCCGCCAGCCCTTTTTTGACGAGTATATAGCCAAAGGCGGCAATGGGACGGTTGTCAAGTTCTGGCTGGAAAACAAGTAAGGGCCCCGAGTTCCTCTCCACCACTTTGCTATTTTATCCCCCCTGTGCTAGAATGGTAACCGAAACAGGGGACATGGAGTGGGCAGAAAGCAGAATAAAACTCAGCGTGCCGCCGAAACCTTCGGGAAGGTCCGCTTCCCTATCGGCGTTAAGCTGGTCAGTATCATCACCCTCATCCTCCTCATCTCCCTGGGGGCTATCACCACCCTCATGTCCTTCATGGTTTCTGAGGATCTCCGGATTAACGCGGAGGATACAAACTTTACCGTAAACCGGCGCTCTGCGGTGGAGGCGGAAACGACTCTCCTGGGTATCCGGTCCAATGCCCTGCTCCTCCTGGATACCTTGAATGTTATGGGCTCTGCGGCGGAAACGGGCTCCCTGGGGGCTCAGGCACGGAGCTTCTACTTTATACGGAACCCCGAAGTGGCCGCTATTACCCTGGACGGTACGCCCCCGATGATAAGCGAACGCTTCTTCCTGACCAACGAAATTGACGCCTACCTGGTACAGGAGTTCCTGGACCGTTCCACGGAAGTGCGGGAACGGGCTCGCCTTGGGGAAACGGTGATCCTCAACGCCGCCGCCGCCTTCGGTATCCCCCTTCTGGTAATGTTCGTTCCCTGGGAGGCCGGGGAACAGAACCGGGCGGCGGGGATATTCTTTACCGCCGATGCCCTGGCGAACACCTTCAGCAATTCGTTGAACACCTCCTTTCTGATTAACGACGCCGGAGAAATCCTGGTCCACCCGGATAATCAACTGGTGATGGCCGGGGCAAATATCGGATCCGGCCCCCTGGCCCGGCGGATCCGTGCAAGCCGGGAGCCGAACTTCCAGATTCTGTATGAGGACGAGGCGGGGGTAAAGCACTGGGGAGCCTTCCGGAAGCTGGCCCTGGGGGGGGCGGCGGTGCTGACCACCGTGGAATCCCACCTGGTCTTTGAGGGGATTGCCGCCACCACCCGGCGGAATATCTACCTTGCCATTGCGGTGCTGCTTATCGCCGTCATCCTCATCTGGTTCTTTGCCAAGAGTATCAGTGTGCCCATTGGGCGCCTCACCGAGGCGGCGGGGAAGATTGAGGTGGGTGATTTTGAACTGACCCTGAAGGAACAGGGTAATGACGAAATCAACCTCCTGACCAAAAGCTTTGTGCGGATGGGGAAGGCCCTATCCAGCTTTAGCCGCTTTACCAACCGGGAGCTTACCCGGCAGGCCATGCAGGGGACCCTGGCTCTGGGGGGAGAGCCCCGGATGGCCACCCTCCTCTTTACGGATATCCGTTCCTTTACCATGATATCGGAAATGCTGGAACCCTGGGAGGTGGTGGAATTCCTCAACAGCTACATGACCCTGATGATTACCTGCGTGGACAAGACCGGGGGTACGGTGGATAAGTTCATGGGGGACGCCATTATGGCCCACTGGGGGGCGGTGACCATCCTGGATACCCCGGCGGTGAATGCCCTGAACGCGGTGAAGGCAGCCCTGGCCATGCGGAGCGCCCTGCGGCAGTTCAACCAGGGCCGGGACGGAAGCATCAAACAGCCCCGTATCAGGATAGGCTGCGGGATCAATTCGGGACCCGTGGTGGCGGGGCAGATTGGGTCCAATACCCGGATGGAATACACGGTTATTGGGGATACGGTCAACCTGGCAAGCCGGACCGAGGGGATGAACAAGTCCTTTCGAACGGACATCCTCATCACGGAGAACACCTGGAACCTTATCCGGGAGGAAGTTATCGCCGAGGAGATGATTCCCACAAAGGTAAAGGGCAAGAAAGAGCCGGTGCGGATGTTTGCGGTGATAAACCTGCGGGCAAAGCCCGGGGAAAAGCAGAAACGGCCGGTGAATCTGACGGAGGTGCGGACCATGCTGGGGCTGGGTGTACCGGATTTGAAACAGCTTATTCTCAATATGGAATAGGATATGCCGCAGACAACGGGGAAATGGGATGTCCGGAATTACCTGGTGGTACTGTTCTGTCTGCTGGGGGCTCTGTTCTGTATCCGGCTGTTCTGGATTGACCTGAACCAGACCTTTAACCGCTTTTCCCGGTCCACCGAACGGACCGGTACTGGGGCCTTGGGGACCGTCGTGTGGAAGAACGGGATTGTCCAGCGGCGCTTTAGCGACCGGGTGCTCTGGGAACGGCTGCAGGAGGTCTCCCCGGTGTATGAAGGGGATTATATCCGTACGGGGGAGAAGTCCGAGGCCACCATCCAATTTACCGGGGGGCTGAACATAAACCTGGAAGAGAACGGCCTGGTCCAAATCTTCTCCAGCGATACGGTCCCCCGGATTGCCTTTACCCAGGGGGCGATGAGTGTGAATGCGGTGACCTCAAGCGGCGCGGCTTCCGGTGAGGCGGCTTCCCTGATACTGGAAACTGCGGATGGCGGTAAGGTCAATATTACCCAGGGGGCGGTGCTGGATGTCCGGATCATGGCGGAGGAGCAGGTGGACCTGCGGATCACCGAGGGCCGGGCGGACTTTGAGCAGAACGGCGCCCTCCAATCCCTGAGCGGGGGGGATGTTCTGAGTATGGACAACCTGGGTACAATCCTGGCGGAGGCCCGGACGGTGATGATTACGCCCCGGCCCGCCGCCCGGCTGCTCAGCGGCGGCGGGGCAACGCCGGTGGACTTTTCCTGGAAGGGGGTCAACTATACCGGGGATGACCGTACCCGGCTGGAGCTTGCGGAGGACCGGGGCTTTACCCGGAATGTCCGCCGGGTAACCGGTGAGGCGGCGGGGGAAGCCCGCCTGAACCTGCTCCCCGGCATCTGGTTTTGGCGGGCCTACCCGGTACGCGCCGGGGCGGATGCAGGTACGGCGGCGGCAATTGCCGCCGCCGCCGCCGGCCGGCTCACGGTGAGCGTGGTTCCGGCGCCCCGGACCCTGACCCCAAAGGAGGGGGAGGCCTACCATTACCGGAGCAGCCTGCCCGAGGTCCGTTTTCAGTGGACCTCCGCCCCGGAGATTGAGTACTATCTGTTGGAAGCGGCGGATAACCCCGGCTTTCAGAACCCCGCCCTGCAAACAACGGTGTGGGGCAGCGCCGGGGAAACCGGTTCCTTCACCAGTTCGACCCTGGGGCCGGGGCGCTGGTACTGGCGGGTACAACCCATCCTGAACGATGCCTACCAGGGTTCCATTGCCCCGTCAAACGCGGCCTCCTTCACCATCACCGAACGCGCTGCCCCGACGGCCCCCATCCTGCTGAGCCCCCGTGCGGAAGCACTGATTTCCCTTGCCGAAAACCGTCAGGACATCTATTTTTCCTGGCAAAATGAGCCCGAGGCGGCTTCATACACCTTCCTGGTTTCCCGGTCCCCGGACTTAGCGGCGCCCCTGCTTACCCGGCAGGTGACCACAAATTACTATGTCTACAACCCGGCGGAGAACATACTGGAGAAAGAACGCTACTATTGGGGGGTGTATCAGACCGGTACGGACGGCGTCCTGTCGCCGGTTTCGCCCTCCCGGCCGTTTATCACCGCCGCGGAGGAGGTACATCCGGTACGCCTGGCCTATCCCCCGCCGGGCGCCGAATATCCGGGGCTCCGGGCTTTGCAGAAACCGGATCAGGTCCGGTGGTCCAGCCGGGACCCGGCGGTCCATGTCCGGTTTATCCTTTCCCGGAATCCCGACCCCCTGACAGGGGAAGCCCTGATGAACCTGGCGGACCCGCCGTCCTCAATTCCCCTTATCCCGCTGTCCGAAGGGGTGTATTACTGGACCATCCGGGCGGAAACCCGGGACGGGGTGAACATCAGCGCCCCGGTCCCGGCATCCTTCCGGGTATTGCCTATCCTCCTGCTCAAAGCGCCCGATGGACGGCTGCCGGAAAACGGGTATCGTTTCGGCCCGGAACAGCTCAGGCGGTCCTCATCCATTACCTTTCGCTGGGACGCCGTACCGGGGGCGAATGCCTATAACCTGGCCCTCTACCGGGAAGGGAACGGCAGGCGGCAGCTTATCCGGCGCTGGGAAAACTCAGGCAGGACCTCCCAAACCCTGGAGGTGAGCCTTCTGGGGAGGACCGGCAGCTTTGTCTGGCAGGTGGAAGCCCTTTCCCGGACAGCGGGGGCCATTGAACAGCGGGGCGCCGTCGGTGAAAACCGTTTTACCGTGGACCTTCCCGCGATTCCGCATTATACCGCCAGTGATCCGGACATAGTCTATGACCTCTAGGCCGGCGCACCTATTATTATATGTTGTCCTATTCTCCGGAGTGCTTCTGTACGCTGATGAAAGCCGCCCCCGGGTTATCCAGCACCTTTCCTGGCCTTCCAGTGTATTAGTATCCCGCTA
>BNUW01000132.1 GCA_025997655.1 Spirochaetia bacterium
ATGATCCTTATCCCCCATCTTATCTGCCTGTGTCTCTTCAATCAAGCGATCAAAATCAGAGCGGTACAACCGGTCCTGCACGATACGGTATTTCTCAAATTCGCTTTCGGCGTGGGCTTTGGCAATTTCATGGGTTATCCTGCCTGCGTCCTGCAAAACTTCACGGTTTGCCGCCTGGAGAAAGATGCCTAACCGCTTTTCCCAATCTTCCATTGTCATGGGGAGTTTGCGTTTTGCCATATCTTCAGCAATATCCAAATAGGCGTTCACAATCCGGGATAGTGATGCAAGTTCATCTTCCGCCAGATAGTTTTTTGCAATACTGACATCGGCTTTTATAATTTTTCCGTCCGGTGCGTCCTGCCACGTTGTCAACCCCATATGCGAATTTTTGGCATTTGCACGATTATAAATAAGCTCTGCGGCGGTATTACCATGAATTGCCCAATGCAGTTTGTTCTGTACCGTAGCATAGAAACGCTGTGTTGCCTTTGAGGATTTATCGTAATCAAGAGCGGTTGCGTAAATATCCGTTATTTTCTGGTAGAATTTTCGTTCCGACATCCTGATTTCGCGGATTTTTTGCAGCTGTCGTTCAAAGTATTCTTCTGTCAGGACCGACCCGCCGCTTTTAAGCCGATCCGAATCCATCACCCAGCCTTGAATCGTATAATCCTTGGCAATTTTGTTCACCCATTTACGAAACTGCACGGCGCGTTCGCTATTGACCTTAAAGCCTACGGCGATTGTCATTTGTAGATTGTAGTGGTCAATATCGCGTGAAATCTGCCTATTTCCTTCAGTTTGAACTATTCGAATTTTTCGAATAGTTGCCCCTACCTGCAATTCACTATCATCAAATATCTTCTTGATATGATAATTGATGGTGTTGACTTCCACATTATACAGCGTGGCAAGCATCTTTTGCGTTATCCAAATATTTTCGTCTTCATAACGCATCTCGACGCTTTCGGCATTGTCACCGGTAGCTGCAACGAAGGTCAGATATTCGGCGGCGGAACTGCGGATGCTTACGGCATTCTTTTCTGTTTTTTTAATGTTGCCGCTATTTTTCTTCATACTTTGCCCCCTTTGCTACATACTTCTGTATACGGCTATTCGGTTTATCGGGGATAGTACGAACCAATAGACCTGACTCTAACAGGGGGGGTAAAATCGCCGTAAGGAAATGCCGCTTGTTTTTCAATCCCAACTGTTCCTGAATCTCTTCTCTGGACTTTGGCGTTGCGCAAAATGCAAGTATTGCCCGCTTTTGGTCCTCATCGACTGGTGTGGTGACTGGTGTGGTGACTGGTGTGGTGACTGGTGTGGTGACTGGTGTGGTACTTTCAGGGAACCGGTAAAATATTGCGTGGACAAAGGTTGAAAACCCATACTTTAACGGCGGCAAACCCGCCTCAGCAAGCATCTTTTGCATCCGCAAAATGCCGGTCCCCATTTTTTCGATATATTCGAGACGCTGCATTAAGTTGGCAATATTCGGATTCCGCAAAACGCTCTCCTTGCCAAAATTCTCAATTTTTAATCCCTTTGGCAGGCCGCCCGGGCTAACGATTTCCACCCGGTCATCAAATATTTCCACCATCACATTGGCGCCTTTTTCAAAATAATCGCGATGAATCACCGCATTGATTACTGCTTCGCGCAGCGCTTCGTAAGGAATTTCCGGTATTTCTATACGTGCCGGAGATCCGTCAAACTCATAGCGCAAATTAAGGTGCCGTTTCAGAAAAATCATCGCCTGATCAATGTTGTCCACAATATCGGCATTAAAATCTTTACGGTCAAGAATCGTAACTTTATCCCGGCCTTTGAACAGCGCGCAGGTTACCGTGGTATGAAAAAAATGATGGTCGAGGTTTTTTGCAAAAAACAACACGGCGGTATTGTAATAATAGCACTGGTCAAATTGCATTTCCGCCGCATGCAGATTTTTGAGTATTTCGTTGGTTGCCAACACGGACGAAATACCGGCAATTTTCAGGAAACGGTTAAATTTTCCATCATCAAAATCTTGTGATTGAAAGGAACGGTTTACCATTTCATCAAAGCGGACTTTCCCTTCGGACTTTACAAATTCTACAATTTCATCACGCTTCATTTTTTGGGAGTTTGGACCAACCCGGTTATAAAATCCTGAAGTACAGCGATACGGTTTATCCGTTCCTTCACGGACCTCAATGATGAGTATGTTTTTATATTTTTTGGAAATGATTTTGACCGGCGGGTCGCAATTTTGCGCAATGTCCTGAACTTGTGACAATAGCTTATTATCTGCTTCAATGCCGGTAACGATGTTTTTGTCGCTTATGCCAAGGTAAATAAACCCGCCTGAACTATTGGCAAAGGCAACCATTTCCTTGTCAAGGTTAGAGCATTGTTCTTTGAATTCTATGCGGTAACCTTCCCCTTGTTCAAGTATATACTTCAATTCCTGTTCGTTCTTTATCATCATGCCGCCCTATACAGTTCTGTTTCCAGCTCCCGAATCGCCTTGAGGTACTTTTCCTTACTGCCAAAAGCGCCGATGATCTCCGCTGGAGTTCCGTAGTCATTCAAGGGCGGGGCTTTTAGTATGGACAGTTCTTCAATATTTTCAATGCCTTCATTGGCATATTTATCAAGGAGCGCCAGTAATACCGCCTGGGCCTTTTCTCCATATTTTGAAAAATAATTCCGTTTTTTTACGGTGTTTGCCCGTTCCCGACGGCTTAGGGCGGGTTTGTCCCAAGCCACATGGCAGATAAGATCGAAAACATCCAGGTCTTTTTTAACTTCTTCCATTAGATTTTCGAGGATTACACCGTGTTTTTCTAATTCATCAATAATAGTTTTCTTCTTTTCGGTGTGGTTCCATTTAGTGAGGAAATCTTCAAGGCTTCGAAATTCCCGGAGTAGTCCTTTCTTTGTGTAGTCTTTCAGACTTTCGATAATTAGTTTTCCGTTTGCATCCAGATGCTGTATACGTTCATGCAGAATAGAGACATCTATCCCAGCTACGTAAACTTTGCCCTTGTGTCCGCCTTTGGTTTCTCCGCCGTCAATAATGGCAGGTATATTAAATGTTCCCGGTTTTGTATCCTCACCGAAATCAACTTTTTCCCCTGTTTCCGGGTCTATAACGGGATCATGCTCTTCGGGGTTTATGTCATCCGGGGTTAAGTCATCATCACTGTCTACTTCCTTGATCTGCACCGGATCGCCGTCAAAATCAGGGTCTGCAAAAAGGTCGGTAACATTACGGAAGTCCATGATGGTAAAATAGTGCTTGCCGTATTCTTCATTAATGCGGGTTCCACGGCCAATAATTTGTTTGAACTCGGTCATGGAAGCGATGTTTGATTCAAGGACAATCAGCTTACAGGTCTGGGCATCCACGCCGGTGGTCATCAATTTTGAAGTGGTGGCAATAACCGGATAGGTTTCTTCGGGGTTGATAAAATTATCCAATTCACGTTTGCCAATTGCATCATCACCGGTGATACGCATGATATATTTATGGGATTTCAAAACCTTTGATGGGTTCTCGTTGGCTAAGGCTTGGCGCATCCGTTCGGCGTGTTCAATGTCGACACAAAAGATGATTGTTTTATCATATGGATTTGTCTTTTGCAAATATTCCGTAACTTTACGGGCTACAATTTTTGTACGTTCGTCGATTACAAGGTTCCGGTCATAATCTTTAGTGTTGTAGATGCGGTCTTCAACCGGGTCTCCGGCGCTGTCCCGAACCGCCATGTCCGGCCGCCAGCCTTCAAGGTCAATGTTGATACCTATCCGCAAAACTTTGTAAGGCGCGAGAAATCCATCTTCAATGCCCTGCTTGAGGGAGTATGTATAAAGGGGATCACCAAAATACTCTATGTTAGAGATGGCGCCGGTTTCCTTCGGGGTGGCGGTTAGGCCGATATGGGTTGCTTTGGAAAAGTATTCCAGAATACTTCGCCATGCACTGTCCTCGGCAGCGCTGCCCCGATGACATTCGTCAATGACGATGAGGTCAAAAAAATCGGGACTGAATTGCTTATAAGCATCAGAATCTTCATCATAATTGGTCAGCCCCTGATAGAGGGCCAGGTATATTTCAAAAGCCTTGTCGATTACCTTTTTTCGGACAACCGTCATTTTATCTTTGAAGTGTTTAAAGTCACCCCGCTTAGTTTGGTCTATCAAGGCGTTACGGTCAGCTAAAAAAAGGATTCGCTTTTTTGTTCCGCTTTTCCAAAGCCGGTAAATAATTTGAAAGGCGGTATAGGTCTTGCCGGTTCCGGTTGCCATAACCAGTAAAATGCGGTTTTGCCCTTTGGCTATGGCTTCTACCGTTCGATTAATTGCTATCTGTTGATAATAGCGAGGGGTTCTGCCGGAGCCGTCAAAGAAATAATCATGGGAGGAAATGGCATCCTGTGCCGGGGTTTCTATGCCCTTATAGGTTTTGTATTTTGCCCATAACTCAGCGGGTGTGGGAAAACGCTCCAGTCCAAGGTTCCGTTCTATTTTTCCCGGCGCTCCGGTGCGGTCATGTTCCAGGAATCCATCTCCATTGGAGCTGTACACAACGGGTATATCCAGGATTTGGGCGTAGTCCAGCGCCTGTTGCATTCCTGCGCCTATGGAATGGGTGTTGTCTTTCGCTTCAATAATTGCCACCGGAATATTGGGCTTATAGTATAAAATAATGTCCGCCCGCTTTCGCTCGCCACGGGCTGTTTTATTCCCTCTTACAAGTATCCGGCCATCGGTAAAAAAAACTTCTTCCCGTATCTGGGTCTCAATATCCCAGCCCGCTTTGACGATATGCGGTAGAATACACTTGGTTATGATATCCCGTTCTGACAAGTCCTTTTTGTCTGTCACCTATTTACGGCCCTTTGGGTAATGATACCACTGAAATCGGTGCGTGAACAAGGCTAGGAACAAGCAAATATGGGGGTGGTAATCAGGATAATACATAGGGGTTTATAAGTCTTTGCTGTGTAAGGAATTACGGAATCAAGTGAAATCCAAGATGATTTTTTTAATTCATTACGCTGTAAGTAATTACGTGTTTTCAGGCATTTATCCTGAGGGGCCGAGGGGAATTAAAATTGGGTTGAAGCGCCGGATTTCCGGTAGTTTCAGATTTTTCAATGCCGTAAGTCCTTATAGAATAAAGACTTACGGCATTGAGAGATACACGACTCGAACGTGCCACCTTCAGCTCCGGAGGCTGACGCTCTATCCAGATGAGCTAATCTCTCGGATTCCAGAATAAATGACAATACCAAGCTATCCGATTCGCCCAAAAATGTCAAGGCCTTAAACAGCCTAAAGCCGCTTAGCCACCGCGTCTATAAACTCCCAGGAATCCAGTACCTTCGCCGGGGCCGGAACTGCCAGAGCGGCCAGGTCGGCGGTCATGTCCCCGGCCAGAATGGCGGCGATGGCGGCCTGTTCCAGCCGTTTGGCAAAGTCCCCCAGTGCCGGGGTGTCGTCCAGTTCCGCCCGTTTTGCCAGGGCGCCGGTCCAGGCAAAGATCAGGGCCACCGGGTTGGTACTGGTCTTTTCCCCCTTCTGCCAGCGGTAGTAATGCCGCTGTACCGTCCCGTGGGCCGCCTCGTATTCCACCGCCCCGGATGGGGATTTAAGGACGCTGGTCATCATGGCGAGGCTGCCCGCCGCGCCGGCAACCATATCGCTCATCACATCCCCATCGTAGTTTTTGCAGGCCCAGAGGAAGCCCCCCTCGCCCTTGACTACCCGGGCTACCGCATCGTCGATGAGGGTGTAGAAGTAGGTGATTCCGGCTGTGGCGCATTTGTCCTTAAACTCAGTTTCGTATATTTGATTGAACAGTTCCTTGAAACGGCCGTCGTAGACTTTGGAAATAGTATCCTTGGCGGAAAACCAGAGGGGGAGCTTTTCATCAATGGCGTAGAGAAAACAGGCGCGGGCAAAACTTTTGATTGATTCATCCAGGTTGTGCATCCCCAGGACTACGCCTGCGCCCTTCATCTCCGCTACCACCGTCCGCTTTTCAGAACCGTCGGCGCCTCTATACACCAGTTCTACGGTGCCGGGGCCGGGGATCAGCATTTCTGCGCTTTTGTAAATATCGCCGTAGGCATGGCGGGCAATGACGATGGGCTTCTTCCAGGTGGAAACGCTGGGCCTGATACAGGATACCCCGATGGGCTTGCGGAACACCGTACCGTCCAGGATAGACCGGATGGTGGCGTTGGGGCTGGGGTGCAGAGCTTTAAGTCCATACTCGTTTTTACGGGCCGCATTGGCGGTGATGGTGGCGCATTTGACCCCCACACCCAAACGGAGAATGGCCTGGGCGGATTCTGCGGTAACGGCGTCACCGGTGGCGTCCCGGTTTGAGAGGCCCAGGTCGTAGTATTCGGTTTTGAGATCCACATGGGGCAGGATCAGTTTTTCCTTAACCAGTGCCCAAAGAACCCGGGTCATCTCGTCCCCGTCGATTTCGGCGATTGGGTTTTTCATTGCGATCATGCGTTCCTCCGGCGGGGTTAGTATAGCAACTGGCAGGGAAATCGTAAACCTGTCACTACGACAAACGCATGAAAAAAATTATTGACGGATTTTCACTGATTAAGATAGAATTTCTAAGGATTAACCACAGACCTCACTGACGCCACGGACTCCTGCTTTCTTATCCTTTCCTTTGTCCGTGAGGGTCTGTGTGGTCCGTGGTTAAATTCTTATTTTTTACCGGTTGCCAGAATTTATGCGCTGGATTATGATAAAGGCATGTGTTGGTACTGCGGTTCTCCTATTAAAGATGCGGACCC
>BNUW01000133.1 GCA_025997655.1 Spirochaetia bacterium
GGCGGAATGGAAGGTGGTTTCCCTGGATGCTCCCAAGGACAGGGATAGTACCGCCCCGCTCCGTGATTTTTTGGCGGACACGTCCTGGTCCCTGAATTACCCCGATAACCCGGAAAAGCAGTTTCTCAATACCATCAATGTCGGAGACCTGCGTAAGACCATGGCCGGACTATCTAAGCGACAGAGGATCGTGCTACAGATGCGGTACGGCTTGGATGGGTGCCGCCCTGCTACACTGGAAGAAACAGGAACGCATTTGGGAATTTGCCGGGAAGCGGTACGGCAGCTTGAAAACCGGGCGGTTAGAAAACTCTGCGAAATGAACCGGCGGCTCAGTGCTTAAAAAAAGGATCGTATCATGATCGATGAAGATAACGTATTGACAAACCTCACCATGAAGGGGCTTGAAAAGCGGTATGCCGATATCACGGACGCAGTTCAGGAACGGGCGCAATACGAACTTGAAACCATTATCAAACTGGGGTTTACCGGCCAATTCCTGCTTGCCGCCGATTGTGCCGATTGGGCTGGGGCTCAGGGTATTCCCCTGGTATCTAATGGCGCAACCGCAGGTTCCATTGTCGCCTACGCCTTAGGTATTACAAATATAGACCCAATCAAATATCACCTGCTCTTTGAACGGTACATCACTCTTGAGCAGCATGTTTTCCCCGGATTTCATATTAATGTATCAGAGGCCGGGCGTGATGCGTTGATTGCGTACATTACCCGGAAATGCGGCGCCGTACCGGATGACTTCCTTATGCACGATGAATACCTTGGCCTTGAAGTCCTGGATACCATTAAAAACGCCGAAGATCGTATCGGTATCGACATTGATACGATTCCACTGGATGACCGCAAAACATTTACGATGCTGGGAAACGGGGACAGCGCCGGGGTTTTCGGGTTTGAATCTGAGGAAATGCAGACATTTTTGAAGCTGGCAAAACCGGATCGCTTTGAAGACCTCATCGCCCTCTATGCGCTCAATCATCCTGGCCCGATGGATAATATTCCGGCGTTCATTGATTCAAAGATGAAACGTAAACCGCTTAAATACCCCAATTACATGATTAACAAAATTCTCAAGGAGACCTACGGGTTTATTGTATACCAGGAACAGGTTATGCAGATATTCCACGATATCGCCGGGTATACCCTGGCACAGGGAAATATGGCCAGGCGGACCCTGGGGAAAATGAAAATTGAGCTAATCGAAAAGGAAAGGGCATTATTTTTACTCGGCGCTGCGGCCAAGGGAATGTCAACCTATGATGCAGATAAAATATTTGAATTACTCTGCCAATATACACCGTATGCTTTTAACAAGAGCCATGCCGCAACATATGCAATGATGAGTTACCAGACAGCATATCTTAAGGCCAATTTTTCATAACATAAGAGAGGGGGGAGAAATGTCGGACTGTTTAGCTGCTGCATATCCCAAACAAGGGGATGCTTATTTTGGCGCCGAGGCCTGGTTAATGCGTGGTAAAGCCTATGCCGAAGAGGGCTATCATGATCTGGCGCTGGAGGCCTTTACCCAGGCAATCGTCCTTAATCCCAATAATGCCGATTGCTATTTTCATCGCGCCGAATGGTATTTTTGGAGGGCCAATAAAGGCCTGTGTATTTTTGAACAGATCCTGACGGCCTATGAAAAGGCCATAGCGGATTATACCCAAGTAATCACCCTTGCTCCCGATAATGCCGCCGCCTATGTTCAGCGTGGACGGGCCTATGCCGAAACACTCGAATGTGAACCGGCTATAGCGGACTACACCAGGGCAATCGGCCTTGAGCCTGATAATGCCGATGTCTGGTATTATCGTGGTAAAGCGTATTGGGCAAATCGCGAAAATGACAAAGCCCTTACGGATTACGCGGTGGCAATCAGGCTTAATCCCTGTCATGCTCCGGCCTATGAGGGCTGCGGTGATGTGTATGCCGGACAGGGCATATTGGATAATGAGGACTATTATGACCGGGCCCTAGCGTACTATACCCAGGCGATAAATGTTGCTTTTGATTACCACCTCGGTCTTATGTCCATAAGGGATCTCTCTATGCCGCTCATACTTTATCCGGAAGCCGCCTCTTTCTATTCCTCCCGTGGGTTGGTTTATTCGGTAATGGGAGAGTCTGATAAGGCCATAGAAGATTACAACCAGGCGATCCTCATTGCCCCCGATGCCGAGGCTTATTACCATCGCGGCGCTGAGTATTACTACAAAGGCGATTATGATACGGCCATTGAGGATTTCAATACGGCAATCAGGCTTGATCCTGAGCATAATTCTGCCTATAGTTTCCGCGGCAGGGTGTATTATGAACAGGGTTATGAAGCGGCAGCCATACAGGACTGCGCCAAGGCGCTTATCATTTATCCCTATGATTCTTTCGCAAAGGAAAACCTTGATATGGTGTGGGCGAAACACCGTGCGGTGCATGGGGAGGATCTGCTAAATGAGTAACGTTGATGCATTCAGAAAAAAGTAAATATGGAGGGGCTTATGAAAAATTATGGCGAGGATTTCCTTATTGAAAATACAAATGCGGCTTATCACATTTATAAGAAACAGCCGAAAGAACTTATTTGCATTATCACTAAACAAAATAATAATTTGTTACAAATAAGTGATAGTAATGGGAACGTATATCTTGAAAATCTATTGTATATTAAGTGTATTACCGACTTCGATACCTTTGATTACGAACCATACAGTCGCATTGTTTACAACGACTATATACCAACTGAACAGTTGGCCTGTTTTGACGGGAATGATTTTTTATATGTTGATTTGAAAACGTTTGAATCAAGTATCCGTTATGAAATGGTAACGCAGGAAGTATTCTTGTTGGATGGTTGCAGAATTAACCGGAAAAAGATTTTTGAAATGCTTTCACGGTATAGAAAAGAAGGGAAATATCGGGAGGTACAGCAATTCATTGAAGATTTCTGGGATAAAAATAGCCGGTTCGTTGCATGTTCGCCGGACATAAGGAGTGAATGGGGAGCTTTTCTTGGAAACTGTTTTGAATTGGAAGCACGGTATTCGGAATATGAAGTACCAGAATTGCATAGTTTTCACGGATATGCATTACTAAAAAAGAATGGGAAATATGGGCTTGTTAATCTTGGGAATTATCAAATGACTATACCCTGTGAATATGATGCTATAAAATGGACTCATTATTCGTGGGGTATTTCGTGGGTAAAACGGTTTAATAAATGGGGGATACTAAATTGGAATAGCGGTGAGATTGTATTGCCCGTTAATTATGATGAGGTGATTCATGATTATGATATTTCTAAGGTTAAAAGAAACGGGAAATGGGGATTAGTCAGTGGACGAACAGGGCAGATAATACTGCAAGAAAATGACAAGGATGATACTGATGAAATTGTACATGGATTGAAAAAGATTTACTGTACCGATAAATATCCAATAAAATGCCCGTTTATTGCTAAGAGTACTGACCAAGGAAAATGGGAAATCCTTGGCAGCTCAACAGGTGAAATGGGTTCATCAATTTGGAAAGAAATCAAAATAAAGGGATTGAAAACAACGGATCTTGATGAAGTAATTCCATTTAATTCAACCAAGGGCATATCCTATGTTGGCGTTTTAAAGAACAACAGGTGGGGGTTATTGAAGCTGGAAGATAGCGGCAACTATCGGCCAACTATTAGGTTGATTGAAGAGATTCTGTCTGATGATTTGAATACATTAAAGGAAAAATATGGCATCAACGAAGTGCTGTAAACTATCCTCGTACGGAGGCAATATGAAAATGATACGGCAGATTAATTATATAATCATCCTGTTGGTTTTGCTGTTCGTCGCCTGTGAAAAGGCTGTACCGGGAAAAACGGCGGTGCCTGAAAAAACAGATGTATACCGTAAAGCAGTGATTCTCGAAGATACGGATGACCGCGGAATCTCCCTGGTAAAAGAGCTAACCGGTATTTCAAGGGATAT
This sequence comes from Spirochaetia bacterium, assembly GCA_025997655.1. Taxonomy (GTDB): domain Bacteria; phylum Spirochaetota; class Spirochaetia; order Treponematales; family Breznakiellaceae; genus Termitinema. The sequence continues at coordinate 3,987 of BNUW01000133.1, forward strand.
TGAAATAAAAAAATCAGGCTGGATTGATTTGGACGGGGATGGGGACTACAAGGAATATTTTGCCCTCTATATTGTCTACGGTGATGGGGATAATTATGGGTCATATCTTCATTTGGCCATTGTTAAGGATGATTGGGAAGGACTAATTTACCATATGGTGCATGATGATGCTGCCTTTGATATTGATTTTTTCCAAAGAAATGAAAAGACTCAGGTAATGTATTACTATCAGGGCGGGTCGGCGATTTATCTTTCTTTCTCCATCTTTGAATACGATCCTCGCCGCATGTTTAATGAATTCTACGAGATTTTTGAAGGTCATATTGGATCCTACGGTGGTTATTATTTTCTTAATCAAAAATTATTATTCTCAGGGAACGGTGGGAAATATAACCTTGTTTTTGCGGATGGATCCTACCGATTGGAAGATTATGACGGCAGGGAATGTATTACTGCACCCAATGAGTTAAGTTTTGTGTATGAACATGAAAAGGACATTTTTAAAATTTTATTCAATGGTAATGAAATACGGTTTCGCGAAGACGAAGAAAGGCGGCATATGGTCAATATAAATCCTATACATATCCCGAAGGATACCCTTGTTTTGTGTAATGATTATCTAAAGCCGGATCGTTTTGACATATCCATCCGATATTCTCCTGATACTATGGAGGTCATCGATGGCTTTTATAGCATTTTTAAGTTTACGGAAAAGGGTTATTCTGAAATACCGGTTAGGGCGGATAGATGGTATAATATACGGTTTCTGGTGGAATAAAATAGGGGGCATCTCCCTTACCTTTACCGTAAAACCGTTTAAAACATCATCCCTTGTTCATCCCGCAAGTCAATGACTTTAATTTTATCATTTGCCGCATCAATAGTGTCACATAATAACAATGAATCCTTATTATACAACGCTGCATCCATCTTTTTTCCGCGTTTTGCATAACAATAGATACAATGGTGTAAACAGGTATTATACGTACCAATATCCCTGCTCTGAACGCAGCCGCATTCCGTTCTTTGAGAAGGGTCTTTTTTATTGGTTCCCCTGACACCGGTTATTCCGGATATTAATTCATCATCAATACATTTATTATGCTGAATGCCATATTTACCAAGGTCTATTTTTTCACCGCACGTTGCTATTGCTAATTCAGGAGAATGGCGGTTTAACACTTCTTTTAACCGTAATATGAAATCTTCAATCTGCATGGCAGTTAATTCATTGATATCATTATTTTTGAAATCATTAATAAGGAAATGATATTTATCGACAAAACTTATAACACATTTTTCTGTATGCGCATGTAGTGATCTCATAATTTTCTCAAACATTTCAATATGGAAATCAACGGGATATTTATCATTGAAAAAAATAGGATCATACCTCCATATAACTTTTTCCTTTCCTATTTTCTCTGATAATTCAATGAAGGTCGTTATTATATCCTGTTTATTACTATTTGGTTCGATATCATTATTGTATGGCGTTATGGTAAATTGAAAGTAATATTTGTAACCCAGGCTATCTATTTTATCCAGGTATTTAATAAAATCCTTTGGATTTTTTGTCCAAAAAACAATACATTCAATATCCCTTGGGTTAAACTTAAAATGGGTAACCTGTTTATCATTCATTGGATTTCTAACGGCTATTTCGCCGTTAGATAAACGATTAAAAAACCATTCCCCATAAAATGCGGGTATATCGGTACGCCGACTTGCGCTGATTATCAAATGATGCATATGTCTGTTTGTGACCCCCGTATAACCTTACTGAAAGAAATCCCCATACCGGTAAAATTGCAGCCCCATCTCCGCCGCAGTTTTTAGCAGATATTCCAGCCTTTCCGGACTGATACCCCAATCGGCCTCCGCAGCAATGGTGTGGGTAGTCAGGGGCAGGATACCGCCGTCAGCCTTTATCGCCATAAGCATGGCATTGATGTCGGCCTCAAATTCAGCATCGCTTTTATACAGAATATTATCGATGGACTTTGATGAAATATATCCGGTCCTGATGGTATCTACACTGTATATCCAAGGGGTAGCGCCGAATCCACGGCGTATGGGAAAGCTTTCCCCAAGGGCCTCGTCCATCCAGGACTCGGAAAAGCCATAGGGGTAGGCAAAGGACTTAAGGGGCAGGCCCTGCTGCCGGAAGGTTTCAGTCCCGCCGATGGTCTCCTCAAAAAACACCTGCCGGGAAACCTTCAATAGATTGGCGTGGCTTTTGGTGTGGTACCCGATTTCATGGCCCCTGTTTACCGCAGCGGTGCAGAAGGGAACATAGTCCCCCTGGACAAAGAAGGTAACCCGTGCCCCGTACCGGTCAAGGAGATCGAAGTACCTTTCCCAAACCTCCTCGTAATCATCATCAAAGGCCAGCAGTAATCCCGAAATGTCCTCCAGGGGCTCTTCAATGGAAGGAAGCTGCCCGGCTTCCTCAATAGGAAATTCCCGTTCCGGCTCAACGGGGCGGACCCCGGGAAACTCTGGCACGCCGCCGGGTATGGGGGAGGGGCGGCTTGCGCAGGAGAGAACGCTAAGGGTGAGGAGGACAGAATATGAAAACCAAACCCGCTTTGTCACAGGGTACAATTCCTTAAAATCCCAAAGTATGATACCATAAAAAGCAGATAATTTACAGAACTTTTTGGGGAAGACAGTGAATGTTTTGATAAGCGCCGGCGGAACCAGGGAACGCCTTGATGCGGT
>BNUW01000134.1 GCA_025997655.1 Spirochaetia bacterium
CCCATCGTACCCGGATACAGAATCACCTCCGTGTTCCCGGCATGAATCCCCTTGAAGCAACCCTCTATGATCTGCGGTTTGGCAGAGTCCTTTGCCTCGTGAAAGGCAATGGTGGCCGTTGCTATGCCGTCGTCAAAAAGCTGGTGTCCACGGGCTTCCCTGCCGGTAATTGCCAGTCCCTTACGGCCGGAACATAAATTGGTAACACTATCGGTAAGGCTAGCGAGATAGGTATTCAGGTCCGTATTCGGCCTCCACTTCGGCCATGTTCCATCCCATGCTTAACAGGGTATCAAGGCCGACATGATCCTTGATTAATTTTGCCATAAAAGGAGGCATGGGTCTGGTCTTGCTTAAGCGCATAGCTTCTTCAAATTTACCCTGTTTTTTGAGTTCTATCGCCTTTATTCCAATGTCAAGTTTCTCATCTAACGTCATCAGCTTACCTTGGGGCATACAATTCTCCTATTTTTAAAGTGTACCGTCTTATGGGGCTTTGAACAAGGGAAAAATATCAGTTAATCAATTCGTACCTTCGAGTTCCCTAAAGGCTTCTGCCAGAAACGTATTGAGAAACAGCAGGCCCTCTTTGGTAAGGGCTAAGGGCTCTTTTTGTAGCAGGCCGCGCGCTTCCCAGCGGTGAAGGGTTTGGGGGATTAGGCTTTCCGGAGGACGGTGGAATCGTTTTTCGAAGAGGCGGCGGTCAGGGCCTTTAAGATACCGGAAGCCCATGAGCAGGCTTTCCTGTATCAGAGTTGGCTGATCCAGATATTCTTCCTGGTCTCCGGTATTGCAGCTAAGCCATGCGTCCAGATCGGCCTTGACGGTGAGCCTCCGGCCCGTGCCGGTTTCGTCATTGATGAGGGTACCGGATCCGCCGGGACCCAGGCCCAGCCAGTTCTCCATACGCCAGTACCGGATATTGTGGGCGGATTGCTTCCCGGGCCGGGAAAAGTTGGACACCTCGTACTGGGTCAAGCCCGCCGTTTCCAGGGCATCCCGCCCGGCTATCCACAGGCGATCCGCTTCCTCCGGTTCCGGCAAGGTGTGGGTCCCTGCGGCCAGGGGGGTACCTTCCTCCAGAGTCAGGGCATAGAGGGAAACATGCCCCGGCTTGTAGGACAGGGCTTTTTCAATATCCTTTAACAAAATGGTTTCGCTTTGAAAGGGGAGTCCTGTCATAAGGTCCAGGGAAAGCGCGTCACCGAAAATGTCTGCGGCCATTTTGAGTCGTTCCGGCAGAAGGCTCCCTTCCCCTACCCTATGGACCGCCCGGCGGGATGGCTCGTGGAAGCTCTGGACTCCGAGGCTCAACCGGGTCACCCTCCGGCAGACTCGCAGCAACGCCTCATCCACCGATTCGGGGTTTGCCTCCAGGGTGAACTCCCGCACCCCCGGCGCTTCAGGCAGCAAGTCCCCCACCCCTTCCAGCAGCCGGTCCAGCCGCGCCGCACCCAGCGCCGACGGGGTGCCGCCGCCGATATACACCGTGGGAACCCGGCTAATCCCTTCGGCAATGAGGCTTGCTTCCAAATCCTTTAAAAGCTGATCTACATATTGATCTAAGCGCTTATCGGTGGGCGTCACGGGAATAGAATAAAAATCACAATAATCACAGGCCCCGGCGCAGAATGGCACATGGATATAGACCCCTGCCTCAGCCATCATTGCGCAGTCTCACGCTCGTTTAAGAGAAAACATAAACACAGAGGACACAAAGAGGAGAAGAAGAGAACACAGAGGAAGATTAAAATTTTTTTCCTCTTCTCCGTGTCCTCTGCGTTCTTCCCTCTGTGTCCTCTGTGTTTATTCTTCATCTTAGGGTATTCCCAGCTTGGTTAAAGGCCAGTACCGGAACAGGACCTTCCCTACCACAATATCCACCGGTATAGGCCCCCAGGTGCGGGAATCGTTCGTATTACTGCGGTCATCGGAAAGGACAAAACATTCATTTTCGCCCAGGATACGGGGCTCCATATTGCCGGAAAAGGGGATCGATTCATTCCAGAGGGCGGGAACCTGGGGAATGGTCGGAACATAGGGCCGGTCCGATAGCTCAAACTCCGTAAGTGCGTAGGCGGCGTCGGCGGGCTTGATGCGAATCACATAGTTGGTCATGGAAATCTCATCCCCCGGCAGGCCGATGACCCGCTTTATGTAGTAATGTTCCCGGTTGTCAAAGAGGCTCACCCGCTGGAGGGTAAAAAAACGGAGCAAAATATCCAGGGCACCCTGGAGAATGCCCGTCTTCTCCCGCAGGGACATATCCACCAGAACCACGTTTCCCCGGCGGAAAGGCTGGGCATCGCCGAGCAGATCCTGTGCGGCAAGGAAGGTGTATATCTTATTGGAAGAAAGGATAAGCCGGTCCCCTGAGCGGAGGCCGGGCTGCATGGTTTCATTTTGCAAAACACGGGTGGAGAAGAAAAATGTGCTTAGTAGGGTGTATAAAACAAAAAACGCCAGGAGCCAGAGCAATACCCACCATATCTGATGATGCTGTTCCTTCTGAGCGACATAGGAATATTTTCGCCATTTGCTAAACATTGCTCCGGTTCCTTTACCTAATGGGTCCGATACGTTTGAGGGGCCAGTAAATCAGGGAGCCCTTCCCTAAAATCTTGGATACCTTCACCGGGCCAAAATACCGGCCGTCACGGGAATTGTCCCGGTTATCCCCCAGGGGGAGGATGCGGCCCTCCGGTACATACCAGCCCTGGGTATGCCGGGCAAGCAGGGTCCGGTAGCGGCTTTCCTGGGGCCGGGCGCTATGAAGCAGTTCCAGCCGGGCCCGCTCGTGGGCAAGGTAGTCGGGATACCGCAGGGTATTCGCCCTCGCTGCGGCGGCGGCCAGATCCTCCGGCAGGGCCAAGCCCAGGTCCTGATAGGCGGCGGCTCTTCCGGCTGCTACGATGCCGGGATAGGCATCGCGCTCCATAAGACGGCTCAGGTTGTGCCCAAAACCCCGCCGGGCGATGTATTCCCGTTCATCCATCCACCGGTCCTCCCCGGCAAAACGAATCTTCAGGTCCCCCCCTTCGGTGATGAATCGGTCCCCGCCCATGCCGGCCGCCCGCTTAATGAGGAAGTGGACCTTGGGGTCCCCGGATTCATCCCGGTCGATATCCACCAGGGAAAGGGTGAGCATATAGATGATACGCTGGGCAATATCAAAGACCGGCCCCCGGGAAATATACGAGGGGTTTTCAAAGATGATTACGTCGTTCCGCTTCGGTTTGACCGGGCTCGGCAGCTTGGCGATTCCCGGCAGCAGTTCCGGCCCGTAGATGATCTTGTTGACAAAGATCCGGTCCTTGATGAGCAGGGTGTCGATCATGGAGCCCGAGGGGATTTGATAGGCCTGGAAAAGGTATTGGTTGATAAGGAGCACCACCCCGGCAGCCCAGAGAAAGGCTTCAATCCAATCCAGGATGGGGTTCTTTGCCCGCTGTTTTTCCTTCCTGAGCCGATGCTTTCGTTGTCTGCGGCTCAAGTACGCTTCGGTAAGCCCCTGGATGGTATCAAAGAAGTCCGCTTGCTCCGTCATATCAAGAAATTACCATGAAGCGCCAACATTGACAAGCTCCGCAGGGGGGCCTATAATGCGGCAATGTCCGAAAAAAAGCCCGTACCGACGGATCTGCCGGAAGACCGGGTCCATTTAGCGCCGATTCTGGGTATCCGGCCCGGGGTTTACCTTACCGGTCTTTACGCAGTTCTTCTCCTGGTCATTCTGTTTTTTGTATTCCTCTATCCCGGCATTACCAATCCGGGCAGCCTGGTTGCGCTTGATTCCGAACCCCGGGGCGCGGCGGTGCGGGTGGACGGGATCACGGTGGGAAGCACCCCCTGCGAACTGTTCGTTCCGGCGGGAGCGCGGCTGGTGGAACTGATCCTGCCGGGATTTACGCCCCGGCCGCAGGAAGTGACCATCCCCGGCAGGGTATTTGCGTCCCTGCTTTTCCCCCAAAGAATAGCCCTTTCTGTAACCCTGGAGGCCCCAAACCCCCTGGATGCGTTTATCCCCGCCGCCGCCGACTATGCCGGCTGGTCCTTTACCGGGGAACCCACCGCAGGTTATCAAATCCCCCAGGACCTTTCCGAGGGGGCTTACCGTATAGGGCCGGCGGCGGCCTCTGATCCCGCGATTCGGGAGGAAATGCAGGAAGTCCTCTTTGCGGCGGCCCGGTTCGCCGTTACAAAGACGGCGCTGCGGGACCTGGTCCGCGCCCAGTTTCTTACCGACAGCGGCGGCTTATCCCCCTCACCTTTGACGCTAAGCGCCGGTATCGCCGCCGCCCTGAACTATCTTTCCGCCAACCCCGGCGCCGCCCTTGCCCTAGCGGAAATCCTGCCCCCGGAAAGCGCCCAGCTTTTAGAAAACTCCCCCTGGTATCGGGAGGCTGTTTTTGCCGCAACGGATCTTTCCGCAGAAGCCGCGTCCAAGGAGAACGGTGAGAAAAGTGCAGGGGAAGTAATCCGTCTGGGGAACCTGAGCTTCCGTACCATTCCCGCCGGTGTTTTTATCCAAACCGGAACCTATCCCCACCGTGTACGGCTGGAAAGCTTCTCTATTGCCGGCGCCGGGATTGGCAGGGAAGACTGGGAACGGTTCCTTTCCGCCCGGCCCCAATGGAAGCAGGAAAATGCCGCGGCGCTTATTGAACAGGGCCTTGCTTCCCCTGGCTACCTGGACCAGCCGCTTAACCCGTCCCCCGGCGTACCGGGTATTTCCTGGTTTGCCGCCGCCGCCTACTGTGAATGGCTTACCGAATCCCTCCCCCCTTCCCTGGCAGATTGGGAAGTACGGCTGCCCAGGGAAGCGGAGTGGGAATACGCCGCTTCCCTGTTGGTGGTAGATATGCCCGGCGAATTCTGGGAATGGTGCGCCGATCCCTACGCGCCCCTGGACTACCTTCCCGCCCGGCCGGAGGCCGTGGATGCCGTTTCCTCCCCGGAACGCAGTCTGCGGGGCGGCTCTTGGATCAATCCCCCGGGCTCGGTGGGCATTGAAACACGGGCATCCCTGGCTCCGGCAACATCATCGCCCTTTGTTTCATTTCGACCCGTTATTGCCCATAAGCAAGGGGGCGCCCGATGAGCGAAGGTGAAGGCGGCGGCGTTAAGATCATAGCCGTCAACCGCCGGGCCCGGCACGACTATGCCGTGGATGACAGCTACGAATGTGGAATTGAACTGCTGGGCACGGAGGTAAAATCCTTCCGTGACGGGAAAATCTCCTTCCCCGATGCCTGGGCGGAGATAATAAGCGGTGAAGTATGGCTCCGTTCCCTGCGGATCGCCGAAAACCCCTTTTCCTCGATTTTCAACCACGATCCGGACCGGAAAAAACGGCTGCTCCTGCACCGGGACGAGATTAAGCGCCTTACCCGGAAGGTTGATGAAAAGGGTTATACCCTCATTCCCCTCTCCTTTTACTTTAAAAAGGGCCGGGTTAAGGTTGAACTTGGCCTGTGTAAGGGGAAGAAATCCTACGACAAACGGGCGGATATACGGGAACGGGATATTAGCCGGGAGGTTTCCCGTGAATTCCGCCAGAGACTGCACTAAGGGGTAGCGGAACTATTGTAGTTTAATAAAAATGTATGATATATTTTGTACTATGAAAAGGATAATCCTGTCCTTTTTTCTTTTCTCAGCGCTTTGTTCCCTCCACGTGGGGGCGGAGGATGCCAAGCCGCTTATCCGGCTCATGCCTTTGATCATAGAGGGGCTGGGACCGGAGGAAGCGCGGTTTCTTTCAACCCTGGTACAGTCCTACGTGACCGACATCGGTGAATTGGATCTCCCCTCCGAGGAATCGGTGTCCCCAACCAATCCTGATTTTATCCTCACCGGAAGCATCACCGTGGACCAGGACAGCCGGGTTCTGGCAATAGAAATTGTAAAAAGTGAAACCGGGGAAACGGTGTACCATACTTCCACCCATAAAACCACCTCCGATTTAACCTTGAAGGTCCGTTCCCTGGTAGAAGCGGCCTTTTCCTCCGGAACCATTCCGGGGGAAACACGCGGGGAAATCATCACCGACGGAAAAATTCTGGGTACCTGGCGGGGTGATGCGGGCCTTGAGATTGTCCGTATCCAGGGGGGAGGGACCGCCATGGCTATCCTTTCTTCCGGCGCCCAGATGAATTTTGCCTATATAATTGAAAACAATACCCTCAAGCTTACCCAGACCTCCCCAAATAGGACGCGGTTTTATCACCCCGCGCCCTTTGAGGTGGCCCGGGAACTGAGCCTGCGGGCGGAACCCTGGCGGTATGAACTTTTTCTTTCCAATAATGGCGCGGTTTTGCGGGGGATAAAAATATCCACCGGCGTATCCTATGGGGATGACGGTACGGTGGAATTTATCCCCGACTCAATCCGGGAAGCGGAATGGACCAAGTCAGCTCGCTGACAGTCATCCCGATAGGAAGCGTTTACGGCGTTTCCGTATAAATTCAGAGATAGTTACCAGGACAAGTACCACTATGCCGGCGCAAAATGCGGCAAACCAGAGTATTTTGTCGGGAATATACCCCGGAGAACGGGGAACCGTGATCTGCCCGGCGGTGGTCCGCTGCTTCCTGGCTCCCCCTAGCCCCACGATCCGGACAAAATTCTCATCCTGTCCGCCATAGCCAAGTTCCCGGGCATAGATCAGGATAGTATCCGAATCATATTTCAGAGAATTCAGGGTCC
>BNUW01000135.1 GCA_025997655.1 Spirochaetia bacterium
AAAAGTCGTTACACACCCATACTGGCCAAAGTTAGAGGATATGTCGAAGGTGACGTCTGAGCCCATCACTGTCGAAGTGTGGTATGCCGCCGATGTATAACATAAAAGCAGGAGGGTTCCGTAAGGACTGACTGTGAATCTTTTGAGGAGGACCGTATGACAAAACAAATGCAATGGAGCAGTATAGGCGCGGCGCCCTTGGCGATTGCCCTGGCGGCGGCTCTGGCCCTGGCGGGATGTACCGAAGGACCGGGCGCGAACCTTATTAATCTAAACAAGACTCCGGACGGCGGGGTGGATACCGGTACCACTACCGGCGGCGGCGGGTACGGCGGGGGCTCCATTCCGGTAGCATCCGTAACGGCCGTGCCGAAAACCTTTGCGATGGAAGTTGGTGATACATCTACCTTGAGCGCGGCAGTGCTGCCGACAAACGCCACTAATCCCACGATGGTCTGGAAATCCGACAATACCCTCGTTGCCACGGTGGACGAGGAGAGCGGTGAGTTGACCGGTGTAGCGGCGGGCACGGCGGTGATTACGGTCACTGCGGGTGGTAAATCAGATACCTGCACGGTAACAGTCGGGCCTTCTGCCTCGTCCTCCGTGCTGCCCGGCTTTACCACCCTGTCCGGCGGCTACACGGGGTCGGCCCGTATCACCTATATGAGCGGCGCAACCCTTTCCGTAACTGTTACCGCCTCCGGTACGCTGGAGCATGCTCCTTCCCTGACCGCTCCTACAGGGGCCGTTAAGAGCATCACCCTAACGAAGCCAGGGGCGGGCCAGACGCACTTGATAGGCCGCGACTCTAGTCCTATCGTGCTCAGCCTGACTACCGGCGGGGAACTGAAGTTACGCCCGGCGGGCGCCGACGGCAACGTTCCCATAGGCAGTTATGCGGAGTTCCAACTGATAAGCACCAATCCCGCTATTACGGCCCAAAATTACAAGCAGGAGGCCAACCTGGACCTGATGGGCGGCGAGCCGAACGTTCCCGACTGGACGCCCGTGGGGACTTCGACTCAGCCGTTTGGCGGTATCTATGACGGCGGGGGCAAGAAATTGACGCGCCTAACGATAACCACCACTAATAATAATGTAGGGCTCTTCGGCGTGGTGGGATCGGGAGGAAAAGTCAAGAACCTCGGTATCGCTTCCGGCACGGTGTCAGGCGGGAACAATGTCGGCGGCGTGGCGGGGGTAAACAACGGCACAATCACCGCCTGTTACAACGCGGCCAAGGTGACCGGAGGTATGAATGTCGGCGGCATAGCGGGGAGTGCCCGCACAATCACCGCCTGCTACAATACCGGCATGGTGAACGGGTCAGGCGGCAACATCGGCGGCGTGGCAGGGTTAAACCAAGGCTCCATCTCCGCCTGTTACAATACAGGTACGGTGGGCGGCAGTAGCCCTAGCGGCGGCGTGGCGGGATTCAGCTCAGGCGGTTCTATGGACGCCTGCTACTTTATAGACACCACGTCGGGAGTGACAGTCGGAGGGGGCGCCACCTCATTCACCGGCTCCTTTACCCCCGAGGGCTCCTCTGATTGGGGTCCTGTCAGCAGGGGCGGCGGCGGCGGCGAACCAGGTCAATACTGGCAATCCGGTACTACCGACGGCACCCAACTGCCCCGGTTGTGGTTTGAATCGTAGGGGAAACGCAATGGCGCCAGGGTGGTGACTGTTTTGGGTAAATGCGCTTCTTGCCATAAAACCTGAAAAAGGCTATAATGCAAACAACGGGTGTTGAAGGAGGATATCATGGAAGTATTCAGGATTATTATAGCTCCGGTGTGTGGTATTATCGGCGCCCTGCTGGTAGCCTTCATTAACAATAAAAATACCGACAAAAAATTCCATAGACTCTTTTACAACCATCTGCATGGTTTGTCCCCGTATTTGAAAGTGCTGAATGCGGCAATGTTGAAAAAACAAATCATTGATGAGATAGATAAACAACGGCTCGACAACGCAATTAGTGCCTGGCACTGTACATGTTGTTTTTCTTATGCGTTGGAGATATACTGTATCGTATGAATGGCCGATAATTATAAAATAGAAGCAGGAGGGTTCCGTATGTTGAAATGTACCAAACTGGGTAATGATTACGTAATTCCTTATCTTGTAACGAATTACCTGTCCCAATACCGTGCTAATCTCAAAACATGTTCAGGAGGTATCACTATGAACAAATCACGTTTTCTCCGTATTGCGGCAGGTTTGCTTGCCGTACTCATCCTGGCCGGGTGCGATTTCCTAAAGAACCCCGACTATGTGGACTCCCTCAACCTGCCGCGGGAACTGCCCTATGCCCGCATCGTGAGCAGCAGCGATACGACGACCCCAGGCTATAATGCCCATACCTTTGTCCTGGAGTGGAAGCGGAAGTCGGGGTTATTGCCGTACGTGTCAAAAGACCCGGAAGACGACGTGAGGGGAATACTGGATGATGTCCTCGAAAAATGGGGGGAGTATGCCAGTCTCATTGACCCCGTGCCCTTCTATGATAAGGACGGCGACGGGAAAGCGACAGCGGAGGACGGGACGATGGGCTTCGGTGTCTATGACGTTCTTATCCCTCAGGGCAGCGAATTGTGCCTGGACAACACGGACCCAGACGACAACGGAAACATCGTTATCCACCGGTACTGGCCAAAGTTAGAGGATGTGTCGGAGGTGACGCCTGAGGCCATCACTGTCGAAGTGTGGTATGCCGCCGAAGGTATGCGGAAAAAGGCGTTTAAGAATGCCGTGACGGAGATTGAAGGCATGATAGCGTCTATAAAGGCATCCCCCCTCTATACCACTCAGGAACTCCCCAATCCCCTTCATTATCTCGTTGAGGCCATGGAGGAGGTTATCTCCTATAACCCTCCGCTGGCGGAATGTGAACAACGTGATAGATTTGACACGACCAGGAATGGCACGAGGGGAAGTGTCGTGATCAATACGGATTTGGTGATGACCGGGCCTTTATATGAATATTACCTGGGCTATGTACCCTACCGCGAGGATTACGTAGTCGAAACCGGTCCCTTCTCGTTTCCGGATACCCCCGTTAAACCGAACATTGGACCGTGAATCGCAGCGTTTTGTTTTTGTCACCAGCGCCCTGTACATGTTGTTTTTCTTATGCGTAGGGGATATACTGTATCGTATGAATGGCCGATAATTATAAAATAGAAGTAGGAGGGTTCCGATGAACAAAGCGAAACGTCTTATCGTTGCGGCAGGGGCGCTTGCCGTACTCATCCTGGCCGGGTGCGATTTCGTAAGGAACCCCGACTATGTGGACTCCTTCAACCTGCCGCCGGAACGGCCCTATTGCGAAATCGTCAAAAGCGGCGATCCGGGCACGGGTTATAATGCCGTTAGCTTTGTCATGGAGTGGAAGCGGCCGCCGCCGGGGATATTACCGTACACGACCTTAAACCCGGTATACGAAAAGAGGGCGAGCATCGCGTCGCTGGATATTGCCCGCGAAAAATGGGAGGAGTATACCAGTCTCATTGACCCCCTGCCCTTCTATGATAAGGGGGTCACCAATCCCAATCCCTATGAGGTTATTAGCCAGGCAGAGGGCCTGGACAACCAATGGCTCCTGGACAACAGGAACCCGGCCGCCAATGGAAACATCGTTATCCACCGGTACTGGCCAAAGATTGTTGATGTGGAACCCACTGTCGCAGTGTGGTATGCCGCCGTGGCTACCCGGGCAAGGGCGTTTAAGAAGGCCGCGGCGGAGATTGAAGGCATGATGGCGGCTATAAGGGCATCCCCCTTCTATGCCGGGGATACGGCCACGGGCACGTTCATGGACACGGGCAACACAGGGGTGCTAGTGGAAGTCCCCAATCCCCTTAGGCAGCTCTATGATAGCATGGCGAAGTTTATCGCCTATAACCCCCCGCTGGAGCAATGTGTGCAACGTGATAGATTTGACCTGTCCGTCCAGAATGGCTTCTATAATAGAAGAGTCGTGCTCAATCCGTTGGTGACCGGGCCTTTATATGAATATTACCTGGGCTATGTACCCTATCTCGGGGATTACCTTGACCAAACCGTTCACTTCTCGTTTCCGGGGACCACCCGTAAACCGTGAACTTTTACAGGAGGACACTATGTCTATAAAAATGAAAAAGAGTGATTTGGTAATCACCGCTTCAATCATGGCGCTCATGCTCGCCGCTGTGCTGGCGGGATTGGCGGCATGCCAACCCTTTAGCGACAAAATTGAATTACCAGCAGTGATCCCAACCACCGGGACGGGTACCGGCGATATGCCCGTCGGCGACCACGGCCTGCCGGCTACACCCCGGATTGAAATCTACTGGGACGACATCAAGAACGTGAACCAGGCCGGGAAGGAACTCACCTGGTCCTCGGAATCGTTCCGCAAGATAGCGGGTAAGGTCCTAAACGCACCGGCGGGCTTCGATTATCTGGAATGGACCATCAGCCCCCCGACTGCGGTCACCGACGGCATAGTGAGTCGTCTCCCCCTTGGCTTTGCTAATAGAGGGACCATCGCGGTACCGTCATATCGGACATTGCCGATGCCGATGGTCAATGGTTTCTCTGAATTTGAGCTTGATGCCGGGGCCGTTCCGGGGACTGCGCACATCTCGGTGCGGAACACCAAACAAGACGGCACCTACGGGCAGCTCACCGCGTATTTCGACATACGGGTCGGCAGCGGGCCGCAGCTGCCTGCGCTTACCGTCTACGTGACGGAAACGATAACGGTGTCGAACATAGGGGTCGTTAAATCGGATACACGCAGCTCCACCTCCAACCCCGCTCCTCTGCTCGAATGGTCTGTCCGCGGCGGCAATGCGGGGATTTCCGCCGTCGACGGCTCTTATATCAGCGGCGGGTACCCCAATGCATCCCTGACCCTTACCGGGCTTTGGGCAGGAAACACCACCTACTATGCGAAGTCGAGAGTGGACGGGGTAATGGTTGATACGGAAGGTCCGCTGGAGGTTATCGCCAGCACCACCTGGTACGTGGGGCCGGGTGCTGTCGGCAAATACGGCTTCCGCGAGAGCGATAAAATAACCTGGGAGACGTGCCTGATAAACATGCGGGCCTATTACAGTAACACGGTGTCCAAATGGCCGAGGAAGGGGGAGACCGGCTGGTTCGGGGAGGCGCAACAACGCTTTAGTGATCCGATCCCGCCGGAAGTTTGGAGAGACAATGAGCAGCACGGGGTAATACGGCTTACCGGCAATGAGACGGGGGGCTTGCCTTTCGCCGGGGGGTACTATCCGGTGAGTATCGACCTGGTGAATGATTCACCGCAGACGGGGCAGCGAAACCTCGGTGGTTCTGTGAGAGTCGGCCTCAACAAAATCCTTACCATGACCGGGATCAAGACTACCGGCAACATGGAGATAGAAAGCGGCGCTCAGCTTACGATGTTGCCGCCGTACCAAACGGAGATCAACGGCCCCTTAATAGTGGTCGGCCTGTTAACTATGCAGGACGGATCCCTCAGTAGTGCCTTGACGCGTGTGTGGAACGGCGGTAGGCTCACGATAAAGGCAGGGGAGGTACGCGGCGGTACCGTACGACTGGAAAAGGGGACATTGCTTACCATGGACGGCGGAACATTCACCAATATTCTGACGGAGGTGCAGAAAGACGCCGTGTTTACCATGAACAATGGAACACTGAGGGCCATGCATACTTACGAAGACGGAACATCCGTAGAAACGAAGACGGATGTGCAGGCAGGCGGCACGCTCACGGTAAATGCAGGGAGTGTTGACGGCTACGTAGAGGTGTCCGGCAAGTTTACCATGAACGGCGGAATATTCAATAGTCAAAAGGTGGATGTGAAGACGGGCGGTTGGCTCGAGATAGGGCCGGGAACTACTATTATCCCCGGATCACAGGTATACCGGAACGGGGTAGCCCTTTCTTCCCCCGTTTGGCCCCCCGCGAATTTGCCCTTCGTCTTGGCGCCGTAATGCCTGCGGGGAAGGAGCGTGAAGAGATGAAGTATAAGGCGTGGTTACTATTCCTCCTACCGGCGGTAGCAGCGCTGTGCCCGCCCCTCTTTGCGCAGTCCCCGGAAGACGACGCGGTAAGCGGCAGCAGGATAGCGAATGTGAAGGTCTGGGTAGCCCCGGTGAAAGGCGGTACGACGGAAGAGCAGGAGTACTTTGACTTTAACATGCCGGAGGAAGTAAAAGGTTCCGGTTACCAACTGGCCGAGTCAATGGAGGACTCGGACTTTTATATCCTCTTTACCCTGGAACATGATGAAGAATACGGTGACGAGATGATTACCGCGGAACTCTATACCACCAGGACCGGCGCCCTGATTATCTCCAACACCATGGGGTACAAGGCGGTGGAGGATATGACCGACTGGAACCTGACCATGATCTATCAGCTCATGGCAAACGCGCCGCTGCATAAATACATCAACACCATAGAGCGGGAGGTAAGGATCATTCCCCCGAAGCCGGTGCTGGGGTTTCCCGAATACTGGTTATATGTGGGGCTCCGGGGAGGGTATTCGATCCGGCGATACTTGTTCATATTGGATGAGGGCCAGATCAGAAAAGACCCTTGGGGGCACAGTTTTGAGGCGGGCATTCAGGTGTCCTTCCAGCCGCTGCGTTTCCTGGCTATTCAGGCGGAGGTCCTGTTCACCAATGATTTTGTGCCCATCCGGTTTG
>BNUW01000136.1 GCA_025997655.1 Spirochaetia bacterium
TCCATGTCTTCAAGGGGTATCACACCCAGGAGCACACTGCCATCGCCGGGTATAACCAGGGCAGTACAGGTTGTTTGGCGGTCTTTCCAGTGTATCTCTATCGGCTCCGTTACCTTGCAAATCTCCTTTGTGTTATTTCCCAGAGTGACCCGCCGGAGGCCCACCACCGTAAGACCCAATTTAGCCTGTACCCAGTCATTGATTATCAGGGTCCCCGCTCCGGTGTCTGCCAACGCCCGTACGGCAGTTTCCCGCACTTCCGGGGCTTTCATGGCCCCGCACTCGACCCTAACCCGATCACCCGCGTTTTTCAAGGTGATGTCTGCGAATACATGTCCCATAAAAGCCTCCATCGCTAACATACAACCAATAGGGGCTAAAAGCAAGGGCGGAACGGGCCCAGGCAAAAGGTGTCAGGCGCCGCTTCAATAATGATACTTGCAGGAGGAAATGATAATATGATTGGACGAAACGGTGTAGACAAGCCGATGTTCCTGGGTGATACGGCGGGACCAATATCCCGACAAATTTCCTTTAAGCGGTTCGGGTTTGCCGGTACCGTGAAAAGGATCCCGCATTATTTCAGTAATAAGATCGTTTATTTTTGCAAAGATTTTTTTATCTTCCACAGACCATTCCCGGTATTCTTCAAACGCGGATTTTTCAAAGCTAACCACGCCGTAAACCTATTCCTGGGCGCACGTAACGGCGCTTTCAAGGTTTTCAAAGGAGACAAGGTTTTGCCCCCGCTTTATATTGTCAACAGCCTTCAAAAGCCGTTCCCGGTTGGCGGGAGACCGGAGCAGGTATTCGGTTTCATCGACCGCTTCCCTGACGGTTATTTCAATGTCCCGGTCAGGATATATGTCGCAAATTGCGGTAATAAAATCCGCTTTCAGTTCCCTTGTGTTCAGTTTATACGTCGATTCCATAACACACAATATAATTCCATTTTAAGAAAAACGCAAGGGGGAGCAACTTGTATGAAAAGACGCTTTTTATTGGTTTTCCCCCTTGTCCTCCTTCTCTCCTGCGCCGCCACTCCCGTTGTAGTCCCCGATTGGGCGCAGTCCCCCGCCGCCATCACCCAGGTATACCCAACCGACACCTACATCGCCCAAAGAGGCCGGGGCCAAACCCGGCAGGCCGCAGAAGCCGCCGCCGCTGCGGAAATCGCCCGGTATTTTACCAGCCAGATAAACGCGAACAGCGGTTTCAGAACCACCACCAGCACGCAGAACGGCGTTACCAGCGAAAACCTGGAAACCGAAACATTCGCCTTTGTTACCTCGGAAATAAACCTGGCAGGCCTTCGCTACGCCCAGGACGCCTTTTACAACAAGGCGGTAAAACAATGGGAAACCGTGGCCTACCTGGACCGCGCTGAAGCATGGGCGCTGTACGAACCCCGCTTTAAACGGCAGGCCGATTCGTTCCGGGCGCTGTATGCCGCAGCGGAAACCGAAAGCGACCGGTTCAGGAAAGCCCTGCGTTGGGACGCCGCCGAACAATACGCCCGGAGCGCCGAATTCGAGGCGGCGAATACCTTTGGGCAGATCCTCTCCCCCGCACGGATGAACGCCGCCTTTGCCGCTGTCCGTGGCGAAATTGCGTCCATACCGAAAGAACTTGATACGGCCCGTAGAAACGCGGCGGTGTACATCGACTGCCCGGTGGATTTTGAATCCGCCATCCTCAACGCCTTTTCCCGCGCCCTCAGCTCCGAAGGTTTCCCGGTTGCCAGGACCCGCGCCGGAGCCGCCGCCGTGTGCGCCGTCACGGTTGATGAGGGAATGCAGAAACGCGAATTAGGCATTTTTTATTTTCCTTCATTACAGGCAGAATTCTCCGGAACAAGTTCCGGTGGGAACTCCGGTACGCTGTTTACCTACAACGTTTCTGCGGAACAGGCCGGTGCGGTAAGGGAGGATGTGGCAAAACGGCGCGCCTATACCGCCCTTGCGGAAGCGGTACAAAAATCGTTCTCAACGGAATTCAAACGGATTGATGTCCGCACGAATTCCGAAAAATAGTAATTCTAAGGAGTGTTTTATGAAAGATGGATTAAAGACCGTAATGGTGACGGCCGCGTTGGCGGTTCTGTTTACGGCCGTCTCTTGCGGGACTACCGGGGCAGCGGCAAGTTCGGCGGCAACATCCGCCCAGGCGGAAAGAACCGCCGACGATCAGCGGATTCTTGACTGGAGCAACCGCAGCATTGGAGAGATTGCGTCCCCGGTATGGCTTTTACCGGCAGTCCGGGGTAACTGGAACCTTTTTAAACAGGAGTGGCCCGTCGCTCCCGACAAGGTTCTCAAGATTGGCTTTGCCCGGCACGCAAGCCTGAACGCCGCACAAACCGTAGCGGATGTGCAGTATGCGGCCCGGCTGGCAAATCAGCTTAAACAATCGGTACTGAGCCGGGCGGGAATAAGCCTTGGCTCGGACGGAGAATTTGAGGCCGTACAAAATGCCGCTACCCAGGCGCAGGTGAGTATCGCCGGGCAGGAGCGGGTCACCGATTTTTGGCAGCTTAGGGAAGTTGATGACGGCAATGGCAGAAAGACTAAGACCTATGTGTATTATGTAGTGTATGCCTGCGATTCGGCGGTATGGGATCAGGTGGTGGCAAAGTATCTCCGCGACATTATCGGCCAGGTACCGGACACCAGGGCCCAGCAGACCATCGCCGGTATGTTCAATGAAATTAACGCGGAGGTCAAATACGAACGGGAAAAATCCGAAGCCCAACTCAAGGCGGAAGTTGCCGCCCAGCAGCAGGCGTTAAAGCAGGGCCCGCAATCAGTCTCCGCACAAAGAGAAGCCTATCGATCAGGGGACCCCGCAAAAATCGCCGCCGCCAGCACCACCGCTGCGGACACGGATCACGTTGCCGCCCTGGCCCTTATCGCAGCCGGGTCTCCCACGGACGGCGCGGTACGGCGGCTCCAGGCACAGTAGGCGGTAAACTGAGAGCTATGAAAAAGGGTATTGCGGCTGCCGGCGCGTTTGTGTTTTTCTGTTTCATCTCCCTGTGGGAAGCGGGCGCGCAAACCATAAGCTTTGAATATGAGGCGAGCCGCAAATACCCGATTTATCTGCTCTTTGAAGGTGACGTAAGCGCGGCGGCGGAGATGACCGCGTGGTTCACCGATGAGTGGCGTTGGCATTACCGCAGGGAAGAATGGCAATGGGACGACCAAGCCGCCGCGTGGTACTATGCCGGTAGTGATACTAATGCCGCCCACTGGATAGTGGACAATGGCGCTCCCGGGAAGACGATGCACTGGCAGCGGCATTTAATGCGGACGGGCGCTGTCTCATGGTAAAAACACCCCGCCGCAGCAACGCACCGGCCGCCCCGGCAAAACAAACGCCGCCTGCAGCCCTTACCGGCGGTGATGCCCTCCGAAACAAGTTGATTGCCGCAGGGAAAACCCACTTAGGTTCACCATACAGTCTGGGAGCAACAGGCCCCAACCGGTTTGACTGTTCCGGCTTTATCGGCGTGACCTATCGTGAAGCCGCCGGTATAACGCTCCCCCGCACTTCGATAGAAATGTACCGTCAGGGAACGCCGATACCCCCAACCGAGTTACAGCCCGGTGATATTATTGTCTACGCCACCACCGGCAATAGAACTGCGGCAAGCCACGTAGCAATGTATCTGGGAAACAACCAGGTTATCCACGCAATTAACATCGGCAATCCGAGCGGTGTCGTGCTTACCCCGCGGGACCGCTCGTACTGGCGGCAACGGGAAATTGGCTACCGGCGCTTTCTAATGGACACGAAGAAACACGAATAAAATAACCACAGACCTCACGGACAACACGGACAAAGGAAAGGATAAGAAAGCAGGAGTCCGTGGCGTCAGTGAGGTCGACTTTTCCACTCTTTGGGTGGAAAAGTGGTTAATCCTTATTTTGGAACCGGCTCAACGTGCTGTCCATCCCGGCGGTTATTCTCATTCCCCCTACCGCAGCCCCTTCAGCCCCCCCAAAAACAGCAGGCTATTGGCATCGCACATGGCGGAAAACCGCGCGAAGTCCTCCTTGGTTTCCGTGTCCGACCCCGAAAGGATCAGGTCCTGCCCCTGACGGCGGTACCAGAGATAATGCCGGTCCAGGATTCGTATCCGATTTTTGCGGGCATTGATTTCAGCTTCTATCCGCTTTTCAAGAAATTCCGCCAGGGCGATATGGTTTTCCTCTCCCGCCAGGAAAAATAGCGCGTTGTCTGAGATAAAAATGACTACCCGCCGAAACCCTTCGCCAAGACAGGCGTCGTTTCTAAATCCGTCGATGATAAGGTTCTGCCCGCCCAGGCTCAGATCGTAGCCCTGGAGGCGGAGGCTTTTCCGGAGCGCCGTCAGTTCAGAGCGGATCCGCTGAGCTACCTCGGGGTTTCGACCGGAGGATTGCAGTTCGGAACGCCAGGTACGGAGTTGCTGTTCATGGGCGCCGATTTCTTTGGTTCTGCTTAAAAACAGCGTGGTTTCGGAAAGGAGTTTCCAAACATCGGAAAACCTGTCCGAAAGCATGTCCGAAAGCCGCCCTGCTTTTTTTTCTGCCATACTTCGTTCGTCCTACTTATGTTTCTTTCTATAAATATACTAAAATAAGCATAAAATGCGAGTATTGGTTGTTTCGGATATCCATGCCAATTTGGCTGCCTTTGACGCGGTACTGCGGGAAACCCAGGGGGACCGGGATGCGGTTCTGTGCCTGGGGGACCTCGTTGGCTACGGGCCGGACCCTCGGGAATGTATCGCCCGGGCCGCCGAAGTCTGCGCGGTGGTTTTAGGGGGCAACCACGACCTCGCCGCCGCGGGGGCAACGGACCTTTTCAGCTTTGCGGACCATGCCCGGATCGCCATGGAGTGGACCCGGCCCCAACTCACTCAGGCGGATACCGCGTATCTTGCCACCCTTCCCCTCAACACCGAGTACGAAGGCATACTCCTTTCCCACGGCAGCCCGGAAAACCCCATCTGGGGCTATATTTTCTCCCAAGACGACGCCGAATTCGCCTTTTCCCAGAGTGATTTTACCCGCTGCTTTTTTGGTCATACCCACTTACCTTCGTTTTTTATTGAAACCCAGGGGGAGACCTTCTATCAGATGGGCTATGGAGAACCGGATGCGGTCATCGAAACGGGACGGGATCACGTCCGGTTCCTCCTCAACCCGGGAAGCATCGGTTTCCCCCGTGACAAGGCGGACGCCCATCAGAAGTCACGATATCGCCGCGCCGCAGCCCGGTATGCGCTTTTCGACACCGAATCGGGACGGTGGCAATTTAAGCGTCTGGAATATGATATACGAAAAACCGCTAAACGGATGAAGCAGTTGGGGCTCTGGTAGTTTGCCGGTTAGCATCAAATGTACCAAATGATAATGATGTTATAGAATCAGGTACAACAATGTTTTTCAAATTTGAGCAATTATTGAATGCACCGCCAAGGATTTCTTTCAATCCCCGGGGAAAGGTTACTTCTGTCAATTGCGTTTCTTGAAATGCCCATATACCAATAGTTTCTACCGACGAAGGAATAACGATTGTTTCCAGGCTGCTACAGCCTTTGAAAGTACCGGTACCAATTTCTGTAACAGAATTAGGAATGGTTACCTTTATTAGTTTATCCAGATTAGAAAAAGTATCGCCTTCTATCTTTTTCAGACCATTAGGCAAAACAATTTCTTCGCAATTACCATAGGCGTTAACCTGGATGCCTTTATGGAACGGTGCCACGAAGATGGGTGGCTTGAATTGGAAAATGAAGAACGCGAACGCAGAGAACGCTTATGACCGAAGACGGTACGTCTTATATTCTGGACGCTTGTGCGATTATCGCCGAGCTTGAAGCAAAGCAATAATAGGGAAACCATCAAAAAGCTTTCCGCACAATAAAATGTTTCCGCCATCCTATCCCTAATTCCCTCCTCATCAAAGAATTAACCGCAAAGGGCTTGAACCTTTTGCGGTACTCTTCCTCTGGATCTTAAGGACATACAGACCATCATGTCCGCACAATCACTGCTCCCCAGCGCTACCGGTAGGGCTGGAGTGCCGGGTCTGCACTAAAACGGTGCCAGGCACCTTTCGTCCACAACTCTTTTGGGAAAATGCGCGGCAAAACTACGACTTGTATATCAGCCAATACGTGATCGACGAGTGTTCAAAAGGTGATGCCGCGCAAAGACGGCTCAATTTTATCGAGGGGCTTCCTCTTATAAACAAGTCTGAAAAAATTGAAGAATTAGCTCGTATTTATCAGCGCCTTTTGGACATTCCCGAAAAGGCAAAAGCGGATAGTTTTCATTTGGCGGTTTGCGTAGATGCTAAAATAGATTATCTGCTTAGCTGGAATTTCAATCATTTGAGTTTTGCGTCTTACGGATTACCGACACCGTTCTTAATAACGCCGGAAATGTTAAATACAAAGGAGTGACCATGATTTTTTACGAAGATGAAATCGTTGATGAAGTGTACCGCCATCGGGCAGAATTGCTTGAAGAGTACGGC
>BNUW01000137.1 GCA_025997655.1 Spirochaetia bacterium
TGCGTCGAGGTTCACCCGGTCTCCCGGACTTCCTCACGGCGCCGAACTGCCTGCCACCGGCTCCCTGGCCCCGTCAGACCAGAGTACCACTTTTCCCGATATTTGAAATCATAGTATCTTTGCGGTTAAAAATTCTTACTCTTTACCTTCTTCAACCAAGCCCTTAAGCTTCTTGTTGAGTGCAAATAATACCAGCGCACAAACGATACAGATAATAGCTACTACGACGTTACCGGCGATAAAGTTCTTCGTCGACATAAACGCATAGATATAGCCATAGGATTTTGCCGCAAGAAATGTTGCTACAATCCAAACGCCCATCATAACTGAAAGGAGTTTTGCAGGAGCATACTTGCTTACAAATGAGAATCCAAGCGGGGAAAAGAACATCTCCCCCAGTGAAAGAAGCAGCCCAAATACAACTAAGTACATTAAGCCCGCTTTCCCGGATCCCCTTGTTGCGTCGGCAAGTGCAAAAATAAGATATGCCGCTGCCATGAACGATAATCCCCAGGCAGTTTTCTTAAACATACTCATATCACCTTGAGGCCGCTTGGCAAGTTTTGCCCAAAGGATAGCAAGTATTGGTCCAAGTGCTATACAGGCAAATCCATTCAGTGAATCAAACCATGAACTTGGTACGGTGAATGAACCTACAAGCCAATTCATATTATCTTCCCAGTAATAGTAAACGGGGAGATACGCCAGATACCAGAACAACCAGAAAACTACCGAGAATACCGATACTAATATAATAGCGGCCACTCGTTTTTTCTCAATACCCGTAAGCGGTTTTTTCTCATAGGTTTTTTCAACTTTTTTAAGGTCATCCCCCAGTTTCTCATCAAATTTAAAAGGCCTTTTACCTACATCGCCAAGATGTTTCATACCCAGAAGATACCAGATGGTACCGGCAAACATGGCGATACCCGCTAATAAAAAGCAAATCCTGTATCCCATAACTTCGCCGCACGCAAATGTCTTTAATGCAAGGATACCAACTAAAAACGTTCCAAAAAATGCCCCAATGTTAACAAATGAATACTGGATCGAAAAGGCTGAATCAAGATCCTCTTTGTTTTGGAACAAACGCCCGTTAATAGCACTAATGTTCCCTTTGAATAACCCCGTACCAATTGATACTAAGATAATCATAACCCATACCATTCCGATGCTCTGTGAAAAATATCCGCAAACATATCCCAGACCCATAAGAAACGTACCTATGGGTATGCAGTACCGTGCGCCAATGATCCTGTCAGAAAGAAGCCCTCCAAGGATAGGCGCCAGATAGGTGAATGCAACCAGGTTGGCCTGCATCTTTCCGCCATCAGCCTGGGTAAGTCCTAATCCGCCTGATACCACCGATGCTGCAACAAATATTGCGATTAGCCACTTTGATGCGTAGTATGACAGCCTTTCAAAGGTGAAAGTAGCCGAACACACGTAGAAACCAAAGGGTCTCTTTTTCGCCGCTGTTTCCATTTGTACACTCCTTAATTCCGTAAAGATTTCCGTTGATTATACTGCCATTACCTTCTTCTGTCAATAAATATTTTCAGCAATAGCAGCGCCTATACCGGCCGGGTGTACCCTTTAAGCCAAGCCGCTTCTTCCGCAGAAAGATACGGTGAAACCCGCTTAAATACTTCGGCATGATAGGAGTTGAGGAAGTCCCTTTCCGGTCCGGTCAGGTCCTCCGGAATAATACCGTCTAAGTCTATCGGCACAAAGGTCATGGTCTCAAATTCCAGGAACGTATCATCACCATTTTGAGCAAACTTCCTTACCAGCAGTTCATTCTCAAGGCGTATGCCATGGGAACCCTCAATGTAAATGCCGGGCTCGTCCGTAAGGTACATCCCCTCTTCAAAGGGCGTTGTCTCATTCTTCGCCGGAACGATATTCCACCTGAATCCTGCCGGGCCTTCATGAATAGTAAGAAGATTCCCTACGCCGTGACCGGTACCGTGCTTGTAATCTATTCCTAATTCCCACATGGGTAACCGGGCCAGGATGTCAAGATTGTATCCCCTGCAGCCACGCAGGAATTTCGCCCGGGAAAGACCAATCATACTGCGCGCCACTGCGGTAAAATGTTTTTTTATTTCGGCAGTAATAGTACCTAACACAAAGGTTCTCGTGATATCCGTCGTTCCCTCTGGGTAATTGCCGCCCGTATCGGAGAGATACAATCCCCCGGCTTTAAGCTTGTATTGCTCTTCAAGGGTAGGAGCATAATGTACTATTGCCGCATGGTCGCCGTAAGCCGAAATGGGCTCAAAGCTTGGCCCCATAAACCCCTCTTGCCCGGCCCTAAACTCATCAAGCTTCTTTGCGGCGCTGATTTCGGTAATATCCTCTTTGCCGACGGCGGTCTTAAGCCAATACATGGACTTCGCAAATGCAACGGAGTCTTTTTGCTGTGCGCTTCTCATCCCCCGTGCCTCAACTTCATTCTTCATTGCTTTCATAAGGGATGAAGGATTAGGGGCTTTTATCTTCTTAACATCAACCGGAATATTGTTATAAATAGCATAATTGATTTTCATCGTATCAACCAAAAGTTTTTCTTCCGCCGGCAGTGCCTTGATGAATTCATATATGTCATTATATGGCTTAACTTCAGTTCCAACCGTTCCTATATTTGCCAAAATTGCTGAATTAAGCTTGTTCGCATCGACAAATAAATAAGCCCTGTCATCTGTTAAAAATGCATAGCCAAGTACAAGCGGGGAATATGCTACATCATTACCGCGAATGTTAAACAGCCACCCTATATCATCAAGACTGGTAATAACATGGCTTGTTGCGCCAAGTTTTTTCATCTCCGCACGTACCCTTGCAACCTTCGATGCGGTGCTTTCACCGGCATATTTTTCCTCGTGAAGCCACGCTTTTTCATTTGCAAGAGGAGGCCTGCCCTTCCATACTGCATCAACTAAATCTTTTTCATAATCAATGGTAACATTCTTCCCGGCAAGCGCCTCTTCAAATTCAAGGCCCTCACCCATTGAGATAAGCCGCCCGTCAAATCCAAGGGTATCCCCGTCATGTAAAACCGTAACCAGAAATTCGGTGACCGCAGGAAACCCCGGCGTCCCCATTTTCATAAGAGATATGCCGCTGCCCGCAAGCTGATGCGCCGCTTGAATAAAGTAACGCCCGTCTGTCCAAAGGCGGGCATCCTCCGGCGTTACAACAACCGTTCCTGCGGAGCCGTCGAAACCGGATATGAACTCACGGGCTTTAAAATGATCGCCCACATATTCGCTCTGATGAAAGTCTGCCGACGGAATAACATACGCCGAAATCCCGGCCGCTTTCATCTGAGCGCGCAGTGCTTCTACCCGTTCCGGAACTGTCATATGTATCCCCGTTATCCGACAATCTTAAGGCCCATCGGAATCTTGTTCAGCGGCCTTGAACCATCTTCGGTTACAAAAACAAGGTTCTCGCAGCGCACACCAATCTTCTTTTCGGCAATATAGATACCCGGCTCAATTGAGAATACGTTACCGGCTTTTACAATCGCATGATTGGAACCAGAAATATCCCCTGCTTCATGAACTTCCATACCGATAAAATGGCCAAGCCGGTGGGTGAAATATTGCCCGTACCCTTTTTCGGTAATATAATTACGCGCCGCCGCATCAATCTCTGAGCACTTTACTCCCGGTTTGGCAAATGCCTCAGCCCGTCTTTGAGCTTCACAGACAATTTCAAAAATTGCTTTGTCAAAGTCAGAAACTTTCTTGTAGAATACCGTCCGTGTCATGTCCGATGCATACTCATCTTTCATACAGCCAATATCAATGATGACACAGTCCCCCGCTTTAAGAACGGTGTTGTCCGGCTCGTGATGGGGATCCGTTGCATTTACCCCAAATGAGATAATCGGATCAAATGAAAATCCCCCGTCGGTATACTGCGCATAAATCTTTGCAAGAACATCTACCAGATGAAGCTCGGTAAGCGCTTCCGGGTCTCCATGATACTTGTCAATGTAATCTTCCAGCTCTAACATCGCTTTGTCATTGATATCGCTGCTAAGGTCCATGAGATGAAACTCTTCCGGTGATTTGATCGCACGAATATCGTCGATTACATAGGAGCCCACCTTGATTGGCTTGGCAAGCCCGAAATCCTGCAGTGCAATTACGAAACGGGCCTCAAAATACTTGTCCACCGCAAGTTGTTTTGTGTGGTCAAATTCGTTGTACAGTTCTTTGATATAATTGTCCGTATCTTTCCAATGATGCGTCCTTACCCCTGCTTCCTCCAGGCCCCGGGTTGGAAACATCTCGTGAATGTAGAGAACGGGATCTGAATCCACACTCAGCAGTAATGCGCACATACGGTGCATGGTATGGAACATACACCCGGTGAGATAATAGATACTCCCCCCGTCGCAGATAATGAGGTTATCAATACCCTCTTCTTTCATTTTATCAATTATTTTCTTAATTTTTGCGTTCATACTATGCCTGCCTCCTATGGTTATATAGAAATATATACGAAACAGGGGGGTTCTGTCAAGACGGCCTCCACGGAGTGTATCAGCAACCTACCACCATTATGCCTTTTTCTTTCGCCCAGGTAAGGCGGGTGTCCCAGGGGGCTTTTTTACTTTCCGACCGGCGATCGAACAACACCAGATATGCCGGGGCTGCGCTGTCGATGGTATCACGGTATTTCGCTGTCTGCGCCAGCCCCTGTTCTTTTACCGTTTCCTCACTTTTATTATCCCGCAGCAATTTTACTTCTATTATGTACTTTTTCTTTTTGTACTCAACGGCTAAATCCATTCTACCCCGGCCTGCCGCAAATTCGCGGGTAATACGACCGCCGCCGTTTAATACCCGCTGCAAAAAGGCCTGTAACAACAGATGCGGAAATGCTTCGGTATAGGTAAACCGCTGCTTACGCTGTTCTTCCCAGACTTCAGAATTTTCCCGCCAAAACTGCTGAAACTCTTTGAGTAACGCATCCATATCAAGCGAGCCGTCCGCATCTTCCCATTGCCATTCAGGCGCGGGTATAGCGTCCTGGGCGCCTTCGGTACTATACCGCGCCAAAACTTCCCGGTAGATGGGGTTTGCTACCTGGGGTGTCCCCCCCTCTTTAGACACAAGCCCCAGGTCCAGGCAATAATTAAAGGCATCGGATTGGGTAATAAACTGGTCCACATCTCCGATCATCAGGGTTTCAATGATCTGTCGTACCCGGTCATCAAGTAACCGCGTTGCCAGTGCGTCCAGGTGTGTTTCCCGGGCGAGGATCATCTGCTCCCGGGCTTCCAGAATATGCTCTAAGGTTACGGTTTCAGAGCTGTCTTCATCTAAAACACGCATGGTGGCCCGTTGAAAAAGCGAATTGACTATCCATGGTTGGCCGCGAGACTGGTCATAAACATAATCCAGCGCTTCTTTAGTTATTTGTTGTCCGATTTCCGCTGTCCGCTGGGCAAATAGGCGCGCTACATCGTCTTTTTGAAAATTTCCCAAAAACACTGAATCAGACTTAACATTAAAGGGAGAGCCGGGATTGGGCGCAACGCCGTCTTTTACCGCGGTGATATAATCTTTTAGGTCCCTCATGCCTACCAGGGCTATGGAGATGGGAAACAGGCCCACCCCTTGTGTTGCAAACCCATTCCTAAGCTGTCGTAAAAACCGAATTAGCGGTTCCCCCTGTAAAACATCAACTTCGTCAAATAGCACCACAAGCGGCTTTGGCGCAGTCTTTTGTGCCCAATCCGACAACATGGAGGCAATCGCTGTTTCCGGATCATTGCCGGCTTCGGGTATCGGTAAACCGGTGATCTCCGCCATTCTTTTTATGTAATAGCATATTATCCGCGTAGCAACATCAGGGTCTTCCACCGCCTGACAGGTTTCCACGCTCACATAGCAAGCAACCGCTTCATCCCCGGCATTTAGTTCGCGCATCCAGGACATCAGAAAGGTAGTCTTGCCGGTTTGCCGGGGTGCATGGAGTACCCAGTAGAGCTGATCCCGTATATACCGGCTGAGCTGGGCGCCCACCAGGCGTTCTTCCGGGGGAAGCATATAGTGCATGTCCGGATTGCACGGACCGGTGGTGTTAAAAAACCGTACCTCTCTTTTAGCCATGTTTTCAGTATAGCGGTATTTCACCATACAAACAACGGACGGGTACTTTTTGTGTGCTTTTTTTGTACCCTTCGGAAGTAACAGCCGGGAAGCCCAGGGGGAAGTGCATGGTTCAGAGCAGCGCAGAGAAATTATCCGGAATTCCTTTGAGAGTGAAGAGTTCCTGCGTAAACGTCAAAAGCAGCCACCCCCGAAAAATCAGGGGGTGATGTTCCAGGGCAGCAGTTGTCCCCAATCATCGCCGGGGGCCAAGGTTGGCACTTTTTCAAAAACGGTTTTCAGGTAACTGTAGGGGTTCAGGTTGTTAGCCTTGGCCGTCTCGATAAGGGAATAAAGAGCACAGGCAGTTTTTGCGCCCTCCGGAGAGCCGCACATGACCCAATTTTTCCTCC
>BNUW01000138.1 GCA_025997655.1 Spirochaetia bacterium
ACCCTCGTTTCATCAAATGTACACTCCCAGGAGAATGCCTAAAAATACCATATCTTAATTCTTTCTAAAGATCAAGATGTTTCGAAGAATTTTTTACTTTTTTTTGGTAAAAATCCATCGGTTTCATTTTTGACTATACCCCGGTTTTTACTGGAATGCCAGATCAAATACTTGCCAAGTGTGCCGTCAAAACGCCTGTTTTTGCTGTCGACCAAATAGGGAAGTACAGTCCGTGAGGGTCCGTGATTTTGGAACTAGCTCATCTTTTCGATACGTTGACATTCCGCCCCGGTCAGCATAAGCTTGACAATATGAATATAGCTACCTACACGGTTAAACCGAAACTTCCCAATTCTCTTAAACCATTAGAAGAGATTGGCCGCAATCTCTGGCTTTCCTGGAATTTTGACGCGGTCCAGCTTTTTATCCGGCTGGATTATGATGTTTGGATGCAAAGCCAGCAAAGCCCCATCCGGACCCTGGGCATGGTTAGCCAGGAACGGCTGGCGGCGGTAGCCAAGGATGATTCCTACATGGCCGCCCTGAACGAGGTGTACAGCCATTTTCTCAAGTATAAGAAGGGCGATACCTGGTATCACGGCTCCAAAAAGGATGTGGTAGCTTATTTTTCCATGGAATACGGCATGGACGTGTCCCTTCCCATCTATTCAGGCGGCTTGGGCATGCTTTCCGGGGATCACATGAAGACCTCCTCCGATATGGGGCTGCCCCTGGTGGGTATCGGACTCCTGTACCGGCAGGGCTACTTTAAGCAGTACCTCAACGCCGACGGGTTCCAGCAGGAAACATACCCCGAAAATGACTGGTACAATATGCCGGTGGAACGGAAGAACGATAAAGACGGCAATGCCATCAAAATTTCCGTGGATTTGGCGGGCCGGGTGGCAGTCGCCCAGATCTGGGAAGTCAAGGTGGGCCGTAGTTTCCTCTACCTCCTGGATACTAATATAGAAGAAAACGCCCCGGATTTCCGGAATATCACCGCCACCCTCTATGGCGGGGACAAGGAAACCCGGATTCAGCAGGAAATCCTCCTGGGGATAGGGGGTATCCGGGCACTCCGTGCGCTGGGGATCAACCCTGCGGCAACCCACATGAACGAAGGCCACGCCGCCTTCCTTTGCCTGGAACGGGTCCGGGAAATCATGCAGGAAAAGCAATTTAACTTTGACGAAGCCCGTGAAGTGGTATGGCCCACCAATATCTTCACCACCCATACCCCGGTCCCTGCGGGCAATGAACGCTTCGATATAAGTCTTATCGAAAAATATATGCGGCCCTGGACACAGACCCTGGGCATTTCCTGGAAGGACTTCCTTGGCCTTGGCCGGGAGCATGTCTACGATGACCACGAAGCTTTCTGCATGACCGTGCTGGCCCTCAAATTTGCCGCCTATGCCAACGGGGTGTCCGCACTCCACGGCGAAGTGAGCCGCCGTATGTGGAAGGGCCTCTGGCCCAACCTACCCCTGGACGAAGTGCCCATCGGCCATGTTACCAACGGGGTGCACCCCCGGACCTGGATTTCCAACAACATGACGGATCTCCTGGACCGCTACTTCGGTCCCCGTTTCAATGATGAGCCTACCAATCTGGCAATCTGGGACCGCATGGACCGCATCTCCGACGAGGAACTCTGGCGTACCCACGATCGGCGCCGTGAACGGCTGGTAGCCTTTGCCCGGGACCGTATCCGGCAGAACCTCAAGCGGAACGGGGCGGTGGAACGCCGCATCCAGAAGGCCGAGGACGTACTCTCCCCCTACATCCTGACCTTGGCTTTTGCCCGCCGCTTTGCCACCTATAAGCGGGGCAACCTGCTCCTCCGTGACCCGGACCGCCTGCTCCGGCTCCTGCGGGACAACGACCGGCCTATCCAACTCATTTTTGCCGGAAAGGCCCACCCCATGGACTTGCCCGGCAAGGAACTGATCAAGGAAATCATCCACTTTGGCGAGCATCACGATGTGGAAAGCCGTATCATCTTCCTGGAAAATTACGATATGACTATGTCCCATTACCTTACCTCCGGCGCCGATGTGTGGCTCAACACCCCCCGCCGCCCCCTGGAAGCCTCCGGCACCAGCGGCATGAAGGCCTCCATGAACGGGGTCCTGAACTGCTCCGTCCTGGACGGCTGGTGGGACGAAGCCTACAACGCCGGTGTGGGCTGGGCCATAGGCCAGGGCGAGGAATACGAGGATACCAATCTACAAGACGAGGTGGAGAGCAAAGCCCTCTACGACCTCCTGGAACGGGAAATCATCCCCATGTTCTACCAAAGAGGGCGGGACGGTCTGCCCCGTGAGTGGATAAAGATGATGAAGACCTGCATGAAGGAGATTGGTCATTCCATGTCCAGCCACCGGATGCTCATGGACTATTCCAACAAGTTCTACTTCCCGGCCCTGAAAAACTACCGCCGCCTGGTCAAGGACGACTATACGGAGGGAAAGTCCCTGGCCGCCTACATGGGAAAGCTGCAGGGGAATTGGGACACCCTCAAAATTGCCAAAGTAGAGTCTAACTCGAAGCCGGTGATGCAAAGAGGGGATTCCCTTACGGTGACCGCCCACATTGAACTGGGCGTTTTGAAGCCGGAGGAGGTACTGGTCGAGCTGTACCACGGAACGGTCTCGAATCAGGGTAACGATATCACCAATGCCCGGCGCACCGAGATGAAGGCCATCCGCAATGACGGCGGCAGCTATGTGTACCAGGTGCGTATCGACTGCGCCGATACGGGGCAGCAGGGGCACACGGTACGGATATTGCCCAAGCATGAAGCGCTGGTGCACCCGTACCGGACCGGGCTGATTAAGTGGGCGTAGACATTATTTTAGGCGGTACTATTGCAGGCAATCTTGACAAATATTCGCCCATTTTGTAAGCTTTATTCCGTTGTAGGTTTCGATAACCTTCAGAATGTGAATGATATTCCCCGGTTGTGTAATGGTAGCATGGCCGGGAAGGAAAAATATTAAAATCGTAATTCTTTATATTATAGGGAATTACGTGAAACTACCCTCTTCAAAGGGCGTTTCCATCTTCTTATATAAAAAGAACGACACATAAAACGGCAGATACCGTTTTCAATGTCGTTTATAAGGAGTGGAATATGCTCGAATCCTTGCCATATTCTATCTTTAAGAGGGCTGACCGCCCGTATTATCTGGTTTCCTTTAAAAACGACATTACCGGTGAATATTTGCCGGCAATTAGCACTAAGCAACTGACCAAGAAAGCGGCCATACGGACCGCGATAGACTGGCTTCGTGATGGAATACCACAAAAAAGCGGCTCCCCGATTGGTCTAAAGAAGCTGTCACTACGGACGCTGTTCAAAGAAGCAGAGTTAACCCAAGATGACGCTGTTTTTTTCATTGACGAATTGAAGCATCAGGGACTAATCCGAAGTGCCGTCCTTATGGGGAGCAAGCAGGATCGGGATTTTGGACAATTCCTGGAGGATTGTTGGACTTGGGACAAATCAGAATATATTTCTGAAAAGTTACGGCGCAGCCACAGTATCCACCGAACCTATGCCAAAAGCCAGCTATTGTCGGCCAAAAAATACTGGCTTGAACCTTTCAAGGGAAAGACATTGGGAGAGCTTTCACGGGAAGACCTTGAGGAGTTCGTAAAGAGCTTTGAAACAATGACCGTATCAGCGGCCCGAAAAAACCAAATCTTGAAAGCAGGACTTGTGCCCTTAAAATGGGCTTATAAAAAAAGGCTTATAGAGGACAATATTGGCGATGGGTTGGTCATGTTCTCCGGAGAAGATTCTAAACGGAAAATCCTGACCCCGGAACTTGCCAAGGCGCTTTTCACTAAGTCTTGGATAGATGAACGGGCTAGGATCGCCAATATGCTGGCAATGGTTACAGGGATGAGAGCCGGTGAGATACAAGGCTTGCGATTGCAGGACATGGGTGCAGATTGTATTTATATCCGCCATTCATGGAATTATCAGGATGGTTTGAAACCGCCTAAAAATAACGAAGCGCGAACCGTCGAGCTTCCGTTCCCATCGGTGATTGCTGAGTTAATGGAACTGGCATCTCGAAATCCTTATGGCTGCAATATGGATAGTTTTATCTTTTGGAGTAAGGCAATGCCGACTAAGCCTATGGAAAGTCCCTTATTTCTATCGGCGCTCAGGGATGCTCTGGGTAAGATTGGCCTGAATGAAGCACAAACGTCAAGTTATACCTTCCATAGTTGGAGGCATTACTATACGGTCTATATGCGTAAGAAGGTTGATGAGAAGCTGCTGCAGAAGCAGACCGGGCATAAGACCCTTCCCATGTTGAACCGCTACTCTAACCATGAGCTGACCGAGGATCGGAAGCTCATACAGGATGCCCAAGTTGAAATCTTCAAGGAGTTATTACCCTCATCTACTATCCGAAGATTCCCAATTGGACAGGTTAAGCCACAGGAAGCAGTAGGGGGTAACGTATGAAAACTATCGCCATAAACTCAACAAAAGGGGGGACAGGGAAAAGTACCCTGTCCGTCATCTTTGCAAACGCATTGGTCAACGCCGGGTATAAGTGTCTTGTAATTGATACCGACGCAAGCAATAGTTCGGCATCCTATTATCTTGATGAGGGGGGTTCCCTACGAAACGGTAAAGGAACGGAATATTTTCAACGTCTTTTTTGGTGGCCGGATTCAGGATAACGCCATAAAAACAAACGGGAACATCGACCTTATCCACGGTGATGTTAGACTCAACGAGTTCCGCAGTACCGACAGCTTGAAAAAGCTGAAACGATCCATGCAGGGGCTTGAGTACGATTATGCCATAATTGACACCGCACCCACCTATGACAACATCATCGGCAACGTCCTGCCGGACATTCGCTTTTATCTGAATATCCCCAATCGGAATATCCTTGACCATGACGTTCACCGCACGGCTGTCCTGAGTTCCGGTCCGCGCCCGTATATCTTTTAGTGCGCTAATTGATGCCATTATATCACCTCCGGTACAATAATTCCTAAAACGCTATAAATGAGGTTTTTGATTTCCTCATAACCTTTGCAGGTTTCGGCCTTGGAATCAATCTGGTAATTCCGCCTGTTGATGTACTTTCTGAACACACTACTCCGCGAGATATAGTTCTTATTGATGAAAGGGCCGAACATTTCATCCGCAAGAAAGAGATTGGTGATCTGGTTGCGGTAGGTGTTCTGGTTGTCGTTCAGGGGCTTCTCAAACTGGTTAAAAATGATATGGATGTCCAGTTTATCCAATTCCAGATCGGCCAGTTTCTCGAACTGATATTTCAGGGCCTGGAAGCTGAACATATCCTGCTGAACCGGGATAAGAAGAATGTCGCTTGCGGTAAGGACGTTGCCGATGATGTTGTCATAGGTGGGTGCGGTGTCAATTATGGCATCAATTAGCGCACTAAAAGATATACGGGCGCGGACCGGAACTCAGGACAGCCGTGCGGTGAACGTCATGGTCAAGGATATTCCGATTGGGGATATTTTTTGCGCCATACAAAGCGGAAAAACTATGGTATCACATCGACTTTTCGGCCCGCTCCTTGTCAGCCTTGTATGCTTCGCTGATAAACCCACGCCGGTCCACTTCATGATGTTTGGCCTGCTCCAAGAGCCATGTATAAAACTCCCATAGGGCGAGGTCATCCCATTTATCATCGACCTTATCCAAGATAAATTGGTCGAGCCGTTCTTTGGCGATGGTGGCCGCTGTGTGAGAAGGATACACCAAAGTCTCTAGAATTGTGGAAGCTGCGGGTGCCTCCCCTGGGGCAGGAGAGTCTTCTTTCAGGGCTTTGGCTTTGTGACGCATTTCAGCACGAGTAATTTCGCCGTTTCGTCGCTGTTTTAAGAGATCAAGCCGTGCCTCTTTATCCGGTATGCTCTTAGTTTCGGCTATATCTTCCATACTTCCGCCGGCGGAAGTAATATGTTCCAGCAAATTGGGATTTGTACCTATTTCGTTGATATAGGTATATATCTTATCAACCCACTGAATTCTTTTACCAGCCATTTCCGCGATTTCTTGATGTGAGTAACCTTGTTGTCTTAAAGCAGAAAAAGCATCATACAACTCCCTTGATGTTAAATCCTCCCGCTGGACATTCTCAACCAGTTGGATGACGGCGCGATTATCCGCATTAGACATAATACACCGGATACTATGAAACCGCTCCGGCTCGGTTTGGTATAGCCGCTGGTAAGCCATAAACCGCCTATGTCCGGTCTTTACTATGTATTGGCTTCCATCAGAATAAACGGTAATCGGCTGTAAAAGTCCGTGTTGCCGGATGCTCGCGGCCAATTCCTCAATGCCGGTATAATCCTGCCGGACATTCGCTTTTATCTGAATATCCCCAATCGGAATATCCTTGACCATGACGTTCACCGCACGGCTGTCCTGAGTTCCGGTCCGCGCCCGTATATCTTTTAGTGCGCTAATTGATGCCA
>BNUW01000139.1 GCA_025997655.1 Spirochaetia bacterium
CATGATGTTCTCCGGGATCTTGTCCGTACGGAGCCGGGGGTCGGCATCGTTACCAGCCAGGTATCCAGCCGGGCATTTCTGGATGTCCAGGGGGTCAGGGAAGGGGCGCTGCTCTGCGGGATAGACGCGGCAACTTATTTCGCCGCCTTTCCGGGGATAAGCCTTGAGGAAGGGCGCTTCCTCGAAGCAAACGAATACGGCGCCATGATCACCGCCGAACGGGCAGGGCGGCTTGAAAAGGAAACCGGCCGGCGTCCGGCTATCGGCGAGCCGTTGCTGTTTACCGCCGGCGGGAATGCGGGGTTTAAGATACGGGAGGTTCCCCTGGTGGGAATCTATCGCTACCGGAACCCCGGGACCTTTATGAACGAGATAGTTATCGCCGACCCGCAGACGGTACGGGTACTGGAATCAATACAGGTTGCCGCCCCTGATACCGGGCTCGATCCGGAAAACTCCCGTTTGCTGGATATGAATTTGAATGATTTTTTCAGCGGTGCTGTTGAAGAAGACCTCATAGGGGAAGAAAGCTTTTCGGTGGATTTTATCCGGAATTTTCTCAGCGCCTCTCTGGAAACAGGGGAGGGGAGGGAAATGGCAGGGGGGGACTGGAATTTTATTATTCTCCGGCTGGATCATGGGGCTGCCGCAGCGGGGGTAATTGCATCCCTCAATAAAAAGCTTGCCGCCTTTGGACTTACGGCGGTGGGCTGGCGCATTGCGGCGGGTACTTCCGCTATCCTCCTACTGCTTGTCAAAAGTTTGTTTAACTTCGGGATGTTTCTGGTGAGTGTGGCCGGTATCGTCGCGGCGGTGAATATTCTTTTAATTTCAGTGTTTAAGCGGACCGGAGAAATCGGCGTCCTGCGGGCTATCGGCGCTTATGACGGCTATATCCGTACCCTTATCCTGGGGGAGAACCTTGCCCTTGCCGGTATTGCCGGCGCCCTTGGTGTTCTGGGGGGGTACGGGTTTCTCCAGACCGTCAACGGGATGGGCATTGTCATTCCCAATACCCTTATTGCCTCCCTCATGGGAGGGCCGGTAGTAAATGTATCTTTTTTGCCCTCCGTGGCATGGGCGTCCTTTGGGGCCGCCCTGTTTCTTGGCCTTGCTGCGTCCTTCTACCCGGTGGAGACGGCGGTTCGTATCGAGCCTATTGTTGCGGTGCGGCGGGGGTAATACTTGAAGTTCATTACGATGCTGCGGCTTGCCGTAAAATATCTCTTAGGTTACCGC
This sequence comes from Spirochaetia bacterium, assembly GCA_025997655.1. Classification (GTDB taxonomy): domain Bacteria; phylum Spirochaetota; class Spirochaetia; order Treponematales; family Breznakiellaceae; genus Termitinema. The sequence goes on from BNUW01000139.1 coordinate 1,240, forward strand.
CGCCGGTATCTCTTTCTCTTTCTGTCATTGACCTTCGGCTTCGGTATTGTCACGGTGATCACTTCGGTGAAAGACGGCATGTACGAAAATATTTATAATTCCGGCCAGTCCCATTATGCCGGTGATATTATTGCCCTGGGATATGACGAAGATTCGTCCATTACGCTGCATATGCAAACGGATGATATGGCTAAGATCCGGAAGGCCATTAGTGATACGAACATTAATCCGGAACGTACCGTCATGCGGACCTTAACCATGAGCGGGATTCTCTACTATAACGGTTCTGCGATGCCCCTAAAGTATCTGGTGGGAGCCGACTGGGATAACGAAGAAGCCTATTTTGACAGCCTTGTTTACCAGGAACGCCGGGATGTTCCGGCAGGGGAAGATACTATCATGCTTTCCGCTCCCGTCGCCGGAAGATTAGGGGTCCGCCTTGGGGACAGCCTTATCCTGGAAACGGAAACCCGCTATGGTCAGAGTAATACCGGCGTATTTGTGGTTGGCGGCCTTTTGGAGGACTCAACTATCTTTGGTTATTATAAGGCCTATGTTTCCCGCCCTGCGCTTAACCGGCTTCTTTTATTCGGCGAGGATGAATGTTCCTGTATCGGTATGTTTTTCAGTGACCGCCGGGAAGCGGATACAAAAAGAATTATTTTGCAGAAGGAATTGGAAAAAAATATGCAGACCGCTCCGCTGATATTGAATCGGGATGAATTTGACTATGAAACCGATCAATCCTGGGCAGGGGTGAAAATTTTTCTCCTTACCATTCCGGTATATCTTTCCGAAATAGCGGATCTGTTGGGGGCCATCAACATCATTACCTATTTTCTCTATGGGATGATGCTGGCGCTTATCCTGGCAAGCGCCATGGTAACCTACCGGCTCATCCTCCACGAACGGGAGCGGGAAGTGGGGACCATGCGGGTCATCGGTTTTTATGACGGGGATGTGCGGCATATTCTGATACTGGAAACTCTTGGGTTAGGGCTGCTTTCCCTGCTGGCGGGTATCCTTTTCGCACTCCTGGTGTCCCTGGGGCTGCGGTTTATTTCCTTTTCCTGGCTTCCCAGTTTTGAAATCTTCATGAAGGATGGGCGCTTGACGACGCTCTATCTTCCCCGTACTATACTGATTAATCTTGTGGCGGTTTTTTGCATCCTATTGGCGGCAGTTTGGCTTCCGGCGTTTCGTTCCTCCCGGGATCCCCTGCCCAAAATGTTATCCGGAGGAAAAAGCTGATGAATAAACGGTTCTGTTTTGTTCTTCTTGCCGCTGCGCTGGTTTTCCCCATACCTGGCCTTTGGGCGCTTACGGATTTGGAACTATTACGGAAGGCGGACAGCCTTGCCAGTTATTATGATACGGATTTTTCTGCGGAATATACCATCATCCAGGATAAACCCGGCCAGGCCCGGTCTTCCACCGTGGCGGGGGTATTCCGCCGGGACGCACGGGAAACCTATGTGATAATTATTCTGCAGCCCGCGATTAGCCGGGGGCAGGGGTATCTGAAACAGGATGCCACCCTCTGGTTCTACGATCCCGAAAGCCGTCGCTTTAACACGACGAGCAACGCCGATCGGTTCCGGAACACCAACGCCCGGAATTCCGATTTTACCCGTTCCACCCTAGCGGAGGATTACCGGATTTCAGGCGGGGAGGATGCGGTTCTGGGACGGTTCAATTGCCGTCTTCTTACCCTGGAGGCGGTAAGCGCCGGGCTTACCTACCCCCGGATGAAGCTCTGGATCAGTGACGACGGCCTGGTACGGAAAACCGAGGATTACAGCCTTTCCGGTCAGTTGATGCGGACCTCCGCCATCCCCGATTATCACCGGATAGGGAACCGGTTTGTCCCCAGGCAGATTTTGTTTGAGGAAGCCCTGCGGGGGGCCATGATCAACGGCAAAATGGTGAATGAACGGACACTAATCACGATTAACAAGCCTTCCTTTGAAAAGGTTGCCGATTCCACCTATTCAAAAACCTTCCTTGAGTTGGTAACCCGGTGAGGCGATGCGCTTTCCTGTTAGTATTGCTGTCGTTACCATCCTTCTTTATGGTCTGGGCGGATGATGCGGATTTTCCGGATTGGGATATGGACACCCTGTTTGATGCACCGGCAGATGGGGGTGAGGAGAAAAGCGTAGGGGAGGGTACCGCCGGAGGGAATGTACCTTCCGCCCTGGTGCGGCCAATGGGGTTCTCCCTGGATGCTTCCTATTATTTCCATGGGGGTATCGCCCCCGGCTGGAACCCGGCCCCCTGGCATGGAGATTCAGCGGAAAATGATGATACGTTTACCAACGTTATCGGCTTGGGAATGTCCACCGGCATAGGGCTTGATTTCCGGATCTCCGATGTACTGCGGGTAAAGAATACCATCAACTTTTCCTACCCCGGTTTTATCCTGAGTGTAGATGAATTCTTTTTTGATTATTCGATTAAGAATGTGGTGTTTATCCGTGCGGGGAAATACGGGCATAACTGGGGGATTTCCCCCAATTTTCCGTTTAGCAACCTGTTGGCCCGGGTGCCCGAAGGGAGCGACAGCGGGGAGGCAATCATAGCCAAGGCCGATATCCCCATAGGTATTGGAGGAATCCAGGTTCTTGCCTTGACCCGTAGCAAGGACGCCGATCCCACCCTGAAAGAAGTTGGATACGGCGCTAAATATAATCTGGCCTTTCCCTGGCTGGATATTGATATGGGCGCTTTTTATCTTGAGGCTATGCCCCTGAGAGGGTTTCTTTCGCTTAAAAAAACATTCTGGGAAACTGAGGTCTATGCCGAGGGGATAGCCTCCGTTCAGCATCCCGCAGGTGACGAGGATACCTGGGGGAATTGGGAGTTTTCCGCCAACCTGGGGCTTGTGCAGAATTTCTTTGCGGCTAAACTAACCGTTAATGCCGAAGTTTTTTATAACGGCGAGGGGAAAACCCTGTGGTTCCGCCCGAAAACTAATTTACGGGAAGCAGAACCATCTCCCTTTATCGGCGGCTGGAATACCGCCCTTAACCTGCGTTTCAAACCGGGCTGGTTCAAGGATCTCCGCTTTGGCCTCCAGTTCCTGTATGCATTTCAAGAAAACACCGCGCAGCTTGTTCCGGCTTTAACCCTCAATCCGCTGCCCCATATGGCGATGTCTTTAGCCGTACCTATGGCCTTGGGCAGCAAGGAGGGGACCTACTATACCCATAACGCCGACACAAGAGATCGCCCCTTCAGCATCGTCCTATTGGTTTCCATCAGCGGCAGCCGCTCATTCGGATTTTAGCGGAAACGCCGGTTTTTTTTACCTCATATGTTATAGTATACTAACATATGATATGAAATAAACGGTGGTTTTCTGATAAAACCCCTTGATTTTTTCTCCGGTATCGTGCATTGTAAATCCAAGGGGAGTTTCCCGAGCGGTCAAAGGGGGCAGACTGTAAATCTGTTGGCTCAGCCTTCGTAGGTTCGAATCCTTCACTCCCCATCTAAGAGCTAATTCTTGTGTTACAATGAATTAGCTCGTTTTTAAGAACTACCGTATTGCCAATTATTAAGGAATAATATGAAAAAATTGTGGTATATAGCGGTGTTTTGCCTTGTTTTCCTCTGTGTGGCCGGTCCCGAAACGGCCTTTGCCCAGCGGCGGAAAGTCACCATTAAACTGGCATCCCTGGTCCCCGAAAATACCCCCTGGGGCTCGGCCTTGAACCGGTTGGCGGCGGAGTGGGCGGCGGCAAGCAACGGCGAGGTATCCCTGGTGATATACCACAACGGTACCGCCGGGAGCGAAGGGGATGTGCTTCGGAAACTCAAAATGAACCAAGTCCAGGCGGCGATTTTGACCTCCTTCGGGCTCAATACCATCACCCCGGAAATTCTGACCATGAGCGCCCCCTTCCTTATCAGAAATAATACGGAACTGAATTTGGTGCTGGATGATTTAAAGTCGGAACTGGAACGGAAGATCAACGCAAAGGGGTTTTATACCCTGGCATGGTCAAAAGCGGGATGGGTCAAGTTTTTCTCCAAAACGCCGGTTTTTACTCCCGATGACATGAAACGGCAGAAACTGGGGACCAACGAAAATGAACCGGCCTTAATGGACGCCTTCAAGGCCATGGGTTATCAGATGGTCCCGGTGGCCATGAACCAGGTATTGGTATACCTCAACGGGGGGATGATAGACGCGGTGTACCAGAGCCCGGTCAATGTGGGGGGCCTGCAAATCTTCGGCATGGCAAAGAACATGGCAAGCATCAATATTGCGCCCTTCATGGGGGCTATTGTCATGAACGAGGCCGCCTGGCGGTCTATTCCGGAAAACTATAAACCGGAATTGATTCGCATTACCAAAAAATTTGAGTTGGAGCTGGATACCTCCATTCAGAAGCTTGAGGAGGATGTCATTGTGACCATGCGCCAGTACGGGCTGATAGTTAACCAGCTCAGCCCTGCCCAGGAACAGCTCTGGTATGATGATGGAAACCGGGTTGTTCCCACCCTTTTGGGCGCCACCTTTGACCGTGCAATATATAGAAGGATCGAGGCGATACTCCAAGCCCAAAGGGCTTCCCCTCAGGGGGCGGGACGGTGATGATGCAGAAAAAGCAGTCCAAAGGTCTGACCAGCCTGTTATGGACCATTGAGCAGGTCCTTTGTTATTTTTCCCTGATTTGCCTTGCCCTCTTACCCGCTGCGGAGGCGGTGATGCGGGTATTTTTCCACTCACGGGTTCCCGCTTCTCCGGGGATTATTGCCCATCTCCTGCTGGTCCTGGGGCTCCTTTCCGGGATGAGTACCACGAAGCAGGGGGAACATCTTTCCATAGGCCTGCTTAACTATGTGCATAATGAAAAAATCAAGGGCCGCATTGCCGTAGGTACGGGCCTTTTGTCCGTGTTCATCGTTACCATTTTCGCCTGGTGTGCCGCTTCCTTCATCAAAATCGGCCTTTCCCCCTGGCAAATCATCGGGTTTATCCCGGACCAGGTTTTTGCCCTGGTAATGCCCATAGGCTACGCCGTGATGGTTTTCCGCTTTGTCCGGATGACGTCTTTGCAGGGCAAATCGAACCCCTGGTTTGTCCGCATCCTGCCGGTTTTGGCGGTCCTCCTGGGGACTATTTGTTCCCTGCCGGTAATTTTCAAACTTTTCTGGGGTTTCAATCTCCCGGATTTTGCCTTTGCCATAAACGATGGCTTTGCTGCGGCGGCCGGGTTTCTCTGGAGGCCGGTATTTATCC
>BNUW01000140.1 GCA_025997655.1 Spirochaetia bacterium
CCGGAGCGGGGCAACGAAAATACATCTGTCCCTTACCCATGAACGGGAAAACGCCATCGCCATGGTGGTATTGGAAAAGGAATAGAACCGCCATGAAGAAGACTGAAGATCGGGAAATAAAAATATCCTTTCAATCCAAGGAATCCTATACCTGTCCGGTGTGCAACGCCGGCTTCCACCGGGAAGAACTGCTTTCAGGCAGCGGGCGGTTTATCGCCGGGAACCTCACGGACGAACTCCACCGCCTCTACGAGCCTTCCCTCAAGTACGGTGATATCTACCCCCTGGCGTATCAGGCCACGGTATGCCCCGAATGTTGGTTTGCCTCCATGGACAAGGATTTTTCCGGCTTCCCCAAGGCGAACATGGCCAAGGTGATACAGGATGAGGAAAAACGGAAGCAGGATACCCTGAGTATTTTTCCCGATCTTCAGTCTTCTTCATGGCGGTTCTATTCCTTTTCCAATACCACCATGGCGATGGCGTTTTCCCGTTCATGGGTAAGGGACAGGTGTATTTTCGTGGCCCCGCTCCGGGTCAATGCCTCTGCGGCGGTTCCAAATACCACTATCGCCGGCTGACCGTTATGGCGATTCACCACCAGTATATCCCGAAGTACTATCCCCGCAAGTCCCGTTCCCAGGGCTTTCCCAAAGGCTTCCTTTGCCGCAAACCGGGCCGCTAAGGAAAGGGATGCGGCGCTCCCCCGGGCCAGGGACGCGGAAAGCTCCCGGGGGTGGAAATACCGTTCCGGCAAACCCGGAATAGTCTGCCACCGTTCCAGGCGATGCACGTACACCACATCAACCCCGATACCGACGATCATGATCCCCCGGTCCCGGGATTCCTCGGCTGCCGGCGCAGTATTTGTATCCGCACCGTTTCCGGGTCCTGCCTGATAAGGGTAAACGTTTCGGGAAACAGCGCCGAAACCGGCAGGGGGAACTCGCCTGCAGAATCAATTGCCGAGCAATCCACCGAAAGGCCCACTTCCTGATCCTGTATTCTGTCGAACATGGTTTGCCCCCCCTCAATACGGACAAAGCCGCTGCTGATTTCCAGGACGCCGAAAAATTTATCGTCCAGATCAACAATCCTGATGGGCAGGTCTTCAAAGTTCTGCACCCTAAGCTGTTCCCGGACGACGCCGTGAAATTCGATCAGCCCGCTTCCCCGGATAATGAGCAGAGGTTCCGGGTTCACCAGCCGCAGGGCGGCGGAGAAATCCCCGGACCGGCCGCTCAAATCAATAAACTCCGTGGACAGTTCCTTCACGTCGGCCAACAATCCCGCCGGTCCCTCAATTAACACATGGGCCGGGTCCAGGGTATAATCGCCAAGTTCATACCCCGGTTCAACGGAGCCCCTGAAATTTGGTTTAACCGGCGCCGTTTTTGTAAGACGTGCGTCCAGGACCAGGACTACCTCCAGGGGATCCACGGAAATCTCCATGGTTTCGGTCCGCAGTGCGGTTCCCTTTTTGTGGATCTGCACCGGCGCCCGGTAGGTTCCCGGCTCGGTATATTTTTCAAAGTTGATATAGGCCTGAATATCGTCTTCTATAATAGGATAGATAGTGTTGGCATCCCCCCGCAGGGTAATCCGAATCATCCCCGGATAGGGACCGGCGGGAATCAGGGCGTTGTCGGTTTCCACGGCCAGGGGAACCGAGAAGAACCGTTCCTGCAGGAGGCTCATGCGGTGAACCACAAAAAGTATGATGGCCATGAAAATGGCAATGGCCTTAGCCTGCCAGTTTTCCGCGATGACGGCGATCAATGACCGTATGCGCTGCCGTATGTCCCCCTTCTTACTGTTCAACGAGGACATCCTTTCCCTCAAGGGTTTCACCCACGGCCGCATCCGCCGGGCCGGTCTTTTGGCCGAGGAGTTCCTTGAGTTTGCGCTGCACCTCTAAGGAGGACAGATCGTAGTACAGCTTACCGTCCACCGCCAGGGAAATGGCCCCGGTTTCTTCGGAAACCACCAGTATCACCGCGTCCGAATGTTCCGACATCCCCAGGGAGGCACGGTGCCGGCTCCCAAAGTTCTTCCGTATATCCTGCTGTTCCGAAAGGGGCAGGAAGCATCCCGCAGCGGTGACGCGGCCGTTCTGGATGATCATTGCCCCGTCATGGAGGGGTCCGTCAAATTGAAAAATCGCCACAATAAGGGCTGAACTGATATCGCCGTTTATCCGTGTACCGCTTTCAATAATGTCTTTGCTGATAGTACTCCGCCGGGGGAACACCACCAGGGATCCCCGGCGGAGCTGGGACAGAATTTCCGCCGCCGTGATAACCGCCTCAAGCCGTCCTATTTGGGGTTTGCTGTCCGGCCTGAACAGTTCCCCCTGCCCCAGCCGTATAAATATCTTCCGCAGTTCCGGCTGAAATACGATGGCTATGGCGATAAACAGCCCCGGGGCCAGCATGGTAAGGAGCCATTGCAGGGTGGCCAGCTTCAAAACCCAGGCGATGCCGAAAACCAGGGCAAGAATACCCGCGCCCTTAACCAACTGCACCGCCTGGGTCTTTACCAGCAGATCAAAAACCTTGTACAGGAGGAAAGCCAAAATGGCGATATCCAGGACCGGGCGGATACTATTATAGAGTGCGGTAAAGAGCTGAACCAATTCCATTATGGTATTCTAACCATTCGGAGACCCGCCGGGCAATCCCCTGCCCATCCAGTCCCGCCTGAGCGAGCAGTTCCCCCCGTTTTCCCTGGGGAACAAAGTCATCCCCGGCGGTCAAACAGAGGATTTTCCCGCTGCAGCAATACCTGCCTCCCAGCTCCGCCGCGTATTCCCCAAAGCCGCCGCTTTTTACCCCTTCCTCAATAAAAACCACCAGGGCATAGCGGTTCATAATGTCCGTCAAATAGGCCTCGTCCACGGGCTTGAGGAAGCGCAGGTTATAGCAGTCCGCCGGAATATTCCGGGCGTCAAGGATTGCCGCCGCCTCCATAACCTGTTGATAGAGGCTGCCCGTAAAGGCCAAGCAAACGGTGCCAGGCACCCTTTCGCGAACCCATACCCCCCTGCCTTTTTCCAAGGGCCGGTGAAAGGCTGCATCTTCCGGCGGGCACGCTCCCTTGGGGTAACGGATCATGCAGGGACCGGCCGCCGTAAGGGACCATTCCAGCATGGCCGTCAGTTCCGTTTCAGAGGCGGGGGCCAGGATGGTCAGGTTCGGCACGGTACGGAACAGGGCAATATCAAAAAGCCCCTGATGGGTTTCCCCGTCGTCGTTCACAAACCCCGAACGGTCCAGGGCAAAGATTACCGGCAGGGATTGCAGGCACACGTCATGGATCACCTGATCCACGGCTCTTTGCATAAACGTGGAGTAGATGGCCGCCACCGGCCGCCTTCCCCGGACAGCCAGCCCCGCCGCAAAGGTTACGGCATGTTCCTCGGCGATTCCCACGTCAAAAAACCGGTCCGGGAACTCCTTTTTAAAGGGCGCAAGCCCGGTCCCCTTTTCCATGGCCGCGCACACGGCGGTGATCCTGCGGTCGTTTCGGGCCGCCACCAGAATAGCGCGGCTAAAGGCCCCGGTAAAGCTATTGTCCCGCGCCCCCTCCGCCGGGCCGTCAAGCCCCTGGTTTACCGAAAAAGTCCCCACCCCGTGATAGGTAAGCGGATCGTGTTCGGCAAATTCATAGCCCCTGCCCTTATGGGTAATCACATGGACCACCACCGGACGATTCAGGGCCCGCACATCCCTGAGCACCTCCACCAGCCGCTGGATGGTATGCCCCTCAATGGGCCCCACGTATTCAAACCCCAGGTCCACAAAAAAATTATCCGTATAAAAGACCGCCTTGACCGCCCGTTTCAGCCGGACCACGGCGGCAAAAAAAACATCGCCGATAAAGGGGAGCCGTTTCGCCATGGCGTCAAAGTGGCGGCGGAAGCTCTGGTAGTACCCCTTCATACTCAGGCGGCTCAAATATTTGGAAAGCCCCCCCACATTACGGCCGATGGACATCTTGTTATCGTTGAGGATCACCACCAGGGGAAGCCCCAGTTGGCCCGCGTGGGAAAGCGCCTCGTAGGCCAGCCCTCCGGTGAGCGCCCCGTCCCCAATCACCGCGACCACCCTATTCCGCCCCCCCGAAAGGCGTTCCCCCGCCAGGAGCCCCAGGGCGGCGGAAATGGAGGTGGAAGCGTGGCCGGTATTGAAAGCATCATGGGGGCTTTCGGCGGTCTTGGGAAACCCCGCCAAGCCCCCGGCGGTACGGAGGGAGACAAATTCCGCCGCCCGGCCCGTCAAAAGCTTATGTGTATAGCACTGATGCCCCACATCCCAAACAATCTTGTCCTCCGGGGACTTAAAAACCAGGTGCAGGGCAATGGTCAACTCCACCACCCCCAGGTTGGAGGCCAAATGCCCCCCATTCCGGCTGACGGTGGACACGATGAGATGACGAATTTCCCGGGCAAGCCGGTTCAATTCCAGAAAGGATAAGGTTTTAAGATCCCCCGGTCCCTGTATCCGGGTTAAAAGGGATTCAGATTCAGCCATAGTAATGGGCATATTTCATGCTTTAAAACGAACAAAGCCGCAGTAAAGACTTCTGCGGCCTTAAAAAAGGGCTCATTTGTTCTTGTGTCGGTTTCTTCTGAGCTTCTTCTTCCGCTTATGGGTTGCAATTTTTCGTAGTTTGCGTTTTCTTCCGCAGGGCACTTCGGCGACTCCTTTCCTCAAGCTGAGTTTATATAGTATGAACCGGAGGTGAAAAAAGGTCAAGTAGGCTGAGGCGGAAAATGTTGGACGCGGTTTCCAAGTTTAAGGTTGAGTAAATTTTACCTTGACAAAATTAATATAATTTGTCATATTCAGCCTTTCAATGATTCAATGATTTTTAGAGTAACGGAGGTTATATATGAAGGAACCAAGGCTAAAGGGATGGTGGCTTATCCGGCTGGCGCTCACCATCATCGGGAAAAAAGGGCTGGCGGAAATGACCAAGGCTTCGAAACACGGCAAGGAAACCCAGGCGAAGGCCCTGCGCGAGATACTTACCCAATCGAAGGACACGGTGTACGGCAAGGAGCATCATTTTGAGGATATCCTGGGGGCCGTAACGCCGGAGGAATTGTTCAGTCTCTATGATAAAAATGTTCCCGTAAACGATTATGATTCCCTCAAACCCTATGTGGAGCGCCATAAGTCAGGCGAGGCCGGGGTACTTTTCCCCGGCAAGCCCAAGCTCTACGCTACCACCAGCGGGACCACCAATGAGCCTAAGTGGATACCCGTTTCCGAGCAGTACTATAAGGATGCCTATAAAAAGATGAACCAGCTCGGGTTTTATATCCTGATCCGGAACAAGCCCAGGGTGTTTTACGGCCCCACCGTCTCTATTGTGGGTAAGGCCGTTGAGGGCGCAGCCCCGGATGGCACCTTGTACGGTTCCCTTTCCGGGGTGAGCCAGCGGGACATTCCGGAGTTCATGAAGGTCCTCCATACCGCCCCGGCGGATGTATTCCATATTGCCGATTATAAGGCCCGGTATTACGCCATCATGCGTATGGGGATTGAGCGGGACGCCCACCTTATCATCACCGCCAATCCCAGCACCCTGGTGGAGATGCAGACCAACGCCAATGAGTTCTACGATGAATACGTGAACGATATTGAGCACGGTACGCTGACCCGCCGCTTTGACTATCCCGCCGAAATCCGCGCCGCCCTGGAGGCGAAGCTCAAACCCAACCCCGAGCGGGCGGAGGAACTGCGCAAACTAAAAGCCCGGTACGGTAACGTGCTGCCCAAGCATTACTGGCCCCGGATGGTTGAGGTTATGGTCTGGTTCTGCGGCAATACCAAGGTATACTTTGATAAGATCCGGGATTCCTTCCCGCCGGAGTGCGTATTCCAGGAATTCGGCTACTTAGCCTCGGAATGTAAAGCCGGCATAGCGTTGAAGGCAAATAGCCCGGATACGGTCCTGTTCGGCCATCTCCAGTTCTTTGAGTTTATCCATGAATCCGAAATTGACAGCCCGAATCCCCGGATCTACCAGATGCACGAGGTCGAGGAGGGACAGCGGTACACCATGGTGATCACCACTTCCGCGGGGCTCTACCGGTACAATATGAACGATATCCTGGAGGTTACCGGCCGGTACAACGAATTCCCCACCGTCACCTTCATCCAGAAGGCAAACGGGACCATCAGCCTGACGGGGGAAAAACTCCATGAGCGGCAGTTTATCGAGGCGGTTCACGAGGTGGAGAAGAAAACCGGCAAAATAGCCCCCTTCTTTGTA
>BNUW01000141.1 GCA_025997655.1 Spirochaetia bacterium
GCCGAAGCCCATTTGGAGGGAGAAGAACTGACCGGCGGTGGAGAATGCGGAGAAGATCAGGGTGAGGTAGAACCCGAGGATGATTCCAATGATGGCCTCCCCGATGAGAAGAAACAGGAAGTGGAGGCCGAAGGGCGCGATGTCCCAGCCCGCAGCCAGGGCCGTGGGGAAAGCGGTAAAGGCGGCAAACCCCGCCAAAGCGATCTTCGCAACCTGGGGTATGCCGTCACTGGACAGCAAGGGCGCGGTTTCGATCATCGCCAAGGCTCGGGCGGCAATCAGGAGAAACACGGGGGCGGACGCTAAAATGTCGTTAAGAAACTGCGCTTCAATCAACCTGCAACCCCTTCATATTCATACGAGAATAATTTTACCACGGACCACACAGACGACACGGACCAAGAAATAGAATGAGATGGCGCTCTTTCGTCCGTGTGGTCTGTGGTTACTCTTCTCTTCATTCCTACCTCGCCATCGCCGGTATCATCCGGAAAAGCTGCGCCGTATAATCACCCAGGGATGTAAACATCCAGCCCCCCAGAAGCCCCAGCACCAGCAATATGGTCAGCACCTTTGGTACAAAGGTCAGGGTCTGCTCCTGGATGGAAGTGGTGGCCTGCAGTATTGCTACCACCAGCCCCACCACAAGTGCCGACAGTAACAGCGGTGCCGCCAAAATCAGCACCTGAAATATGCCCCCCCGGAGGAGGGAGGTAATCTGCCCAATACTCATACGATACGCCCTCCTACAGGAACGAACGGACAATCTGGTCCGTCAAAAGCCCCCAGCCGTCCACCAGAATAAAGAGGATCAGCTTGAAGGGCATGGAAATCATTACCGGGGGCAGCATGATCATGCCCATGGACATGAGCGCGCTGGCCACCACCATATCAATTACGATAAAGGGTATGAACAGTAAAATGCCTATCTTAAAGGCAATGGTAAGCTCGTTGAGGATGAAAGCGGGGACAAGCACGTAGGTGGGGACATCATCCAGGGTATCCGGGCGGGGCATCTCCCGCATGCTCATGAAGAGTTCGATGTTGCGCTGACCGCTCCGGCTCCGCATCTGGCGGGCCATGAAAAGTTTCAGGGGAGCCTCGGCGCCGCGGTAGGCTTCCTGCACCGAAATTTCCCCGTCCCGCAGGGGGGCAAAGGCGTTGTTGTAAACGTCCTCAAAGGTGGGCCACATGATAAACGCGGTGAGGAACAGGGAAATCCCCAGGATCACCTGGTTGGGGGGCACCTGCTGCAGGGACAGCGCCCGTTTGATAAAGTCCAGCACAATGGAGATGCGCAGAAAACTGGTACACAGGATGATGATGCTCGGCGCCAGGGAGAGGGCGGTGAGCAGCAATAAAAGCTGGAGGGAAAACGCCACCTCCCGCCCCGATTCGGGGTTCCGTACCGTAAGGTCGATGAAGGGGATCACCGGGTCCGCAGGCGCCGCAGGGATGCCCATGGTTGGCGGGACGGACAGGTTCGGGAAGGGCTGGGGTGTCGTCTGAGCCGCCGCCGGGAGGGGGGCGAACAGGGCCAGCAAACATACCGCAAGGAGTGCCGCGCGTCTCATAGGTTTTGAAGCCTTTCCCGCCGTTTACGCAGGTCCTCCGCACTGAATCGCTTATCGGCCATATCGCCGCCGCCGCCAAGACGGCGCAGGATTGCTGCAAAACCCGGCAGCTTCGGCCCGCCGGTCGGCCCTTTACGGGAATCCTCCAGCAGCATGGCGTCCACCATTTCCCGATCCGTTATTTCCGCGATAAGGGATACGCCGCCGGTTCCTGCGCCGCTTCCCGCGCCGACGAGCCATGCCTTATTCCCCAGGCTCACCACGAATACCGAACTGCCGGTAGTCAGGGGGGCGCCGGCCAATACCTTGAGGTAGGGATTTTTCTGTTCAGCCGGGCGGGAAAGGCGTTTGAAGAAGAACACCACTCCGTAGATAGCCGCCGCCGCAAGGGCAAGCACCAGGACCATCCGCAGCACGACAAAAATAGTGGGGGTTGGCGCGGGAATGGTTGAATCCGGCTCCGTATCCCACTGAAAGACAAAGTCTTCCCCGGCTGCCGCAATGGGGGTAGACTGATCCCCACCGGTGTCCGGCGTTTGAGCGGATAGTTTGTCGAGATTACCAACAATGAAGCCGATGCTCACCACAAGCACGGCATAAAAAATTTTATGAGATCGATGCAGTTTTTCCCCTCCCAAGTAGAAACTGATCCTTAATTATTTATTGTACACCATTGTACTATTTTTGTGCTACCCCTATTTTGCAAACTTCTAGCTTAAATCACTCATCCGTTCCATGGGGGAAACAATTTCGGTGACCCGGACACCAAAGTTTTCGTCAATAACCACCACTTCGCCCTTTGCAATGAGCTTGTGATTCACCAGTATGTCCACCGGTTCCCCGGCAAGTTTATCCAATTCGATGATGGTCCCCTCGCCCATGCCCAGGATTTCCTTGATGAGCTTCTTGGTGCGGCCCAACTCTACGGTCATCTCCATGTACACATCCATGATGAGACCGATGTTGCCCGCTTCCTGGGCCGTGGGTTGGGAGGTCAGGGTGGGATACATGACGGACTGCACATTGGTGGGACCGCCCATGATACCGCCCATGCCGCCGCCTGCGGGAGCCGCCTGAGCCGAAGCCGCAGCGGAGGGTTTGGACGCCGCAGGAGCGGGACCGGCATTCAGGGCCCTGGCAATCTCCGCCGCAACCGAGGGGCCGTAGACTTCCCATATTTGATGAGGCGTTCCGTCACCCAGATCAAGCTGGTACTCCGCAACCGGGAAATCCCCGGCGGGCAGAGCGGCGGCGGCCTTGGGAACATTGGCCGCTTCCGGAGAACCATTGGCGATAGACTTATTACCGGTCTTGGCGGTAAGGGCGGTGATCTGGGTACCCACAATGGTACCGGCCATTTCCCCAATCACCGACATGGCCATCTCGTCTAACTGGATGTTTTCCTCTTTGTTCATCAGGGCGGCAATAGCCTTGGCGGTGTCCTCGGGGAAAAGAAATGTATGTTCACCGGGGAAACCGGCGCTGAAATCCGCCTTAACCGCAGTAACCATGTCCGGGAGTGTTGCTACCAGGGCGTCCCGGTTAGAATTACTCACCTGGGGGCCGCTCAGGGTAACCGTTGCGCCGGTCATGGTACTCAGGTTGGCGGACTGTGCGCCCACGGTTCCGGCAAGGTAGCCCTGCAGGGCCGCCGCGTCACCGGTATCCCCGCCGTTGCCGCCCCCGGGACTTGCGGAATCTCCGCCTGACAACAAAGCATCTATTTCAGCCTGCGAAAGAGCGCTATCGCTCATACTATTTCCCCCCCTCTTCCCTATTAAAGTTCATTCACATCAATCTGGTAAAACACAATGTTTTTTGCCTTCGCGGCATTCAGAACCCGGGTATTCAGCGCTTCCATGATCTCCTGCTTCAGCCTGGCTTCATTCTCGGTTGACAGATCCTCACGGTACTTGGAACTGAAAAAGCTCCGCGTAAAATCCTGCAGTTCAGGGCGCCGGGCGATCAGCTCCGTTTGCGCGTTTTTATCATTCGGATCATACCCGATGCCTAAATTAACCGATACCGAGTAAGCGGTGGCATCCTTGGTCCGGGTCCGTATTTGACCAATGCCATCGTAGTATTGGTATTCCGGCCGCTTCCCAATATAGGGGGAAGAGGAATCGGTCACCACCGTCTGGGACTTTCCACCCCCGTTCATAATTTGAAAGGTGATCACCGTTACGGTAACGATGAAAATCAGCGCCCCAAGGCCGATGGCCGCAAACTTGAGCAGATTCGGCAGTAACGCGGCCAAGCCGGCGCCCTTCTTTTTTTTAGCTGCTGCCCCTTCGGTAATTTCCCCGCCGTCATCCAGCGCTACATCGCCTTCTTCTTCCGCCATGAACTTCCTCTCCTACTTTATAGTACACAATTTTACAAATGTCCATCATCCAGGATGATAACATCCACCCGCCGGTTATAGGCCCTGCCTTCGGCGGTATCATTCGAGGCTACCGGCGCGGTATGGGCAAAACCCGATACCTGGAAACGCCGTTCATCTACTCCAATATCGGTAAGATAATTGAGAACACTGATAGACCGGGCGGTGGAAAGTTCCCAATTCGATGGCCAGGGGCCCTCGGGGTCTATCGGGGCATCATCCGTATGGCCTTCGATGCGGAACTTCTTCCCCCGCATATCATCAGTATCAGAGGTCAGGAGGGTTCCCAGCCGGAGCAGGATGTCCCGGGTCTGTTCCACGTTGATCCGGGCGCTGGCGGGATTAAAGAAGGCGTCCGAGGCCAGGCTTATCACCAGGCCCCGCTCGTCGTGGGTAACCTTGACTTTGTTGGATTTGACCTCCGGGTTAAAGAGGCTTACCGCCTTTTTTAAAGCCGTACCCAGAGCCCGGCCCCGTTCCATGGAGGGCAGGGAGTTGACGGTATTTCCCAGGTCCGACATTCTCCCGACCCCCAGGTTAGTGCCCCCGGTGGTGGTATCATTGAAAGCGGCAGCGATGGCTGCCAACGTGGCATCCGTAGACTCATCGGGGTTGAACAGGGCGACAAAGAAACAGAGCATCAGGGTAACCATGTCTGAATAGGTAACAATCCACTCACCGCCGGAGCCGCCCGCTTCTTTCTTCTGTTTTTTCGCCATCCCTAATCCTTATGTCTTATCCCTTATCCAATTCTTTTTCCAGCGCCGCACGATCCGCAGGGTTCAAATAGGTAAGAAGCTTCATCCCCAGGATACGGGGATTGTCCCCTGCCTGAATAGAGAGGACCCCCTCAATGGCCATTTCCTTAACCTTGGATTCCGTGGCGTCCATGGCCTGTAATTTGCCCGATATGGGGATCATTATAAGATTGGCAACCATGGAACCGTAGAGGGTGGTGATAAGCGCAACGGCCATGTTCGGGCCCAGGGCGGATTTATCTTCCAGGTTTTTCAACATACCGATAAGCCCGATAACCGTACCCAACATGCCAAGCCCCGGCGCCAGGGTACCCCACATATTGACTATCTTGATTTTTGTGATGTGCCGTTCCTGCATCTGGCCTAACTCTGTTTCCATGAGGGTCCGCACAATCTCCGCATCGGTACCGTCCACCACAAGCCGCAGCCCCTTCTTAATAAACTCATCGTCCAAATCGTCAAGCATTTCTTCCAGCGCCAGGAGTCCCTCACGGCGGGCTTTTTCCGACATGCTCATAAGCTGCTGGATGATACCCTTTTCGTTAAAGCTGACAGGTTTGAAGGTCAGACCTATGGTGCCAAAAACACCAATGGTGTCGGGAATAGAGCCGAAGGTGAAGAGGCCGAAGTAGGAACCCAGCACCACGATCAGGATCGAGGGAAGATCGTAGAAGGTCACCAGGCCGGATCCGCCGGTGATGATCCCCAGGCCAACCATGCCGAAACAACCGGCAATACCAATTAAGGTTGATAAATTCATCCCGCGTTACTCCTCATTCTTAAAGCCGCCGATACGTCTGCGGTATTCCACGATCCGGTCGATAATTTCGTTTATGGTTTCCTTGACCACAATAATCTTGCCGGACAGCATTTGAAGGGTAGCATCCGGATGAACTTCGATGGACTCAATCTGATGCGGATTTAAATAGTATTCCATGCCGTTCAGCCGGGTTACCTTAATCATTTACCTACTACCTCTTTAGTGTCAGGATTTCCTGCAAGAGCTGGTCCGCCGTCTGGATGGTCCGGGAGTTTGCCTGGAACCCGCGTTGGGTAACAATCATGTCCACAAACTGTTCCGAAAGATCCACGTTGGACATTTCCAAAGTGCCGGAGATGATCTTCCCCTTCCCCGCAACCCCCGAGGTGCCCACATTGGCGAAGCCCGAGTTATTGCTCGACAGGAAGGTATTGTCCCCGCCCTTTTCCAGGCCGCCCTGGTTGGCGAAACTGGCCATGGCAATCTGGCCCAGGACACGGTTGGTCCCGTTGGAATACACCCCGGTGATCACCCCGCTCTGGTCTATCTTGTAGTTCTCCAGGTAGCCCATGCCGTAGCCGTCCTGGATGATAGCCTTGGTGGAACTGGATTCCGCA
>BNUW01000142.1 GCA_025997655.1 Spirochaetia bacterium
ATGATGTAATGGTTCCAGGTTACCACCCGGTCCAGCGCCCGGCCCCAATCCCGCAGAGAGGCCTCGTCTTCCTGGCTTGCCATTACCCCTTCCACCAGGTAGTCCAGGGCCGGGACTTTTCCGATCCCCTGAATGTGCCGCCCATCGGGACCGGCGCCTACAAGGTGGGGGACTACCGCATGGGCCAGTACATAATCCTGGACCGGGTGCAGGATTACTGGGCGGCGGACCTGCCGGTGAACAAGGGGCGGTACAACTTTGATCATATCCGTTACGATTACTACCGGGACGCCAATGTGGCCTTCGAAGCATTTAAAGCCGGGGAGTACGATTTCCGTGCGGAGAATTCCGCGGTGAACTGGGCGACCCAGTATAGGGGGAAGATCTTTGATTCAGGGGAGGTGCTGCGGGAAGAGATACCCCACCGTATTCCTCAATCGACCCAGGCCATGACCTTCAATACGGAGCGCGAAGTGTTTCAGGATCGCCGGGTGCGGCAGGCGGTGAATTGCTTTTTTGATTTTCAATGGATGAACGCCAACCTTTTCTACAATTCCTATACCCGGACCCGCAGTTATTTTACGAACACCGATTATGCCGCAGAGGGACTGCCCCAGGGCGGCGAGTTGGCCATCCTCAACGCTATCCGGAACAAAATACCCCCGGAGGTGTTTACCAAAGAATTTAATCCCCCGGTCACCGACGGCACGGGCTTTATCCGGCCCCAAATGCGGGAGGCCATGACCCTCTTCAACGCGGCGGGCTGGGAACTGCGGGGGGGGGAAGCTTATCAATACTGAAACGGGGAAGCAGATGAGCTTTGAATTGCTGATCTGGAATTCCACCAGCGAACGCTATGCCATTCCCTTTCAGCGGAACCTGGCCCGTTTCGGCATAGATTTGCGGATCCGCCTGGTGGACGGCACACAGTTTTTGAATCGCATGCATGAGGGGGATTACGATATCCTTGACCAGGGCTATCTGCCCATACCCTATCCCGATAGTGGTACGGCGATGAATTGGCACTCCGAATATATTGATTCCACCTATAACCTCGCCAGGGTTCGGGACCCGGCCCTGGACTACCTGGTGGAAGGGGTAATGGCAAGCCAGGAAGACGAGGCCTCTCTGCGGGATTGGGGCCGGGCGCTGGACCGGGTGGTAACCTGGAACCATTACATCATTCCCCAGTGGCATATTTCCACCTTCCGGTTGGCCTACAATAAAAAGTTCCGGCGTCCGCAGGTGATGCCGAAATATTCCTATGGTTTTAGCGCATGGTGGGTGGAATAATGGCAGCATACATACTACGCCGAATTTTGTTGATCATCCCGACCCTCTGGGCGATCATAACGATCAACTTCTTTATCGTGCAGATTGCCCCCGGCGGTCCGGTGGATCAGGCCATCGCCAATATGCGCGGCGGCATGGATGACGACATGGCCCTGGGCCGTATTACCGGTAACAGCCGGGGAGACACGGTTTCAGGCGGGCTGAACCGGGGTGAAAACGCCTCCGCCTACCGGGGCGCACGGGGCCTTGACCCGGAGATTATCGCCGAAATTGAGCGGCGTTACGGCTTCGACAAGCCCATCGGTGTGCGCTATCTGCAAATGCTGAAAAACTATGCCACCTTCAACTTTGGGGACAGCCTTTTCCGGGGCCGCTCCGTGCTGGGCCTCATTGCCGAACGGCTGCCGGTGTCCATAAGCCTGGGGCTTTGGAGTACCCTGATCATCTACCTGGTGTCCATCCCCCTGGGGATACGCAAGGCGGTGAAGAACGGCAGCCGGTTTGATCTCTGGACCAGTACCGCAGTAATACTGGGGAACGCCATCCCCTCATTCCTCTTCGCCGTATTACTGGTGGTCCTCTTTGCCGGGGGCGGGTTCCTTAAAATATTCCCTCTGCGCGGCCTCTTTTCGGTGGACGCTGCGGGGCTCAGCCTGGGGGGAAAAATCCTCGACTACTTCTGGCACCTGGCGCTCCCCATTTTTGCGATGATCATCGGCGGCTTTGCGTCCCTGACCATGCTCACCAAGAATTCCTTCCTGGACGAGATACACAAACAGTATGTCATGACCGCCCGCGCCAAGGGCCTCACCGAAAAAGCCATCCTCATTAAGCACGTATTCCGCAACGCCATGCTCATCGTCATATCCGGTTTCCCCGCGGTGTTCATCTCCATGTTCTTTACCGGCTCGGTGTTAATAGAAGTAATTTTCTCCCTGGAGGGCCTGGGGCTCCTGGGCTTTGAAGCCACCATGCAGCGGGACTACCCGGTGATCTTCGCCACCCTCTACATCTTCACCCTGCTGGGCCTGCTCCTCTCCCTTCTGAGCGACCTCATGTACACCGTGATTGACCCCCGCATCGACTTCGAGGCCCGCCGATGAAGCGAACGAGACTAACCCGCTGGGAACGGTTCAAGAAAAACCGCCGGGGCTATGTATCCCTGTGGGTCTTCGGCATCATCTTTGTGGTGAGCCTCTTCTCGGAATTCGTTGCCAATGACAAGCCTATTCTGGTCCGCTATGATGGCGCGTTCTACTTCCCGGTGTTCAAGGACTATTCGGAACTCCTCTTTGACGGTGAATTTGATATCAACGCCGATTACCGGGACCCCTATATAATAGAACGGATTGAAGCGAAGGGTTGGCTGTTACGCCCCCTTATCCCCTTTAGCTACAACACCATCAACTACAATCTCCCCAGCCCGGCCCCCTCGCCGCCGACGAAAGAAAACTGGTTCGGTACCGATGACCGGGGCAGGGATGTGGCGGCCCGGGTCCTTTACGGCTTCAGGATTTCTGTGCTCTTCGGCCTTACCCTTACGGTATGCGCCTCGATCATCGGGATAATCCTCGGCGCATTGCAGGGATACTACGGGGGCCTCCTGGACATCATCTTCCAGCGTTTCATGGAAGTCTGGTCCGGAATGCCCACCCTGTTCCTGCTGATCATCCTGTCCAGCGTGATAGAACCCACCTTCTGGTGGCTCCTGGGGATAACCCTCCTCTTTGGCTGGATGAGCCTGGTCGGGGTGGTCCGCGCAGAATTCCTGCGGGCCCGGAACTTCGAGTATGTCCTTGCCGCCCGGGCCATGGGGATGCGCCACAGCCGTATCATGTTCGTCCACATCCTCCCCAACGCCATGACCAGCGCTTTGTCCTACCTCCCCTTCATCCTGGGCGGCTCCATCACCACCCTCACCAGCCTGGACTTCCTCGGCTTCGGTCTCCCGGTAGGCTCCCCGAGCCTGGGGGAACTCCTTTCCCAGGGCAAGGCAAACCTCCAGGCCCCCTGGCTGGGCATCGCCGCCTTCGTGGTCCTGGCGCTGACACTCACTCTATTGGTGTTTATCGGCGAAGGTGTCCGTGACGCCTTTGATCCCCGGAGGAACGTATGAGTGGGCATCTGGTAGAATACCGGGGATTCCGGGCGGCATTCGGTAAAGAAAACGAGGTGGTCCACGGCATTGATTTCCACATTGATGAGCACGAAACCTTTGCCCTGGTGGGGGAGAGCGGCAGCGGGAAAACCGTGAGCGCCCAGGCCCTGATGCGGCTTCTGAGTGAGGACTGGATTTCCTACCCCGGCGGCGAGATACTCTTTGAGGGCCGGGACGTGCTGAAAATGAAGGAGCCGGAACTGCGGGAACTGCGGGGCCGGGACTTGGGGATGATCTTCCAGGAACCCATGACCAGCCTCAACCCCCTGCACACCATTGAGAAGCAGCTCGCAGAATCACTGTTTCTGCACCGGGGGCTTACCCGGCGGCATAGTCGGCCCTTGGTTACGGATTGGCTGGAGCGGGTGGGGCTGCGGGATGCGGAGAGCCGGCTTGCCGCGTACCCCCACGAACTTTCCGGCGGGGAGCGCCAACGGGTGATGATCGCCCTGGCGCTCCTCAACAAACCGAAACTGCTCATCGCCGACGAACCCACTACCGCCCTGGACGTAACCATCCAGGATCAGATACTTACCCTGATAAAGGATTTGCAGAAAGAGCTGGGCATGGCGGTGCTCTTTATCACCCACGACCTGGAGGTGGTGCGCCGCATGGCCGACCGGGTGGCGGTGATGCGGGAGGGCCGGATCATTGAGTCGGGCTCCATGGCGGAAGTTTTTGCCGCCCCCCGGGAAGCCTATACCCGGCAGCTCCTGGGCGGCGACGGGGGAACCGAAAGCCCTGCGCCGGATTTGGGCGCCCCGGTTATCGCGGAGGGCAGGGGTCTCAAGGTGTATTTCCCGGTGAAGCAGGGGGTTCTCCGCCGGGTAACGGGGTACATTAAGGCGGTGGACGGGGTGGACTTTACCCTGCGCCGGGGCCAGACCCTGGGCATCGTGGGGGAAAGCGGCAGCGGCAAAACCACCCTGGGGAAAGCCCTGCTTGCCCTGGAACGGCTCCGGGGGGATGGGCCAGACGCCGGGACCATCAGCATTGATGGACGGGAAATACAAAATCTGCGGGAGGATGAACTGCGCCCCCTCAGGCGGAAGATGCAGATCATCTTCCAGGACCCCTATGGCTCCCTCAGCCCGCGGATGAACATCCTGGGCATCGTTGGGGAGGGCTTGCTTATCCACCGCATCGGGACCGGAACCCCGGAGGACCGGCGGGAACGGGTGCTAAAGGCCTTGACGGAAGTGGGCATGGGGGACGAAGATTTCCCGGAACGCTACCCCAACGAGTTTTCCGGGGGCCAGCGTCAACGCATAGCCCTGGCCCGCAGCCTCGTCCTGGAGCCGGAAATCCTGGTGCTGGACGAGCCCACCTCAAGCCTTGACCGGACCATCCAGTTCCAGGTAGTAACGCTGCTTCGGGAATTGCAGGAAAAGCGCGGCCTCTCCTATATTTTTATCAGCCACGACCTCCGCATAGTCCGCAGCCTCTGCCACGAAATCCTGGTGATGAAGGCGGGGAAGGTAGTGGAGGCGGGACCCACATCAATGATACTGCGGAACCCCAAAGAGGCGTATACCCGGGAATTGCTGCGGACCGCCTTTGGAGAGTAGCCTATAGTCCCTGCAAAAAAGCTTTATTTCACCCCTGGATGACGACATGGTAAAAGCCATCTACGGGGACCCATAGCAGGGCCAGCGCATACTTATAGGCTGAACTTCGGGTTTTCCATGAAACAAGAATTTAATCCACGGATTACACGGATTAACACGGATAAAATAAGAAATTGTATTTCCTATCCGTGTATATCCGTGTAATCCGTGGACTCTTTTCATTCTTTATCTATTCGATGGATATTACTTAGCAAGTATGCGCTGGCCCTGGGACCCATAGACTGGTAAAAATGAGCCCTATTTGCCATTTGAAGCCAGTTTCTTTATCGTCTCTAACGATAACCCGGTAAGATCACTCAAGGTTTCTATGGGATAGCCCTTCGCAAGGCCATTCCGGGCAACTTCGAACTTTTCCTCGGACTTGCCTCTGGCCTCACCTCTGGCTTCTCCTCTGGCCTCCCATTTCGCGGTGAGGCCGACTTCCTCAAGTACCTGATCCATGGTCAGTTCCGCATTGCTCATTTTAAGTACCTCCATAAATACGGCGGGATTTGCCTTGAATACTGCGTCAAAAAAGGGGCCTGCATCAATGTCCGTACCCAGCCGCTTCCTCTCCTCGGCCATCCGCGGGAATTCCGCCACGCCCAGCTTGCTTCTCAGGTTCTTTAGCCAGACACCTTCATCCGGGGATAGCTTCCGGCTGTCTATTATCTGCACCGGCAGTACATCCCCTATTACAGTATAAATCCCCGGGGTGTTTTCTTCAATACGAAAGTGCAGGACCTCTTTTATATGCTTTATCAAGGCTTTGGGATGGCGGCTTTCAACAAGGGTAAGGGTAATATCGGTTATGGCAACCTTTTCGAGGGATGCATACAGATACGCATATGCGTGAACCTTGTAAAAATCCTCCACCGAGATATAGTCCGTGGGGCTCTTATACTCCAAAATGTTGACTCTGCGGAAGATGGCGGCGATGTTCTTTTTGATGACCACCTCAGGCGGCTTCTTTATGA
>BNUW01000143.1 GCA_025997655.1 Spirochaetia bacterium
TTCACCCGGTCTCCCGGACTTCCTCACGGCGCCGAACTGCCTGCCACCGGCTCCCTGGCCCCGTCAGACCAGAGTACCACTTTTCCCGATATTTGAAATCATAGTATCTTTGCGGTTAAAAATTCTTCTATTTTGGAACTGGCTCAGTGATTCCACTATTCAAGGTGAAATCGGCCAAAACATTCAGGACGATGGAATTCGGGGGTTTCCCATTCAACGGGATTCCACGCGAGATAGTGCGGCGGCTCAGTTTCCTCTCCGCATTTATAAAAATTTCCCCGTAAAACAAGCCCCTTTTCCAATTTGAATGAAGGCAGGTATATCCTGATAAATGAAACCGGTATGACAAAATCAATTCCCCAGCCGCCGTCAAATTGAAATGGCACTACGGAAAACAAGGTGCGGTAATCGGGAATTAACTGCCGCGCCGCCCGGTACCGGTCAAATCCAAATCCAAGGTAGATCGTTCCCCGGAGGTTGAATTCAAAATTAAAATAGCGGGGATCATCCGGAAGGGGGGAGAAGAAAAATTCCAGGGCGCTGTCTATGTGCACATAGTCGGTCAGCCCAACGGAACGGGCCAGGGGGGTTTTTTCATGTGCGGTAAGACGTACCTTCAACGCATCTTGATTGTAACAAAGCTGGCCAAAGGCCCTCATGCCTTCGGGCCGGGGAAGCCAAAGCGCATGGGTTAATTCCGTTTTTTCAATGGCCTCCCAATCAGGATTACCGGCTATGGGTTGTACATTATACGTATGCATGTCCATGGGCTCACGAAAGAGCGGCCCCGCAAAGCGCGGAGCCGCCGAAACAGTTTTAGTAATACTGCCTGAAATTAGCGATGGTACTCTGATCAATTACCGCCAGATCGATGTTCTGTTCCCGGGGGATATTCTTGTCACCGGCGAAATACTTCGCGGCGGTTTCCATGGTCTTCCGCACAATACCTTCCGTAGGAATACCAACGGCCATCATATAATTGACATCCTTGGCGGCAACGGTGGAGAAGGGTTCACTTCCCCAGGCGCCTGCGCTGATGATCTTGGTGTTCGTGGCCCCCGCAGCCTGCAGGGCTATCCGGGCTCCGAAGGCGGCGTTATCCACCGCGCCCCAGATAATATCAATCGGTTTGGCGATATTATTGGTTACGATGTTGGCGGCGCTTTCCCGGGTCTGTCCGAAATCCTGTTCAAACACATAGGTAACATTTGCTTTGCCAAGCCCCGCTTCAAGTTCTTCCTTAAAAGTCTGGGAACGGATAGCGGTATGGGGGGCGTCCAGCATGGCAAGAATGCCAACCCGTGCTTTCCCGCCAAGGTTTTTCTTTGCATAGTCCGCCGCATATCTTCCGGTAAGCCGTCCGGTCTCCGCATGATCCCAGGCGATATGGGAAACAAGGGGCGGCCAGCTCGTACCGGAGTCAAAGGCGATCACCGGAATACCGGCGGCATTGGCCTTATCCAGGGCCGCTTGTATACCATCGGGAGAAACCGGGTCAATGAAGATCATATCATATTTCTGGGTGATAAAATCTTCCACCTGCCGCTGTTGGATTTCAGCGTTCAGATCGCCGTTCTGAATATTGATTTCAGCAACCCCATACTCTTTCCCAACCTTGATAAAATCGTCGTACACCCCCTTGCACCATTCATCGTACAGGGTGATGTGGACTACGCCGATCCGTTTCCCCGCCAGGGGACTGTTGGCAATTACCTGCACCGGTTCCGCAGACTTACCGCCCTGCTGTCCGCCGCCGGCAAAAACTGCTCCCGGCAGTACCATTAATGCCAGGAGCACACACAAAATCAGTTTTGCATGTTTCATTTTGATTCCTCCATAGTAAAAATTTAAATGGGAATATTCCCACTTATTTACACACCATTGTTCAGACCGCCCCTACACACAGAGGGACATGATCGATTCCTGGGTAGCCTCTTCCCGGTTAAGCTCCCCCACAATTTTCCCTTCATGCATAACCATGATCCGGTCACTCATGCCCAATACTTCGGGGAGTTCCGATGAGATCATGACCACCGCCTTTCCCTGTTTTATCATTTCATTCATCAGCATATAGATTTCAACCTTGGCGCCCACATCAACGCCCCGGGTTGGTTCATCCATAAAAATAATATCACTGTTCTGCATCAGCCATTTTGCGATAACCACCTTCTGCTGGTTTCCGCCGGAAAGATACTGCGCCTGGGTTTCCAGAGAGGGGGTGGCTATGCGGAGTTTTTCCACATATTCCCTGCTGTATTTGTCTTCCAGGGAGGGACGCACAATTCCTGCTTTTATAATCCGGCCCATATTTACCATGGAAATATTCTCTTTCACCATGAGAATCTGAACCAGCCCCTGTAACTTCCGGTCCTCGGGCACCAGGCCAAGCCCGTTTTTAATTGACTGCTTAAAGGTACTGTGGGTAACATCCTGCCCTTTCAAGGTGATTTTTCCGGAATCGATCCGATCTATCCCCAATACCGCCCGGGCTGTCTCGGTGCGCCCCGAACCGACCAAACCGGCAAATCCCAGTATCTCACCCCGGCGCACATGGAAATTGATATCCTCCAGAACACCCCGGCGGTTAAGCCCCCTAACTTCAAGAAGGGTTTCGCCAACGCCGGCTTTTTCCTTGGGATATTCATTGACCAGTTCCCGGCCTACCATCAGGGAGATCAGTTTTTTCCGATCCACACTGGCGGTCGGCAGGGTTTCCACATGCTTGCCGTCCCGCAGTACGGTAACATTGGCGGTCAGATCGAACACCTCTTCCAGGCGATGGGAAATATATATTACCGTCATGCCGTTTTTATTCAGCTTCCGGATAATATTGAACATGATCTCCTGTTCTTTTACCGTCAGGGTTGCGGAGGGCTCGTCCATGATCAGCAGACTCGCATTGATGTTGATTGCCTTGCAAATTTCAACTATTTGTTTTTTTGCCACCGAAAGGTTACTGACAATATCATCCACATCAATACTGATCCCCAGTTCATCAAGCATCTCCCGGGCTTTCTTCCGCATCCCCTTCCAGTCAACCAGCCTCCGTTTGTACAGGAGCCTGCCGAGAAAAATATTCTCCGTAACCGTCAGGGGTTCGGAGAGTTTGAATTCCTGGTGAACCACACTTATCCCCGCAAGCTGCGCTTCATGGGGGGTTTTGAAGTGTACCGGTTGGCCGTTTAAAATAATATTTCCGGAATCCGCCTTATAGATGCCCGCAAGTATCTTTATCAGCGAACTTTTGCCCGCGCCGTTTTCCCCGACAAGTCCGTGTACCGTTCCCCGTTCAACACTAAAATTGACATCGTCAAGGGCTTTTACCCCCGGAAAGCTTATTGAGACATGATCTATCTTCAATATAACAGAATCTTCCGCCATCCCCATCCCCTTAGCCTTACCGCTTCCGGTTTCGCACGACGTCTATCGCCACGGCGCCAATCAACACAAGGCCCTTCAAGACGGGCTGGATAAAGGGATGCACATTGAGCATGGTCATCCCGTTAAAAAACAGGGTCAGGAATATGGCGCCGAAAAGCGCCTGAATGATCTTGCCCTTCCCTCCCGCCAGGCTTATGCCGCCGATTACACAGGAAATTATCGCGTCAAATTCATACTGGTACCCGTTGGTTACCGCAGCCGAATCCAACCGGGAAAGAAGGATGAGACCGCCAAAGGCGGCTATAGCCCCCGCAAGGGTAAACACGATGAGCTTGTTCATCTTGACATTGATGCCGGAAAAATAGGCGGCCTCGGCGCTGCCCCCGATGGCGTAAATATTACGGCCCAGCCTGGTCCTTCTGGTAATAAACGCGAACAGGAGATACATGAGGATCATAATCACCACGCTTATGGGAATGCCATAGGCCGCTCCGCCGATAAAGCCCCGCCCCAGCCATTCCATTGACCGGGGCATACTGGGAATCGGGGACGCGTTGGTCACAATCCGCACCAGGCCCATACAGATAAGCTGCATACCCAGGGTAGCCACAAAGGCCGGTATCTTACAAAAGGCGATTAAAAACCCGTTGGTGGCGCCCATGAGACAACCGAATCCCAACGCGACAATGGCCGCAATTATCGGAGCCGCCTCATGGAATTTCATCATCCACGCGGCAAAGGCGCTGGTAAAACAAACGATCTGCCCCAGGGATAGGTCAAAATCGGCAGTCATCAGGATCATGCCCTGGCCGATTGCCACAATGGCGACCGCGGAGGTTTGCAGCAATATGTTCCGCAGATTCCGGTAGGAAAGAAAATACTCCGACGCAAAAGAATAGATAATGCCCAGCACCACGATGGCAACCACGATTGCGTAATTTTTGGTAAATGATGAAAAACCCTTCAGAAAACTTGATCGGTTCAACCTTTTCTCCTTATAATCCTTACTTAATTTACATCCGCTTCCAAGGGACCGGCCAAACCCTGAATAAAGAAAAGCTTCCCCGGTAAGGTGGGCATAAAACTTGCCGGCACCCACATATCCGGCCCGTACCGCAGCGCCACCCAAAGTGACATGCCCTGCCACATAAATCCCCGGCTATAGAAACCGTCTGCGCCGCCGATTATTTTGTCGGATTGAAGGAACAGGCCGGGGCCGATGGTATTCGCAAAACAGGGAACCAAGGTGGTTCTGGATCGAAAGCTGGTCAGGGCATTTTGTTCTATCGTTAAGGGGTGCAGTTTTGCTCCCAGGCGGTGGGTCGGCTTCTTCCATTCATCAACGCTTTTGTATTCCTCCGCAAAGTGGGGTTCCCAAAAGGCGATGTGAAACACCCTTCCAATTCCGAACACCGTTACCAGCAACGCCCCTTCGGCCTTGAGTTTTGCAATCTTCTCCCCGTATTGGGGCAAATTATCCTTCGTAGCAAAGTTGCGCTGTTTCTCCGGTATGGTCAGTTTCCCCAGGGGGCCGTAAAAGGCGTTTTCCATGGAATACTGAAAAGACCCCTTATCCGTTGACGGAAGGGTTGCCCCGGTGGAATCGCTCCATTCATCCATATTAAACCCGTACACATGATCGCAGCCCACATTCCACTCTTTGAGTAAATAAACCACCCAGCGGTACATACCCATGGGTCCCACGGGCCATATGACGGCAAGTTTTTTTCCTGCGTCCCGGGCCTGTTTAATGGTCAGGGCAATCTCGTGCCCCATCATAAAAGCAAAGACCGTGTCATCATCGCAGGCCACCGGTGCAAAACCCTTATGCCAATGGCTTTGGGGATCAAATACTTCACCGCTCTTGTGGGAACAGCATTGATCAAGCTTTTCCAGATCCCAGCCCCTGGGGAAAAAATGTTCCAGATTGGAACCCTTCAATGTAGAAATAAGATTCATGCCCTATCCTCCTTATGGTAATAACCGTGTGGTCACGAAACGGGGCCACGCGGCATACTGCCTGAACCCTTCGGCATAGGTACAGTTGGATTGCAGTCCCCGGTATTTATTGCAGGTCCTGACAAAATCCAAAAAATCTATGCCGTCGTGCTCCTTCATCCATACCACCTGGCTTGCATGACAAGTAACCGCTTCAAGTTTCTGCTCTATCACATCAGTAATATTGACATATTCCGTGGGAATAAAATTTATCCCCGCCAGGGTGTCCATAAAAAACACCGGCGGAAAATTTGAGGTATACCGGGAATCCGTTATCAGATGGGGGAGCGTGGCGATAAACGAAGCGTCACCGCCAAGGGCGCCGGCCTGTTCATGATCCCGCATATAATCATAGGGATTATGGGTTATGATGACATCCGCCTTTGTATACCGCACCACTTCGACTAATTTATTCCGCGCTGTTTTATCGGAGGCCTCCACATAGGCGTCATCTATATCAAGGGAAATTGCTTCCGCCCCCAATACCCTGGCGGCATTTTCCGCCTCCCTGGTGCGGTATACAAAGGCGGATGTCATCATAACCCATAATCCCTATGATTATATGCGGGATCATGAACAGGCCGGCGCCCTTGGCGGTGACGCTTCGTTTATCGCCACGCTCCCCC
>BNUW01000144.1 GCA_025997655.1 Spirochaetia bacterium
AATTGCCGTATAGTCGCCAAATATATCTTTTGGAAACCAATTAATACCTGAACTTAATTTGTGATTATTTGTGTTTAAGACAATAACCGGAGTTCCACTAATAATAGAAAATATTGTCCCGTGATATCGATCGGTAATTATTACTTTAAATCTGGAATATTTTTCAAAAACTTTTTCTAATACTTTTTGGCGGTTTTTTATAATTTTTCTATAATAACGTAAAGGCAGTATTGTCGTATCTGCTAGTTCCGTTTTTGTAATATTATTCAAACGATCTTGTAATTTATGTATTTCTTCTGTTGTATACAATCTTTCTGAATCATTCCTTTTGCAAATCAAAACTCCTTCACGTTCATTACAATATGAATAACAGCCAATTAACATTGTAACAATATCAGGATAGAGAAGTAATTTAGTTCGCTTAAATAATTTTTTAGCAACTTCATAAGAAACACTATCACGGCATAATAATGTTAAATCCGGGTGTTTTTCAAATATTGCTATTGCTTTTTCCTCTTCCTGTTTTGAAAAAAAATTGATAGTTTGGGGAAATATGGTTATAGGAAAATCGGGAAATAGTTTTATTACCTTGTAATATACTTCTTTTTCACCCGAACTATCTGTCATATGATAACCACTATGAAAAAAAATAATATCATCTTTGCGAATAACTTTTCGCAATAGTTTTAATATAATTATCTTTGAAAATGTATTTCTAAATATAAATATCTCATGCTCTGGAATATGTTCATTACACCACTTCTGAATACAGTACGTTTGAGCCTGGTCGCCAAGATTTGGATGTGCAGGTGATCCAAACAAATAAATAGTTTTTTTTGTATGAAATAAAAGAAAAAATATGGCTTGCACGCCGTCAGTTATTGATGACGTTATATAGCTGATAGTATTTAGTCCTCTCACATTTATCTCCAAAGGAATTTAAGTATAATCTGATTGACTTTGTTCTTTTCTTCTTTTTCCAATCCATAAAAATAAACAATTAAAATCCATGATATAACCGATGTACTGCCAACTATGAAGAATTGAGCTATTCCAAGAGGCATTACCATACTCATTATTAAGGGAAGTATCACTATCAATATTGATGCAATTATGATTTTCAATAAAATATTTTCAATAAAATATTTCATAGGGAACTTGATTACTTTTCTCACAATTACTAATCGCAAAAAAAAAGCAGCAAGTGACATAAAAATTCCAACAATCATAGGATACTGGGGTGGAAAACCAATTTTTACAAATAAATAGGATATAGGTAAAACTAAAATAAGCGCCCCGCTTATCATTATTTGAAAACGTCGTATATTCCCAGTTGCAAAAATTATGCCATCTATTGAATATCTTAAACATTCAATTACCGCTTCAATCAATAATAATCGTGTAAAAAGAATTGTATATTCAGGAACTTCATTTAACCACAATTTCAATATAAAAGGCGCTTCCAAAAAGAGCGGAACTGCGAGGAAGAGCATCAAATAATAAATTATTCTTGTACTATAAAAAGCAAGGGATAGCATCTCAGCATTATTTTCTTCAGCATATAATTTGATGATTCCGGGGCGTGTTGCTTCTGCAATATTTTGTGCAAATGTAATAATAACGCTATTTATTTGATGCGCAATCCCTCTTGCCGCATTAACAATTGGACCAAAAAACATATTCAGAAGAATATTGATTCCTTGGTTTCTGGTAACAGTAGCAATCCCGCCTATAATGCTCCAGCCGATATATCCTGTAATTTCCCTAAACAAATTACTATTCCAGAATATTTTATATTTACATTCATTGAATGCTTTTGTGCAAATTATCTGATATAAAACTGCATGTACGCACACGACAATAAAAAGCAATATTCCATATAACTTTAATTTATCAACAGATACCAAGGATAAAACAAATACAATAATCAACCTTAATACAACATCAACAATACTCATACCCGCAAATATTTCCATTCTTTCATGACTGGTAACATTCGCAATATAAACCGAGTTAATTGTACTTATCACAAACGAAAAAACGGTAAACTGATATACAATATTAACAGCTTCCATTCGATTATAAGGTATAATCAGTTTTGTATTAATAAACCATATGCCAATTGTTTCCAATAATATCCCGGATACTAAAGCAATTAATGCGTATATATTCATACACATGCAAAATATTTCGTTGTACTTTTTTAAATTTCCTCTTCCTAATTCATAGGATAAAAATCGCTGCGTTGCACTGCTCATTGCAAAGCTTAGAAACGAAAACACACTTGATACACCGGCAACCACATTGTAAATTCCGTAATCTTCTGCCCCCAGGGTATTCAGCACCACCCGCACCGTGTACTGGCTTACCAGCAAAGTGACAGCTTGCCGGAAGTAAAGCATAAGGTTGTTTTTAGCTATGCGTCTGGTGTTTGATTTACTAATTTACAAGAAACCTTTAACATGACTTCTAACGTCATATTATACTCTCCTAATAAATGGCAAACCTGATGGATTGCTTACTAATATTTTTTCTCTTAGATTATTTAATCTTTTTTTTATTACCCGCATATAAAATATGCACCATTCAAAAATATTGTAATTATATTTTTTAAATTGGTTAATAAGTCTGTCTGCTGCATCCTGTTTAATATTGTTACCTATAAAAATGGAATCAGAAAATATTTCAAAACAATACGGCAATAGTACTATGACATTGGCATTATTATATATTTCAGCGGAGTGCACGAGTTTCATTTTTCTTTTTTGCATATGGATATAGGGAAATTCTTCATATTTTTTACTATTAGATTTATTATATATCCCTAAAATTGTGCCATTATGCAAAATAAAAAATTGATTTCTGTAATTTTTTATCCCCCCCCCCGTACTCGTATACAATTTAAATTTCGTAAAATGTATATCAGCCATTATGTTCTCATTGTATTGTTTGTATCCTTTTTCTTTTAAAACAGGTGTTACCCCCCCATGTTCGTCAAAAGCAAAAGATCTTACTGAAGAAAATACTTGTTTATAGTCAGGATATTTTTCTGATTTAAAGATAAAGGCTTTATTCATGGTTTCATTGTTTCTGAATAATGATAAATGACCGCGGGGTAAAATTCTGTCGTATCCTGCAAGCAGATCATCCGTTATAAAATTTGATAGATTCCCATAGAGTAAATCAATATCCCCATATCCCCAAAAATCATAGCCCTTTATGTATTCATTAAATATATACCCGTATGCCGGTTTAAAGTCACAAAGTTTATATGGTGTTTCTAATGAAATTTCAAAATCAAATTTTGAAATAATATGCTCTTTTATAGCCTGAAAAGAGGTATACTCCACCTGAATATTTTCAGGAAAATCGTAATGCGTTTTATCATCAAGAAATAACAACCAGTTAAACTGGGTATTAAATCCGGCGGTTTTTAACCATAAAGGAAAATATTCAAGAAGTTTTCCAAAATAGGGGATGATTATGATAATTTTTTTAGTCATTTAAAAAATCTACTTGTTTAGTATATTTAATACAATCCGTAGCCAAAGGCGTTCCATTGTGTCTAATGTAAACTAAGCTATTCTCAGCTTGCCAGCACATGCGGATTAAACTTAACCCACACATCATACAGTTTCTGCTGCGGCGTTAACCGGGAAAAACAAACAAAGGATAACCCGTCTATAAGATATGGGGTAAAATGAGTATACTACTTACGCCAACATGTATCCCAGTTCAGCGGCAAAGGGGACCGCTCTTTGGAGTCCGGGGGATTTACGGTTAGATACCCGCCATCGGTAAGTTCCTGAATAACGTTTGTAATGCGCAACGTATTGTCCAGCATCCGCTCACAAAGATCAACAAATACGGCGCGGCTGGAACGGGCTTCATTGGGCTTATCGTCGAAGACAAACAAAACCGGTTTATTTTTCACTTCGAAGTAAAAGGTAAACGGCATTCTTGGATCAAAGGCGCCGGTAAACGCACGGAAATACGGCGCCAGGGGATTGTCCAGAACCCGGCCTTCGTCCGCTCCGTCCGCCGCTATGAGTTGATTAATAATATCCTTTTTAAAAGAATTCAGAAGCATGCATTCTACCCCCTTTGCACTAAAAGTAACGGTGTAGTACACGGTGCAGTCATCAGGGCAAATTTTCTCCTATGGTAGTACACCTAAAGAACCTGCCGGTTCTCTGTACCCGTCTTGTTGAATGAATGAAAACCGAACACCTTGTTTCGTGCGCCGTCAACAGCATCGAATAGGTAATCCGATTGCTGTCTACGGCTTTACTAAGCCGTCAGGCTCCTGAAAGCCGCTCCACCTTCGCTTATATTGAAGAGAAATATAAAAAAGCCGATATTCCAACACGGAATTCGGCAGTTTTTGAGAAACTGAATTATCAGATGATTGAGTTAATTCTTTACTATATAACGAATTACATAGGGGGGGGGGGGGGTAATTATATCAGAAATTGGATCACACGGCTCTACCGCCGGCAATACCATGACCTGTTGACCCTGCCCACAACGATGCAAATACGTACCTTCGCCCTTCATGGCTAGGAATATATCGCATGGGAAAGGAAACGTCAAGACAATGTTGGAAGCAGCTGCAAAATTCTATCCAAGTTATTTACCCCAGGCGAAAGGCAAATATATTGCCCGCAGCACCCGGCACGAAGCGCCATTGAGCGTGGAAGCAGTCTGTCAATCGGCCAAAAATCGCGGCGGCTATGTGGGCAATGTCGATAACATGATTGTTGACGTTAAGGCCTATCAGGAGGATGCGGTCTTTTTGCGCGCCGACGCAGCCTGGAACATGTCCACACCAAAACTGCGTTCGCTGGTCCCGACCGGACGTCTGAGACCTGCCGGTCTCCAGCAACGCCTTCCCTATATCTCACCACCCGCTATGGGGCGGTGGAAAGTCAGCGCCCGGTCCGGAACAAAAGCTCCTGAACCCAGCGCCGCTATCGGACTGAAACTGCTTGAGCTTTCAGTCCGGTCAATCCCCGTAGGGATAACCGTTCTCCTTAAGCATGACATAAAATTCGTGCAATGGCAAGCCCACGATGCCGCTGTAGGACCCGTTTATCCCGGCCACAAAACAGCCCACCCGCCCCTGGAGCTTGTAGGCCCCGGCGGCCCCCTGCCATTCCCCGGTGTCAAGGTACCAGGCGATATCCTCCGCGGAGAGGGGGGCGAAGGTTACCGTGCTGACCACGGAACGGCAGTCAATAATCTTTGCCTTGCTGCTATAGAGGGCCATGGCGGTAATCACCTCGTGGCTCCGTCCCTGGAGGGTGTTCAACATTCTTTGGGCGTCCTCCAGGTCCGCCGGTTTGCCGTACACCTCCCCATCCACCGAAAGCAGGGTATCCGCCCCGAAAATCCAGTTGGGGAGCCGACCGGTGAGCAGATCCACCACGGCATTGACCTTCCGGACCGCCAATTCCTCCGCTAATTCCTTGGGAGGCAGGTTTTCGTGGTCCCCCTCGTCGATATAGGCGGGCATGATGCTGAAAGGCAGCCCCAGAAGCCGGAAATATTCCTGTCTGCGTAAAGACCCGGATGCTAAAATAATAGGTTCCATATATTTTCCAATATAACATAAAAAAGTTCATTTTTGTTAACTACTCTTTTTTAAGGCATTGGTTTAACGGGTTAAACTAACCTTGTTTAACCCGTTAAACGAGCCTTGTTTCGGTTCTTTTCTTTTACTACCTCGTCAATGTAGGCTTCCACCATGGCGGCGCCCTCAAAGACGATTTCGATACCGTCAAAGGCTTTGGCCATCT